>NZ_JAERWM010000015.1:0-149607 GCF_016918125.1 Aeromicrobium sp. YIM 150415 | reverse complement strand
CCCGCCGCGACCGGACCCGCCCATCACTGACATCGACATCACGCGCAACACCGATCCGTGGTCCCCCATGAACACCCTTGCTGACCTCGATATCCATACCGAAAGCCTGCCGCCACCACCTCGTCGAAGACCCCATCCCCGCCCCAACCGCAAACGCCGCAGACGACAGACCATAACCCTCTAAACACACCAACTCATAGAACCGCCGACGCGTCTGCACCGAATGCCTCACAACAACTCCTCATCAAAGATGTTGCTTCGACCGATTGAGACCGCCGGTGTTGAGAGGTGCGTACGTCACCGCCCCGGCAGGTGAGAGGTGCGCAGCTCACCGCCCGGCGCGTCTCGTCGCCTCGTCAGTCCGCGGTGGGTGGGGGCATCTCGGTGCAGATGCAGGCCTCGTTGCCCTCAGCGTCCGCGAGGACCCACCAACTCGGGGCGAAGCGATCGGTGAGCAGCGTGCCGCCCGCCTCGATCACCTCGGCCACGCGCTGCTCGGCCGCATCGACGGGCACCAGGATGTCCAGGTGGAGCCGGTTGCGCTGCGCCCGAGGCTCCTCCATCGACTGGAACCACACCGCCGGGGCGATGCCTTCGGGATCGACGAGATCGCCGTCGACGTCCGCATAGGCCAGCGCCGCCCTCCAGAACGGCCGGATCGTCTCGGCATCGAGCGTGTCGATGCCGATCGTGATCCGGCGCGGCATCCCCGGCTCCCCCTCGATGCCGAGCTCGTCGGCGATAGCGGAGATCTCCGCCGCCAGCGCGGTGTCGCGCTCAGTCAACGCGCCCACGTCGTGGGACACGAGTGCGACGTGCACCCGGCCGTAGCGCAGGTCGATATCGGGGTGATGCTGCGCGCGCTCAGCCGCCTCGGCGACCTTGGCGATGAAGTCCAGCCCGCCCATGAAGTCGCCAGTGGCGAAGGACGTCCGCAGTGAGCCCTCGACGACGCGCCAGTGACGTGGGTCGACGCGAGCCGTGGCGTCCGCGAGCGAAAGCGATGTGTCACTCATCCTTCGAGGGTCACACGGATTCCGATGGGCTGCCCGGTGCCATCGGCCACCGCTGACGCCACCCCTGCCGAGAACCAGCGGTGACGTGCGCACCTCATCACCCGACCGGCGGTGGGCTACGCACCTCTGGACGCGGTCGAGGCGTGCGTAGGTCACCGCTCCCGACCACGCACCGCCCGCTCGGCGTCGTCAGTGCGTGAGGATCCGCTGGTAGAGGAGATGGTCCTGCCACCGTCCGGCGATCCGCAGGTACTCCGGCGCCGTGCCGAATCGCACGAACCCGTTGCGCTCCAGCACCCGCTGCGAGCGGATATTCTCCAGGAGCGTGCCCGCCTGCAGCCGGTGGAGGCCGAGCGAGTCGCGCGAGAACTCCACGACGTGGCGTACCGCGGCGGTCATCAGCCCGCGACTCTGGAAGCGCGCATCCGTCCAGTAGCCGATATGGCCGTTCTGGAATGCCCCCAGCACGATGTCGTTGACGCTGATCGTCCCCACGACGTGATGATCGTGCGAGAGCACCAGCGGCACCTGCGTGCCCTGCGCCATGCCGGTGAGCATGCGCTCGATCCGGTCGAGCTGGCCGTCGGTGGTGAAGTACTCGGGCGAACGCTCCGGCTCCCACGGAGCCAGGTGCTGACGATTGCGCAGCAGCGCCGCGGCGAGGGCCGGCGCGTCATCGGGCTCGAGGACGCGGAGGACCACGCCGTCCTGGAGGGCGATCGGGAACGTCATGCGCCGAGTGTAGGTCCGTCCGGGCCAGACACGCCCTAGTCGTGGCGCTGATGCCGGACGACACCGTCGCGACCGCCGAGACGCGAGACCTCGTCGTGCAGGCGCGCCATGGTGCGGTCGAGATGGTCGGCCACCACCGCGGCCTGATGCAGCTCATCGCGCAGGCGCTCGGGGATCTCGCCCTCGTACTTGTAGTAGATCTTGTGCTCGAGGCTCGCCCAGAAGTCCATCGCGATGGTGCGGATCTGCACCTCGACATAGACCTGCTCGGTGTGATCCGAGAGGTAGACCGGCGTCTGCACGATGAGATGCAGGCTCTGGTAGCCGTTGTCCTTCGGCTCGACGATGTAGTCCTTGACCTCGATCACAGTCACATCGGGCTGGCTCGTCAGCATGTCGGCGATCCAGTAGGCATCGGCCACGAAGGCGCAGGTGATCCGCACCCCGGCGATGTCGCGGATATGCTCCCCGACCTGTTCCAGATCCCGCGGGCTGCCCGTGCGCTCGATCTTGTCCAGCAGGCTGTCCATCGACTTCAGCCGTGTGCGCACATGCTCGATCGGGCTGTACTCGTGGGTGTGCTCGAACTCCTCGCGGAGGATGTTGATCTTGGTCTCGAGCTGGTCGATCGCGAACTGGTACTTGAGCTGGAAGGCCACCAGCCGGTTCTGGAGCTCCTTGAGGGCCAGCCGCGAGTCACCGGCGATGCGATCGGGAATCGCGCGAAGATCCGGCAACGTCTCGGAGAGACGCTCGAACTCTGATTCGCTCACGATGTCCTTCTGGCAGTCGGCCGGCGACGCGGCGGCGGTGTCACGACGAGCCTAACCAGGGCGGGCAACGTCCGCTCGTGCTGCTGAACGCGGTCAGAATGCCTACCGTCGTCCTATGAGCGAGCACTCCCCGAACGCTTCCCCCGCCCGCCGTCCCGACGTGTCTCGGCCGCTGCTCGCCGTCGTCGTGCTGGCGTCGATCCTGCAGGCGGCGGCTCCTGTCGTCCCTTATGCAGGTGGTGGAGCGCAGCCGAACGAGTCGACGACCGACCTGCTGATCACACCGGCCGGGTACACCTTCTCGCTCTGGGGTCTCATCTACGCGCTCTCGATCGTGACCGCCGTCGCGATGCTGTGGAAGCGGTCGACGGGCACGGGACAGCCGATGCGGCTGAGCATCGATCTGCTCGTCGCTTTCGTGGGCGCGGCCGTGTGGATCGGAGTCTCGGCGGCCGAGTGGCCGTGGGTGACCTCGGTCGTGCTGACCGTCATGACGGTCGCCCTGCTCGACGCGGCGCGGATCGCCGCCACGACCGCGGATCACGGCGCTCCGACCTGGCTCACGGTGCTCACCCGTTCGACCGTCGGGATCTACGCCGCCTGGGCCACTGCGGCGGTCTTCCAGAACTGGGCATCGGACATCGGTGCGAGCTTCGGCGATCCGGGTGAGCAGTGGTGGCAGATCGCCGTCCTCATCCTGGCTGTTCTGATCGGCACGGCGGTGACAGCTCTCTACGGCGCGCAGCTTCCCCTGTACCCGGTGACGCTGGTGTGGGCGCTCGTGGGCATCATCGTCACCGCGTGGGGCGAGACCGCGACCGTGGTCGGCACCTGCATCGCCGGGATCGTCGTCGTCCTGGCCGCCCTCGGGTGGTCCCTCGCCCATGACCGCCGCGGCTCGTCCTCGTGGCGGTAGGCCATCAACCTCATCGGCGAGGAATGAGGTTGATGACCTACCGCCACGTCGAGCGAAGGGTTGATGGCCTACCGCCGAGGCCCGAGCGAGGTCAGCGGCGGCGGCCGCCGAGCACCAGCCAGCCCACCACGCCGACCACGACGACACCGCCGGCGACGAGCACGATGGGCATGGTCATCGAGCCCTCGTCCTCGTCGCCCCCATCGGCCGGCTCGTCGGGAACGGGGTCGCCCGGGGCGCCTATCGAGAACGGGATCCGGCCGTTGATCGGGTGGCCATCGGCCGAGACCACGCGCCAGCGGATCTCATAGGAGCCGTCGGGGAGATCCGGCGCGACATCGGCACGGACGAATCGTCCGTCGAGCACCGCGTCTCCGGCGACGCGGTTCTCACCCTCGCTGTCGATGAGGAGCATGGTCGAGCCCGTCTCGATGAGCACCTCGTTGAACTCCAGCTCGATCTCGGACGGGGCCGCATCGAGCACCTCGTCGGCCTCGGGGGTGCTGCCGATGAGCTGAGCGTGAGCCGCGGCCGGTGCCACCGACCAGAGCATCAGCAGGGACAGGCCGGCGACGGCGACGCCGATGAAACGAAGAAGACGCATCAGGAAAGATCCTTTCGGAAGGAAGGAAGAAGTCGGAAGGTGGCCGCGCCGAGCGCGCAGCCGAGAATCAGGATCGCCAGCACCGCACCGGGCCCGGCCGGTCCGCCGGTGCGCTCACCCGCCTCGGCGAGGGATGCGGAACGCGGCGACACCGACACGAGCACGCCGGTGACCGCCACCACGACGCCCAGCGCACCCGCCTCGGCGGCGAGGATGCGGCGCAACGTCCGCCGGGCATCGCCCGAACTCTCGACCGAGCCGACGAGCCGGTGCCGATTCCACGCACCGAGCACGATGACGAGTGCCGTGACGAGCACCTTGACGAGCACCAGCCGCCCGTAGCCGGTCTGCCAGAGGCCCTGGAAGGAGCCGGAGATCCGCCAGTAGAGCGCCAGGGCACCCACTGCCAGCAGCGCGACCGCTCCGACGGCCACCGACGAGAACCGGGCGACCATCCGCGCGGCGTCACGTGCTCGTGGCCGGGACGCGAGGACGATCAGCAGTCCCACGAGTCCCCCGGCCCACACGGCCGCCGACGCGACGTGCAGCAGGTCGGCGGGCAGCACGAGCCATGCCGGACCGTAGCTCCGTGTATGACCGACCACCGTCAAGGATCCCAGCACAGCGCCGACACCCGCACCCGCCAGAGCGGGACCCCCGAGCCGAGGCGTCCCCAGGATCGCGACCGCACCGAGCACGACCAGGACGGCGGCGACGGCCGAGGGATCAGCCACCGTAAGCCCCGAGGATGACCCGAGCGGTTCCCCGGACTCCCACCACGCGGTCAGCGGCACCAGCAGCACCGCACCCGCGCACGCGGCGACGGCCGCTCCCGTCGTGGCCCGGCGCAGCCGGACGCGAGCCACATCGTCGCGTCGCGTGACAGGCACCGCCAGCATCCCGAAGACAGCGAGACCCGCCAGCACGAGGACACCTCCGTAGCGCACCGTTTCGGCCACCGCCTTCAGGACGTTGACCTCCCGCTGCTCCTGCACCGACGGCATGGGGATCACGCTCTCGCTCGGCTCACCGACCGAGAAGCTGATCCCGCCCGAGACAGGGTGGCTGTCCGCGGAGATCACCCGCCACCGCAGCAGATACGTCCCGTCGCCGAGAGCCTCCGCCGGCACGACCGTGAGCTTCGCCCCGTCGGCGGAGAACTCGGCATCGACCGTCCTGCCCCGCGCGTCCAGGAGCTCGTTGCCGGCTGCCGCGGCCACCACGGTCTCGTCGAAACGCACGGTGAGCCGATCGGGCGCGGTCGGCACGACCTCGCCGTCGGCGGGATCGGTGTCGACCAGGTTCGCGTGCCCGGACGCGGACGTGGGCATCAGAACGAATAGGCACGCGACCAGCCCGGCGAGCACCGCCCGCCGGGCGGTCGCGGCTGTCACGCCGAGCGCCGTGTGCGCAGGAGAGCCGTCACACCGGCCGCGAGACCCAGGGCGCCGAGCGCGAGGCCGCCCCAGCCGGCCGCCTGAGCGGCGGACGAGCTCGTGTCGCCCTCGTCACCGGCCGAGGCATCAGCCTCGGTCAGGGTCAGATAGGGCGCCGGATGTGCCGGTTCATCCTCCCCCTCCGAACTCGTCTCGGTCCAGGCGGTCTCCCCCTCCTCGCACGTCTGGCGGATCGGGAAGACGACGTCCTCGCCCGCCGTCTCGGGCAGCGGGAGGGCGAGCTCGAAGGTGTCGCGGATGCCGTCCTCGAGGGGCTGATCGGCGGTGAAGACGACCTGGTCGACGTGATCGTCGTTCGTCACGGTGCTGATCTCCCAACCCGGGTGCGCGGTCGGGGTCACGGTGACGACCTCCTCGGGGATGTCAATGGCGACGGAGGTGGTCGCCGATCCGTCGCAGCCGTGGCCGACCGCGAAGCTCAGCACCGAGTAGGCGCCGGCCTCCGTGGTGGTCGGAGAGACATCGATGTGGGCTGAGGCTCCGGCGGCGCCGAGCAGCAGCAGGGTGGACGCGGCACCGCCGACGATGGCGGCGCGCGTGAGATGACGTTGGTGCATGGTGAGTCCTTCGACTGAGCTCCTGCGAGCGCAGGAGAGCGGGCGGCGTCCGTGATCGGTCACGGAGCCGCAATGGAGCGGTACTGGGCATCCCCGAGCACTGCGGAGCGGCCAGCCTGGCGGAGCGAACCGATGATGATGCATCGCGGTCGCGGGGGCAGCCGTTTCGCATCAGATTTCGTCCGCCCGGGGAGCGACGGTGATGCATAACGGCGCCTCTAGCGACCACGATGCATCACTATCAGTCTCATCGGGCGGGGCAGGCCGACGCATCGGATACCACCGCCGGACTGAGTCGCGGGATGGTTCGGGGGTCAGACGAAGGAGGGTGGCCCGCGCGTCGGCAGCACGTCGGCATGCCAGCCGACCGGGACGATGCGAGAGGTGACGCCGTAGCCGGGCAGCCGCCGAAGGCTCGGCGGAGCGACGAGGGTCAGCTGGGTCAGGGCACGCGTCATCCACCGCCAGAGGCGCCACCACAGGCTTTCACCCGCGCTCAGCGACAGGCAGCTGACGAGGGTGGCCACCACGTGCGCCGCGATCATCGCGACCGAGACGTGCGCGTCCCCGGTCAGATAGACCGAGAGCCCGTGCACGGCCACCTGCGCCGTCCCGACACCGAGCACCAGCGCGCCGAAGGACCAGCGACGGCCCGACATCGCGAGCGCGACGGCTGCCACCACGGCCACGACCGGCACAAGGGCGACGACCGGAGGCGGGGTGCCGTGCCCGAGCACGTGCGCCAGCACCGCCACGGTCGTCACCACGGCACCGACCGCGAGCGCACGCAGCGCGCGCGCCATCGGGGCGGTCGGGGCGATCACGCCCCCATCGTAGGCTCGGTCGGTCGGGATCGATCGTCTCGGCCCAAGCCTCCGGGCGCGCTACCGTACGTCCATGCTCGATGCCGATCGACTCCTCACGGGGCCACGAGGCCGGCGTCTCTGCTTCGAGCTGACCGCCGAGGCCGACGATGGGCTGCTCGGATGGGTCGGGGACCTGACGACCCCCGAACCGGGATCGGCGCCCTTCGTCGCCGCGGGGAGCATCTGGACCCGTGCCCTGCAGGCGCTCAGATCCGCACTGCCATCCGCGACGGAACCGACGCGGATGCGTGACGATGCCGATCTCGAGGGCTTCATCGCGCACCTCGCCGCGATCGAGGTCGACCTCGACGCCCGCCGGCTCATGCGCGCCTTCGCCGCCTCGGCCGACCGAGCCAGGTACTGGCAATCCCCGGACCAGGAGGACGTCCTCTGCGCCCATCCGGCGGTGATCGAGGCGCTGCGGCCGATCGCCGAACGGGTCGTCGCACACCCCGCTGCCTCCTGGTGGTCGACACCGGCCTCGGCGGAACAGTGGTGGCTGGTCGACCCGGATCTCACCGACGGCGAGGACGTCACGGACGAATGGTGGGAGGTCGGTGGCTGGTGGTCGACGCCGATGCCCGCGATCCACACGACGCGCGCCGTCGACGGCCTCGGTCCCGTCGGGCTGTGGCTGGAGGAGGACGCCTTCGACCACACCCGCTACGAGGCCCGGCTGATCGATGACGGGGGCGCGGTGCTGGAGATCAGCACCGCCGACGCGTGGGTCGAGCTGTGTCGTCGTCATCCGCGCGAGGCACCGAAGGACACCGCCGGCAGCTGGCACGATGTCACCGGGTGGCGCGGGCGATGGGTGCTCCCCGATTGGCGCGCCGTGGCGCACGAGTGGGACGGCGTGCACATCCAGCCCGTCGCCTATCTGGAAGGGGCGACGCGCGCCCTTCCCATCGACGATGACACCGCGACCATGGTCGCCGGCTGGCATCCCGATGCGACCTATCGATTCGGGCGGCCAGCGGTGGTCCGCACGGAACGATGGCAGCGCGACGACGACTACTCACCCTGGCGTCGCGGCTGACCCCACCTCCTCGCCCGGTGGCGGTATCTCATCAACCTCATCGAGCCCGGTTGAGGTTGACCCTCTACCGCTACCGGGCGGGAAAGGTTGATGGCCTACCGCCGCCACGTGGGGGTCAACTGCGGGCGAGGGCCCTGCCGGCGGCGCGACCGGAGAAGATGCAGCCGCCGAGGAACGTGCCTTCGAGCGCGTTGTAGCCGTGCACACCGCCTCCGCCGAAGCCGGCGACCTCGCCCGCCGCGTACAACCCCGGCACCGGTTCGCCGTCCGGGTCGATGACCTGGGAGTTCAGGTCCGTCTGGAGACCGCCCAGCGTCTTGCGAGTGAGGATATTGAGCCGTACCGCGATGAGCGGGCCGTGCTCGGGGTCGGCGAAGCGATGGGGCTTGGCCACGCGCACGAGCTTGTCCGTCCGCGAACGACGTGCGTTGGCGATCGCCATGAGCTGGAGGTCCTTGCCGAAGTCGTTGGCGAGCTCGGCATCGCGGGCGAGCACCTGACGTTCCACCAGGTCGGCATCGAGCATCGGACCGCGCGGCTCATCGTCATCGGAGACGATGCCGTTCATCTTCTGTACAAGCTCGCGGACCGTGTCCGCGATGACGAAGTCGATCCCGTGCTCCTTGAAGGCCTCGACGGGCCCCGGCGCCCCCTTCGCGAGCCGGCTCTTGAGCAGGAATCGAAGGTCCTTGCCGGTGATGTCGGGATTCTGCTCCGAACCCGACAGCGCGAACTCCTTCTCGATCACCGACTGCGTGAGCACGAACCAGGAGTAGTCGTACCCGGTCGAGAGGATCTCGCGCAGCGTTCCGAGGCTGTCGAAGCCGGGGAAGTTCGGCGCGGGAAGGCGGCGACCGGTCGCGTCGAGCCAGAGCGAGCTAGGGCCGGGGATGATGCGGATGGCGTGATCGGCCCACACGGGATTCCAATTGTGGACGCCCTCGGTGTAGTGCCACATGCGGTCGCGGTTGACGATGCGCCCGCCGGCGTCCGCGGTGATGGACAGCATGCGGCCGTCGACGTGGGCGGGGACACCGGAGATCATGTGCCGCGGCGCCGGCCCGAGACGGTCCGTGGGCCAGTTGTCGCGGATGAGGTCGTGGTTGTGACCGATGCCGCCGGAGGTGACGATCACCGCGGGAGCACGCAGCTCGAAGTCCTCCACCACGTCACGGTTGGAGGCCACGCCCCGCTCGGCCTCGTCGGGCGCGAGCACCGCGCCCCGGACTCCGACGACCGCGCCGTCCTCGACGATCAGCTCGTCGACACGATGCCGGAAGCCGAACTCGACCATGCCGGTGCGCTCGGCGGCCTGCACGGGCTCGGCGAAGACGCGCACGACCTCGGGCCCGGTCCCCCAGGTGAGGTGGAAGCGCGGAACGGAGTTGCCGTGACCGAGGGCGTCGCCGCGTCCCCGCTCGGCCCAGCCGACGATGGGGAGGACCTTCAGTCCCAGCTCGCGCAGGTAGTCGCGCTTCTCATAGGTCGCGAACCGCACATAGGCCTCGGCCCACTGGCGCGCCCAGACATCCTCGTCCTCGAGGCGGTCGAATCCGGCCGACCCCTGCCAGTCCTGCCAAGCGAGATCGAAGGAGTCCTTGACGCCCATCCGGCGCTGCTCGGGTGAGTCGACGAAGAAGAGCCCGCCGAGCGACCACCAGGCCTGGCCGCCGAGATTGGCGCGATTCTCCTGGTCGAGGACGAGCACGCGTTTGCCGGCGCGTACCAGCTCGTAGGTGGCGACCAGGCCCGCGAGGCCCGCGCCGACGACGATGGCGTGCGGCTGGCGTGAGGGTTGCTGCATGTCACTCCTGCAGGACGGGCCACACGAGGGTGGCAAGTTGGTCGACGGCGGCGTCGATATCCGCCGCGCTGTGGGAGACGGGGACCGCGAGGGCGAGCCCGTCGACGACGCTGATCACCACGCGCAGCAGCGCGCGCGGATCGGGAGCGGACGCGGCCTCGAACAATCCGGCCGCGCCGGCCATGAGGATCCGGTGATACTCGTCGGTGGCAGGCCCCAGCGCGCTCCGCAGCTCCTCATCGGTGCGCGCCGCGAGCATGAGCTCGTGCCAGGTGCGGTTCTCGGCCGAGGAGCCGAGACGCACGAGCTCGCGGAGCACCCGGTGGAGGGCCTCCCGCGAGATCACGGGCCCGAGGTCCGCGGCGGCGAAGGCGATGCCCTGCCGCCGGGCGACCTCGGTGGCGGCGGCGGCCAAGAGGGCGCGGCGGCTGGGGAAGTGTCGGAAGAGCGCTCCCTGGCTCAGTCCCGCTCGCTCGCAGATCGCGTGCGTCGTGGTGGCGGCGTAACCGCGCTCGTTCAGCGAGGCGATCGCGGCATCGAGCAGGAGCGCGATGGTGCGCTCACGCCGCTCGGTCTGGGTCGCCATGACGCGAGCATGCCACGCCAGCACGCAAAAAGAAAGTACTCACTCTCTATCTCGGGCGGTGAGCTATCCCGCACCTCTCGCGCAGGCGGTGAGCTATCCCGCACCTCTCGCGCAGGCGGTGAGCTATCCCGCACTTCGAGCGCGAAAGTGCGGGACTACTCACCGCCCGTCAGACCTGGACCTCGAAGCCGAGGTCGAGATCGCCGGACGGAGAATGTGCTTCTGTGGTTGCCATAGCCGCCCTCAAATCACATCTTCCGTCCCGCTGGCGACGGAGGATGTGTGTCCACGGTTGCCAGGACGACCGCAGAAGCACATCCTCCGTCAGTCACGGCTAGCGCAGGATGCCCTCGTGCAGGGCACGGAGCACCGCGCGGGTGCGGTCACGTACGCCGAGCTTGAGCAGGATGGTCGAGACATGGTTCTTGACCGTGCCCTCGGCGAGGAACACGACCTCGGCGATCTCGCGGTTGCTGTAGCCCGCCGCGATGAGCCGCAACACCTCGACCTCGCGCTCGGTCAGCTCCTGGACCGCGGGAGCATCCGCCCCGACCGGCGGCGGCCCGGACTGGATCGCGCGCACGAGGCGATCGGTGATCGACGGCGCGATGAGCGTGCCTCCCTCCGCCAGGGTCGCGACGGCACGAGCGAGCTGCTCGACGGTGACGTCCTTGAGCAGATAGCCGCGGGCGCCCGCACGCAGCGCCTCGAGGACGAGCTCATCGTCGTCGAAGGTCGTCAACACCAACACCGGAATCTCACCGCCGAGCTCGCGCAACCGGTTGAGCGCCCAGATGCCGTCGTACCGCGGCATCCGCAGATCGAGCAGGACGACATCGGGTGAGCTCTCCCCGATCACGGCGAGCGCCGCCTCGCCGTCATCGGCCTCGCCGACGACCTCGATGCCCGCGAGGTCGAGCAGGGTGCGGATGCCCTGACGCACCAGGGTCTGGTCGTCGACGACCACCACGCGGGTCACCGGACCGGCACCCGAGCCTCGACACGGAACCCGCTGGCACCGTCGAATTCGACGGATCCACCGAGCGCCGCGAGCCGCTCCGTGAGCCCGCTCAGTCCATTGCCCGGCCGAACCCCCGCCGACCCGATGCCGTCGTCGACAGCGGTCAGCAGCAGGAGGTCGTCGGCGCGGCGCACGTCGACCGTCAGGTTCTCCGCCCGGGCGTGGCGCAGGGTATTGGTGACGATCTCCTGCATCGTCCGCACGAGAGCCTCGGTCTGGCGCTCGTCAAGGCACACCCCGTCCGCGACGACCACATCGACATCGAGCCCGGGCGCGTCCTTGCCCACCTGCTTGAGCGCGCTCGCCAGATCGATCGGTCGGTCGCGCAGCTCGCCGACCGTCGACCGCACATTCGCGAGCAGGTCGCGCGCGACCCGGTCGGCGCGCTCGACATGCTCCCTGGCCTCGGCTCCCTCTCGATGCCGCGCCGCCTCCAGCTCCAGGGTGAGAACGGTCAGCTGGTGCCCGATGAGATCATGCAGATCGCGCGAGATCCGCAACCGCTCAGCGGACCGCGAGGTCTCCTCCAGGAGCACGCTCTGCGCCTGCAGCTCCACATGGGCCTCCGACAACTCGCCGCGCAGCCGCTGCTCACGCATGATGGCGGCGACACTGAGGTACGAGGCGATCTGGATCAACAGATAGAAGCCGGCCGAGATGACGGTGTTCTCCCACCTGTCGTCTGTCCGGGATACCGCGAAGCCGATCACAGCGGTGTTGGCGACGATGATCGTCGCCGTCGTCCGGCCCGAGACGAGGCCTGGGCCGGACGCGGCCACCATGACGAGCACGATCGGCACGAGCCCCGTGTGGTCGACGCTCAGCAGCAGCAACCAACCGGCCACCACCGCGACGCCGTAGGCGATCCTCCCCACGAACGGTGTCGTCAGCACCGCGGCGAGAAGTGCGACGAAGGCCACCGCGAACAGCGCTACCCACAGCAGATACGGGATCGAGGTGGTGTTCCAGCCGATGATCACCGGCAGCGACACACCGGCGCACACCACGAGCATGACGAAACCCGACCACTCCTCGGGTGCCACGCGACGCATGAGGCCAGCCTAGAGTGCCGCGCGGCCGGCCAGGGGTGCCGGAAGTCATGACCCGATCGCTGACGATCGGCACAGGTCAGCGACCGTTCGCGGCACCTAGCGTCGATCCCATGACTGAACCAGCCGTACTCGTGGAGAACATCCGCAAGCGCTACAAGGACACCGTCGCCGTCGACGATGTCAGCTTCCGCGTCGACCCGGGTGAGGTGCTCGGCGTCCTCGGCGTCAACGGCGCAGGCAAGAGCACCACCGTCGAGCTCGTCGCGGGACTCCGCGCCCCGGACTCCGGCTCAGTCCGGGTGCTCGGCCTGGATCCCCGCAAGGATCGTAAAGCCGTGCGGCAGTTGCTCGGTGTTCAGCTGCAGGAGGCCCAGCTGCACGATGCTCTCACCGTGAGCGAGCTCGTGGACATGTATCGCAGCTTCTACTCCGATCCTCGATCCGCCGACGAGGTGATCGAGATGGTCGAGCTCGGGGGCAAGCGCGATACCCGCTTCGAGTCGCTCTCCGGCGGGCAGCAGCAGCGTCTGTCCATCGCGCTCGCGCTCGTCGGCCGGCCGAGGGTCGTGATTCTGGACGAGCTCACCACCGGTCTCGATCCACGCGCGCGGCGCCGGATCTGGGCCGCCATCGAGGCGCTGACCGAGGAGTCCGTCATCCTCGTCAGCCACGCGATGGACGAGGTGGAGCGACTGTGCGACCGCGTCGTGCTGCTCGACGCCGGCCGGATCGCCGCCGAGGGCACGCCGGCTGAGGTCATGGCTCGGGCCGGGACGACGACCCTCGAGGAGGCCTTCGTCGCCATCACCGGTCACGATCTCGATGCTGTCGACGACGAGGAGGACGCGGCATGAGTGAACGAACGATCCAGCTGGCCTCGGGCGGTGGCGGACTGAGGGCCCTCACGATGCTGGTGCGCGGCGAGGCCAAGATGGTCATCCGCGACACCGCCGGACTCGTCATCCCGGTCGCGCTCCCGCTGCTCATCCTGGTCATGAACGCGATGTCCTCGTCGACCGACGAGGAGATCGTCGGAGGCCGCACAGTACTCGACATCTACGTCCTGCCGATCGTCTTCGCCATCGTCATCGCCACGATCGGCATCGTCAACATGCCGAGCTTCCTGACGATCTACCGCAAGACCGGGATCCTGCGCCGCCTCGCGGTCACCCCGGTCTCGCCCCTGACCGTCCTCAGTGCCCAGGTGATCGTCAGCCTGATCCAGGCGCTGCTGGGTCTGACGATCGCCTTCACGGTCGCGGCGGTCGCCTTCGACGCGCGGCTGCCGATCGACCTCGGTCCGGCTCTCGGCATCGTGGTCCTGTCGATCGCGGCGATGTACGCACTCGGCATGGTCGTCGCCTCACTCGCCCCGACACCCAACGCCGCGATCGCCATCGGCCTGATCGTCTTCTTCGCGATCGGCGCGCTCGGCGGGATGTTCGGCGGACCGGACACACTCCCCGATGTCATCGACCGCATCGGCTCGGTCCTGCCCTTCGGGGCCTCGGTCGACGGTCTCTCCGCGGCCTGGGCCGGCGAGACGGTCCCCTGGCGGTGCTGGGTGAGCCTTGCCGTCACGGCCGTCCTCGGTGCGGGCGTCGCGGCGACCACGTTCCGCTGGGACCGGTGATCCTGGTCGGCGCCGTCACCGCGGCGGTCTTCCCGGTCGTGTTCGCCCTCGACGGGTGGACGCGACCGGGATACGACCCGAGGCGGCAGCCGGTGAGCGCGTTGGCTCTCGGTCCGCGTGGCCGGGTGCAGACCGTGAACTTCCTCGTCGCCGGCACGGGGATCGTGATGGGTGCCGTCGGACTGGCGCCCTCTCAGCCCTGGCCCGCGGTCGCGATCGGGATCGTGGGGTGTGCGCTGATCGCCTCGGGAGGTTGGCGGATGGACCCGATGCGCGGCTACCCGCCGGGCACGCCCGATACGACACCCGACTCGTTCTCGCCGGCCCACCGCCGCCACGACCAGGCGGGCGCGATCGTCTTCGGCGGATTCCCGATCGCGGCCGCCGTGACGGCGCTGACGGGGGACGACCTTCCCCTCCGCGGCGCGTCTCTCGCGGTGACCCTCGTGTCCGGATTCCTCGCCGCGCGCTTCGCCACCGCGTGGGAGAACGACGCACCCGATGCCGGGCGGTGGCAGCGCCTCTTTCTCTGGGTCGCCTTCGGGTGGCTCGCGGTGATCTTCGTGGTGGCTCGGACGGCGTAGAATCGGAGTATCCGACCCCGGGAAGGCGGTGAGACCCGTGACCGACAAGATTCTCTATAAGGACATCGTTCCCTACGAGGTGCCCTCCTCGCTCGATGCTCTGCGGGGGCCCGCCTCGGGTGAGATCGAGCTGCCCATCACCGTCCACTGGGGACCAAAACGAGTCTTCGACCTCGACAACCCGTCCGAGCTGGTCTTCGCCTACCGGCAGATCGTCCGCGAAGGAACACCCGAGGACCAAGAGGAACTGCTCAACACCGATCTACTCAGGAAAGTCTGGTCCGAGATCTGGCTTCCCGAGCGCTGCGCGCGTCTGTGGAAAACCAAGTTCCCGGAGCTCGCTGAGCCGTAACCTGACGGCGTGATCTCCGACGCCGAGTTCCAACGACGCATCACTCAACTGCTATTGGATGCCCTCGATGGGCGCGGCTTCGCCTTGGCCGGCGCGGGCGCGATCCGCGCGCACGGGCTGACCGACCGCCCGACCGCCGATATCGATCTCTTCTGCGGCCCGCGGATGAGCGAGACCGATTTCAGCGCCGCGGTAGACCTCGGAGCCAGAGCACTGAGAGACGCCGGCTACGAGGTGGCGCATGTGCGTGGCTTCTCCACCTTCGCGCGTCTGCGTGCCGTCGACGACGGCAGGATGTTCGAGGTCGACTTCGCGATGAGCTGGCGCGCCGATCCACCAGTACGTCTCAGCGTCGGTCCGGTGCTCTCGGAGCGGGACGCCGTCGCCGGCAAGCTCGGTGCCGTCTACTCCCGCGGCGAGATCCGCGACTTCCTCGACCTGGACGCCATCCGGTGTTCCGGCCGGTACACGGACGAGACGTTATTGGACCTGGGCGTCGAGCATGATGCCGGTTTCGACCGGCGTATCTTCGCCGCCCAGCTCTCCCGCGTCATGGACATCCGGCCCTCGCTCACCGAGCAGTACGACGTCACCGGTGAGGCGTTCGCCGCGATCCAGCAGCGACTCTTCGACTGGGCCCTGCGGCTCCGGGACGAAGAGAAGGGGTGACGAAAGGCGCCGACGCGCTCATACTGTCGCCATGGGAGCCCGACTCTCGGACCGGCTGGCGGCGATCGTGGACGCGCTGCCGCTCGAGCCCGGCCTACGCGTCCTCGAGATCGGCGGCGCGCCGGGCGCCGCGGCCGTCGAGGTGGCCCGACGTGTCGGGGAAACCGGGCACGTGCTCGTGATCGACCGTTCCCCGGCCGGTACCGCCCAGGTCCGGCGACGCGCGACCGATCTGATCGACTCGGGTCTCCTCTCGGTGCGCTGTGTCGCGATCGAGGACTTCGTCCTGGGGCCAGATGAGGAGCCCTATGACCTCGCCTTCGCGATCCGCGTCGGCTGTCTCGACGGGCGCCATCCGCGGCTCGGCGCGGCCGCACGGCGCCGCATCCGGGATGCGCTGCACCCGTACGGTCGACTCCTCATCGACGGCGGCGACCCTCTCCAGGAGATCGCGGTCTGAGGACGCCGGCCATGCGCGGGGGCCGATCCGTTCGCCCGTGGCCCGGCGGTGGCGGTAGGCCATCAACCTCATCGGGACGGTTGAGGTTGACCAGCTACCGCCACTGCGCGCGAAGGGTTGATGGCCTACCGCCACCGGGTCGGTCAGTCGCCGGGGTGGAGATCGGGCCAGACGCCCTTGGTGAGCAGGAAGCAGCCATAGGGACGGGTCTCACCCGTCGCCACCACGAGACGCACCGAACGCGCGGCCTCGTAGAAGTCCAGGCGATGGATCGGCGCGGCCCCGACCTCCCGGCCTTCGGCGACCGCGACCGTCTCGACCGCGTCCTGAGCCACGTCGCGCCGATCCTCACCCGGTGTGCCGATCATGTAGCGCAGCGGCGACGTGAGGAACTGGTCCAGCGGCATCACCGAGGTGATCGCACGGATCGCCTCGGTGGAGTCCACGCCGTCGAGCCGGACGACCTCGGCACCGGCGGCGTACGCGGGATAGTTGGTGTCGACCACGGCCAGCTCGTCACCATGTCCCATCCGCGCCAGCGCGTAGAGCAGCTCCGGTCCCAACAGCGGGTCGACGCCCTTCAGCATGATCAGTCCTTCCGATGTGCGGCAGACGAGGTCGCGACAGGTACGAGCAGCGGCACCGCACCGAGCCCGCTCGGCGCGAGACCGTCCCCTTGTTGCCCGGTACCCCGGTAGTACGCATTCGCAGCCGACGAGGCCACCCGGATCTCGATCAGGTTCTCTCCGGGTCGCAATACGGCCTCGGGGATCGGCACCTTGCCAGGAGCCCACGGCAGCTCTCGTAGATCGACACCGTTCACGCTCACCGCGGCCGAACCGTGGACGACGGGCAGCACCAGGTCCCAGGGACGATCCGTCTCGGCGAGGGTCACCCGCATGCGATAGGTGCCGATACCCGAGAATGTCTCGAAGCCCTGGGCCTCCCAGCCCCGGGCCGGATCGACAGGCACCTCGACACCCTCGATCTCGACCGACCACCCGTCGACGAGGAACCGTCGCTGCGGAGCCGCCTCACCGGTCGACACGATCTCCGCCAAGAGCACCTCGCCCGGCGCCAGCTCGACGCTGAAGGACTCGCCGATGTCCCGCCAGCCCTCGACACTGCCGGTGCGCGGATCCCAGCACCGGACACGACTGCGCAGGGTGCCAGGACGCACGACGACGGACCGCGGATGCTCCGCGTCGTTGAAGGCCATCACCCGCGTACTGCTCCGGCGCACCCAGAGCTGACCCTCGACACCGCTCTCGTCATCGATCCGCGGCCCCGGCGGGATCGCCTCGAACACCCGCGGCCGCACCGCCGAGGCCCAGTCGGGCTGCTCCTCCCACGCGGTCCACGAGGAGCTCTCACGCACCGCTGCGACACGCTCGGCGATGACGGCATCGTGCCCGGCGGTCTGGGTGGCCCGCGGGGTGACGCCCGTCGAGAACACGCGGCCCCCGGCGGCGACGAACTCCTCGAGCACCTCCAGGACCGGTTCGTCGCGGAGGACCTCCACGCCGGGCAGGACGAGCACCCGGTACTCGCGCCCGTGCGGCAGGCGCAGGCGCCCATCGGCCACAGCAGCCGCGCGCAGATCGCGCTCGTCGACGAGGTGGTAGTCGATGCCGTCGCGCGCGAGGTGCTCGGTCCAGAACGCGGTGTGCTCGCCGAACTCGTGATCCGGCCCGCCGTACCAGGCGGTGCGCAGGGGGTACAGCACCGCCACCTCGTCCAGCGGCTCGGCACCGTCGAGGAAGACCGAGACGCGGGCGGTCTCGTCCGCATAGGCGCGGTGGTAGCCGAACCACGGCTCGAAGTTCACGCCCGGCGCGAAGTCGAAGCGCGGATTGGTGAACATCTCCTCACCCTCGTGGCCGTCGGTGAGCCAGTAGGCGTGCATGAGGATCTGCCGCGCGCCGAAGGCGAAATGCCGCAGGGTCTGCGAGCGGAGCTGGGCGAGGGTCAGCTCCCACCAGCCGGCGGCGAAGTGCGAACCCGGGACGACGCGCCCGAAGTACTGCTCGACGATGCACCCGGAACGCCCGTTGCTCCGCGCGACCGAGTCGCCGAACTTGGCGGGCAGCTGCGGGTACTCGTTGCGCGCGTCGACCGCGGTGATCTGGCGCCACGCGTCGAGCCCGAAGTAGTCGAGCCCGAAGTTGGTCCGCGGATCGTCGGCGATGATCGTGCCGGTCGGATCCCAGGAGGAGACGTGCGCGAGCACCTCGTGTCCGGTCAGCAGCACCCCGTGCTCCTCGCACCAGCGCCGGAGCGTGCCGAAGAAGGAGTCGACGGCACGCGCGGAGTAGCGCTCGAAGAACTCGGTGCGCAGGGCCGCGGTCGCCTCGCCGGCATCTCCCGCGAGCGAGGCGAGCATCGCCGGCCAGCGCTCGCCGACCTCGCTCGCCAGCTCGGCGTAGAAGCCCTCGTCGTACATCAGCGTCGCCGCGATGACGCCGGGATTCTGGTCCCACGTGAAGAAGCAGGCGTGCGGCTGGTCGAAGAAGACGTACTGGACGGTGGAGCCCAGGTGCTCGCCGAAGGCGCGCGCGTAGGGGTCGTAGCCGACCTCCGTGAAACGCTCGGCAGCCGCGGGATCGAGGTAGTTGATCATCCGGCTGCTCGCGCACCGCGCGCTCACGAAGAAGACGATCTGCGCGTCATCGCCGAGCGTCTCACCCTCCAGGTCGGCGGCGAGCTCGCATCCGTCCTCGGTCGCGGCCACGATCGTCGCGGCCGGGGTCGCCTCGCGCACCTCGTCACCGTCCCGGACCACCGCGGCGACCAGCTTCCAGTCGTCCCAGAGCGGTGCGCCGCCCTCGAAGACCCAATTCATTCCCGCGTCGAGCAGGTAGGCCACGTCCTGGGGCCGGATACCGTCGATGCGCCCCTCCGCGCGGCTCCCGGCGACCGGCACCGTGACGTGGAACAGATGACGCTCCCGCAGGTGGTCGTGTCCGGCGACGACGCGTCCGCCCGCGTGTCCGCTGAGCCAGTTGTACTCGTCGTAGATCCCCACGACCATGTCCTGCCGGGCGGCCTCGTCGGCGGCCAGGCGGCACAGTCGCAGGTACTCCTCGGACAGGTACTCCTCCAGCGGGAAGGACATCCGCGTCTGGATCTGGAAGGACTGGTAGCCGGCCTCGCGCATGTCGCGGACCTGGACGGCGATCTCCTCCGGCGTCGGGAGGCGATGCCAGAACCAGTACGCCGCCGGAGCGTTGTACGGCCCGGGAGCGGCGAACTCGTCGACGCTCCCGGTGGAGACGACCCTCGTCTCAGGCACGGACGGACCGCTCCTTCGTCACCGCCGAGTAGTCCGGCTTCGGGTCCTGCTTGAACACGAAGGTCACGATCGCATACAGCGCCGATCCGACGACCATCGCGATGACGACCCCGATATTGCTCGCCCCGAGTACGCCGTTCCGCTGCTCCTCGGTGAGCAGGAAGCCCACGACCCGAGCGATATAGGGATCGCCGGAGGTGACGAGTCCGAGGCCGAGCACCGTGGCGACGACGAGCGACAGGAGCGCCGTCCAGCGCCCGGAGCGACCACCCTGGCCCGCGGGCAGCGCCATGTCGACATTCCAGTTCATCCGGCGCTGGCGGATGAAGTCGACGAGCTGGATGCCGCCCAGGGTCCCCATCGCGACGGCGATCAGGGCGAGGAAGGCCTGGAAGGTCGCCAGGAAGGACGTGGAGATGAACAGCAGGTAGAAGGCACCGGCGGCGATGATGACACCGTTGATGATCGTGATGATCACGCGGCTGCCCGGCACGCCCACCGCCATCAGCGCGAGCCCCGAGGAGTAGATGCCGGTCATCGCCGCGGAGATCAGCGAGATCACGATGACGATGCTGAACGGCACGAAGAACCACGTCGGCAACAGGACGGTGAGCGCGGCGATCGGGTCGATGGCCGCCTGGCCGCCGAGATCGGGATTGGAGCCGGCGAGCAGGATGCCGAGGATCAGCAGCACCGTGACGGGCAGCGCGATGCCGAGCGTGGTCCAGCCGATGACTCCACGGGCCGGGGTCTCGCGCGGCAGGTAGCGGGCGAAGTCGCCACCGTAGTTGAGCATGCCGAGGCCGACCATCGTCATGGCCATGACGATGCCGCCGACGAAGGCGAGCGCCGATCCGGAGGGATTGTCACCGAGGCGGTCCCAGTGGATGTGCGGGACGATCATCGCGATGAAGACCAGCGTCATGACGCCGGTGAGCGCCGCGATCCACTGCTCGGCCTTCATGATGACGGCGTGACCGGCGACGGCGAACCACATCGTCAGGACGAGGACGATCACGAACCACACGAGGATCAGCCACGAGACGGGGCGGCCGTCGGCCGTGGCGAACTGGTCGGGCCACAGCCGGGCGAAGATATTCGCGCCGGTGGTGGAGGCCAGGGTGATGATCGTGACCTTCCAGCCGATATTGGACAGATAGGCGAAGAAGGCGGGGATCTTGTTGCCCTCGTAGCCGAAGGCGAATCGGGTCTGGGTGAGGGTCGGCAGGCCGGTGCGCGGTCCGCCGACCGACAGGATGCCCACGAGGAAGGCCGAGACGGCGTAACCGATGGTGCCGGCGATGATGGCCTGCAGGGGGCTGAGACCGAGGCCGAAGACGTAGATGCCGTAGCCGATGCCCATGATCGAGACATTCCAGGCGAACCACACGGCGAAGAGCCCTGCGGACTTCCCGCGGCGTTCCTCGAGCGGCACCGGGTTGACGCCGTTGAGCTCAGGTCCCTTCTGAGCGGCGACCGGCTGCTCGTGAGCTTCGTTCGACATGCTGTGTTCCTCCGTTGTTCCGGCGCGACATCCTCGGCGCACCCTGACTGTGAGCGGCGACGCTCAGACCGGGATCGGTCCGAGCCGCGCGAGATCGTCGTCGCCGCGGAAGGCGCCCTGCGCGCCTCGGTAGCCCACCGCGATGCTGGCGGCGTGGACGGCCCACGCCACGGAGTCGATGAAGGACGCTCCGTTGCCGAGCGCGACGCCCAGCGCCCCGCAGAAAGTATCCCCCGAACCCACGGTGTCGACGGCCGTCACCCTCGGGGCCTGGATGTGCACGATCTCAGCGTCCGAGCGTGCCAGCGCACCATCGGCACCGAGCGTCACGCAGGCCTCGATGTGCTCGGGCAGCCGGGCGAGCAGCGCCCGGCAGTCCTCGATCCCCTCCGGCTCGGGGGCATCGAGCAGCGCGGCGAGCTCGTGCTGGTTCGGCACGAGCACGTCGACGGCATCGAGGAGATCGGGGGCGATCGGACGCGAGGGGGCGGGGTTGAGCACGACTGTCCCCCCTTCGTCCTTGGCTCGCCGGGCGGCCTCGGTCACCACGTCCGTCGGGACCTCCTGCTGGAGCAGCAGCACGCCCCCGGGGCCATCGAGCAGAGCCGCCGGGAGATGGGCGGGGGCGAGACGCGCGTTCGCACCGGGGCTCACGACGATCATGTTCTCCGCGGCATCGTCGACGAGGATGAGGGCGGCTCCCGTGGGGACGCCCTCGAGGGTGACGAGGCCCGAGACGCCGACCTCCGCCTCCACCAGCTCGGACCGGACATCCGCACCGTCGACGCCGATGGCGCCGACGAAGCGGGTCACGGCGCCGAGCCGTGCGGCGGCGACGGCCTGGTTGGCGCCCTTGCCACCCAGGGTCTGTGCGAGGTCCCCGCCGAGCAACGTCTCACCGGGTCGCGGGAACTGCGAGACGGCGACGGTCGCGTCTCTGTTCACCGAGCCCACGACGGTGACCTGCGGTCGCATCGGCGACTCCAATCTGGGAGATCGTTTTCCCGGTAATCGATTTCCCCATGGTGACCCACGTCGCTTTCCTCGTCAACCCCCGGTGTCGGCGCGGAGTTCTTGCGATAGCCTCGGGACCCGTCCGTCGATGAGAGGAGGACCCGGTGAACAGGCAGCGCGTCCGTCTCATCGACGTGGCCGAGGCCGCGGACGTGTCCCGGGCGACCGCCTCACGGGTGCTCTCCGGCTCTCCCCGCAATGTCGACCCGGTGCTCGCCGAACGGGTCTGGGCCGTCGCCCGCCGCATCGGCTACCGACCGCACCTGTCCGCGCGCGCCCTGCGGACGGGGCAGACCGGCACCGTCGGCATCGTGGTCCCGACCCTCACCAATCCGTACTTCGTCGCCCTGGCCGAGGCCTTCGCTGGCGAGTCCCGCGATCGCGGCGCCGATCTCCTCATCGCCGACTCCCGCAACGACGTGGAGTCCGAGGCGGCTCATCTTCGCCGCCTCACCGACGGCCGCGTCGATGCCATCGCGATCGTCCCCGTCTCCTACGAGGACTCCGGCGCCGCGCTCGTCGAAGCCCGCGATGCCGTGCCACTCGCTCAGGTGGATCGCCGTACCCGCGACGGGAACACGGCCGCGATCGTGCTCGACAACATCACGGGGGTGCGACTGCTGATCGAGCATCTGCGCGAGGCGGGACGCGAGCGCATCGCCTATGTCGGCGCGGAGACCGCGTCGTCATCGGGAGCCGAACGCCTCGCGGCATTCACCGATATCGCCGGAGAGCATGCCCCGGTCACCGTGGTCTCGGAGTTCTCGACCTCGGCAGGACGCGAGGCCGCGCGGCACCTGCTCGACTCGACGACGGATATCGACGCGATCGTCTGCGGCGCCGATGTGCTCGCTGTGGGGGTTCACTCGACCCTCCAGCGCAGCGGCGTCTCGCTCCCCGGCGATATCGCCCTGGTCAGCTTCGACGACTCCGAGCTGCTCGAACTGACCGACCCTCCGATCACCTCGCTGTCGCCCCCCGTCGGGGAGATCGCGCGTCGCACGACGGAGCTGCTGATGGGCGAGGGTGACGCCTGGCGCGAGCCCTCCGTCGAGCGACTCGTGCCCGGTCTCGTCATCCGCGAATCCACCCAGGGACACCGGTAGCCGAGAGCGCACGAGGATGAGGTCCGGTGATCGAGTAGGAAGCTCGCTTCCAGCGCGGCGACGGCCTTGGTGCGCTGGCTCCAGCGCTCCGGTCATTACTCGACCACCCTTCCGTAAGTGTGGTCTCGATACGCGTCGGCCGTGGACGGCCTTTAGCTACTCGACCACCGAGGATCCAGTCCGGTGGTTGAGTAGGCCCTGGGGGCACCTCCCGCTTGCGGGGGAGGAACGAGGGCCGTATCGAAACCACCGGACGTGGCCTCGCTCCAGCGCGGCTACGCCCCTACTGCTCCGGTCGCCGAGCGACCTCCGCTACTCGACCACCGAGGATCCAGTCCGGTGGTTGAGTAGGCCCTGGGGGCACCTCCCGCTTGCGGGGGAGGAACGAGGGCCGTATCGAAACCACCCCAACGTGGCCTCGATACCCTCCACCGAGGGTGCTCTCAGCCCTCGGCGTCACGGAGGACGTTGCGGCGGATCTTGCCGGTCGCCGTCTTGGGCAGCTGATCGACCACGTGCACGTCACGGGGGACCTTGTACGCCGCGAGCCGCTCCTTGACGAAGGCGCGCAGCTCCTCGGGATCGACGGTCGAGCCCGAGGCGGTCGAGACATAGGCGACGACCGACTCGCCCTGGTAGTCGTCGGGACGGCCCACGACCGCGGCCTCCAGCACGGCCGAATGCTCGTAGAGCGCGTCCTCGACCTCGCGCGGCCACACCTTGTAGCCCGAGACATTGATCTGGTCCTTCAACCGGTCGACGAGGTAGACCCAGCCCGCCTCGTCGATGATCGCGACATCGCCGGTGCGCAGCCTCCCACCGGGCATCGTGGCGGCGGTGACCTCGGGCTTGTGCCAGTATCCGCTCATCAGCTGCGGACCGGTCAGCTCGAGCTCACCCTGCTCACCCGACGGCAACGGCTCACCCTGTTCATCGACCACCCGTGCCTCCATGTCGGGCAACGGGACGCCGATCGACAACGTGCCACTCGGCTCATGCACAGGGGCCTCGGCACCGAGGGGGACGGCGATGATCGCCGAGCTCGTCTCGGTCATGCCGTAGACATTGTGGATGTAGACGCCGAAACGGTCGACGAACTTACGCACGGTGGCGGGCGGGATGGGCGCCCCACCGGAGTAGACCGCGCGCATCGACGCGAAGTGCTCACGTCCCGCCCCCGGCACCTCCGACAATGCGTTGAAGGCGGTGATCGAGCCGACCATCGTCGTGACTCCGTGCTCGATGAAGGCCTCGAGCGCCACCTCCGGGCGGAAACGGTGGATGAACACCAGCAGGGTGTCGTGCACCAGTGCCATCGTCGCGTTCACGACCGCGCCAGTGATGTGGAAGAGCGGCGCGATCGCGAACACCACGTCGCCGGGGCGCAGGTCGGTCCATCGCGCGTACGACACCGCGACCTGGAGCACGGCACCGTGGCTGTTCATCGCCCCTTTGGGCGGTCCGGTCGTGCCGGAGGTGTAGGTCAGCAGGGCGATGTCGTCGGCGGTGAGTGCGAGCGCGGGCACGCGGCGGCCCCGGTGCTCCTCGACGAGGGCCAGGAGATCGGCATCGGCCACGGCCCGTTCACCCGGAGCGGCACCGAAGACGCGCTCGTCGTCGCGGCTCTGAAAGTCCCGTGGACTCGTGCTGATGACCCAGCCGACTGTCGTGCCGTCAGCGGCTGCCCGCGCGGCCTCGATCGTGTCGTCCTCGCAGATCAGGCCCACCGCCTCGGCATCCACGATCAGCCGACGCAGCTCCTCGCCGCGATACATCGGATTGAGGATGAGGGCCGCGGCGCCGAGCTTCCAGAGAGCGAGCAGCACGAAGGCGTACTGCGGCACGTTCTGCAGGTAGACGCCGACATGCGAACCGCGCTCGACCCCGCGCTCGGCGAAGGCACTAGCGAGGGCTTCGGCGATCTCATCGACCTCGGCCACGGTGTAGCGGCCGTCGAAGTACGCGAGAGCTGGCGCCTCCGGCTGGCGCGCGACGCGGGCATTCCATGCCTCGACGAGAGTGCCGTGCTCTCGCTCGATGCTGGCTTCCAGCCCTTGCGGGTACAACGACAACCACCGGTGTTCCATCTGGCATTCCCTTCCGACCGATCGATCGCTCGGTTAGAGTGTCGACACACGTGTGAGCTCTGTCAAGCCGGGAGGGAACGAGACATCATGTGCGCCGCTGCGCGAACGACCGATGCCCCGCCGGCGATGACTCCGATCCTGCGCGCCGCTCAGCACTGCTTCGTGGAGCAGGGCTATCACGGAACCTCGATCCGGGTCATCGCCACGCGCGCCGGACTCTCGGTGCCGGGGCTCTACCATCACCATCGCTCGAAACAGGAGATGCTCCAGGCGATCGTCCGCACCGCGATGGAATCGCTCCACCAGCAGAGCGTCGAGGCTCTCGATGCGGCCGGTGAGGATCCGACGGCGCGTTTCGACGCCCTGGTCGCCTGCCTCGTCCGCTTCCACGCGTATGAGCGCGAGCAGGCCTTCCTCGCCTATAGCGAGATCCGCAGCCTGGACGACGAGGCACGTGAGGCGCACATCGGCCGGCGAGACATCCAGCAGCGGCTGATGGACACGGTCGTCGACAGCGGGGTCGCGAGGGGCCTGTTCACCACCCCGCACCCAGTCGAGGCGAGCCGCGCGGTCGTGACGATGTGCACCTCGGTGGCGCAGTGGTATCGCTCCGACGGACCGCTCACCCCCGAGGCGCTGGTGGAGCGCTACCTCGATATCGCCCGAATGACCGTCGGCGGCCGTCACTGACGCCAGCGCGACCGGGCCCAGACCGCGACGAGTCCGGCGGCCACCACCAAGATGGCGACCGCATCCCATCCCGAGGCCTGGGAGACCGTGGCGCCTCCGACGAGCAGGGCGACGAGGACCGCATCCGCCAGCCAGATCAGACGACCGGCGGACGACATCTCACCGACGGGGGTCATCACCGGGGTGAGCAGTTCGAGCGGCATGTGCCCCTTGAAGACCGACAGCGCTCGGCAGGCGACGACCAACAGGGCAAGTGCGATGGCCACGTGTGGGGAGCCGCCGAGGACCGCTGCGGACCCCATCACGAGGGTCAGCAGCGCCGTCGGCACCACGAGGTGTTGGAGGGCCGCGGCCCCGGGCCCGACGCCGAAGGCGGAGGGACGTTCCCGGTCGAAGGCATGGAACCGAAGACCGTCGCTGAGGAAGCACACGCCGACATAGGCGGCCGCCACCGATATCAGGGCGATCAGCGGGGTGACGGCGTTCTGGGCGATCGGGATGAGCGACCCGGACGCGGCCGCGGCGCCGAGACCGGTGGCCGTCCGTCCAGGTGCTCGCACGAGACCGATCAGGTCACGACGCACGAACGGCGGCGCCGCGAAGGCGGGTCGCCAATGCCGGCCGAGGCGTGTCGGCGCCCGCAGCACGGCGGCGGCCGAGGCCAGGTCGGCCGTCGTCGCGAAGACCTCGATCCGGCTCCATCGGATGGCCTGCGTCCGCAATCGGCTCGGCCGGATCGCCGACAACGCGCGGGGGACCACCACC
This sequence comes from Aeromicrobium sp. YIM 150415, assembly GCF_016918125.1. Taxonomy (NCBI): domain Bacteria; kingdom Bacillati; phylum Actinomycetota; class Actinomycetes; order Propionibacteriales; family Nocardioidaceae; genus Aeromicrobium; species Aeromicrobium sp. YIM 150415. The sequence continues at coordinate 123,028 of NZ_JAERWM010000015.1, read as the reverse complement.
GCGGTCCCCAGGGCGACCGGCATCACCAGGAGTGACCACCACGCCGGGTCGCCGTCGAGCGAGCGCCATGCGGACGTCCAGGCGAGGCCCGTGCCGGCGGAGAGCAAGACGAGCACGGCCGCGTTCCTCCAGCGGCGCGCCTGGCCGCTGAGCCAGACGACGGACAGCAGCACGCCGCTGCCGAGGGCTACAGCCGAGACCGTCACAGCACCGACCGGGTCGGGCCAGGTCGATCGCGAGACGACCGCCACCACGGTGACGAAGAGCACGGCGGCCATAGTGACCAGCAGGCTCCGCCACCAGGTGGGTCGCAGCCGACGCGCCAGAGGGGCGGGGCCGGCGACGACCCACTCCACGTACGGTGCCGAGACGGCGACGGGACCACGCGTCCGGCCGGCTGCCGCCGCCCCGATCGCCACGAGCATGGCGGCGATCGCAGCGGTCCACCAGGGCGGCGACCACTGCGTCGCCGGAGCGACCTGCTGGGTGCCCCACCGCGCCAACGGGAGGACGAACACGAGCACGAAGAGGATCATCGTGTAGATGTCCGTCGCCCGGTCGGCCGCACGCGGGCGTGCGCGAAGCTCCCGCAGTAAGTGGTCCGGTGCTCTCACAGGTCGACCTGACGGTGCGCGAGGCGCGCGACGAGGTCGTGGTCATGACAGGCCATCACCACGGAGCGGCCCTCGGCGAGCACCTCCTCGACCGCTGCCGCCAGCAGGTCCTTGCGGTCGGCGTCCAGCCGCTGCTCGGGCTCATCGAGCAGGATCACCCGCGACGGCCGGGAGAACACGAGGGCGAGGCTGAACAGCTGCTGCTGCCCCGAGGACAGCTCGTGCACGAAGCGATCGCGCAGGCCATCGATGCCGAATCGCGCGAGATCGGTATCGACCTCGCCGTCCAGGCCCCAGGTGGCATGCACCAGCTGGAGATGATCGCCCACCGTGAGATCGGGGTATAGCGCCGGCACACCGATGAGGATCGCCAGCGCGGCACGGACCTCATCGGAGCGCTCGTCGACCGGCTCGTCATCGAGCAGAACACTGCCTCCGGTCGGCGCGAGCCGGCCGCTGAGCAGACGCAGCAAGGTGGTCTTGCCCGAGCCGTTGGGGCCGGTCAGCGCGAGGCACTCGCCCGCGGAGACGGTGATATCGGTCGGCGCGACGAGGGACTGATCGTCGATGCTGGCGGTGATCCCCTCAGCAGCGAGCACGGCTCGGGTGTCAACGGAGTCGGCCATCGCCGCTCAGCCTACCGAGTTGTCCACAGGTCGCGACCGAGGCACTGGACGAGAACCGGACTCCGCTGTTCGATGATGGCTATGGCGAAAGGGGCGACCTATGCTGAGTGCCATGGCGACCATCGAGGCGCATGGGCTGCCGCAGGGCAGGTCGCTGACGCGCGACGATCTGGATGCGATGCCCGATGACGGGCATCGCTACGAGCTCGTCGACGGCGTGCTCGTCGTGAGTCCCGCACCACGGCACAATCACCAGCGCGCGGCAGCGCAGCTGTTCCGCGCTTTGGATCGCGTGGTGCCCGAGCAGTGGGAGCTGTTCTTCGCGCCGTTTGATGTGGTCCTCTCAGGAGACACCGTGCTCCAGCCCGACCTTCTCGTCGCCGACCGCGACGCTTTCACCGAACGCGATCTGCCGGGCCCACCGCTACTGGCCGTCGAGGTGCTCTCGCCGTCGACGCGCAGTTTCGATCTGCTGCTGAAGAAGGAACGTCTCGAGCGGGCGGGGTGCGCCCACTACTGGGTGGTCGATCCCGACGAGCCGTCGATCCTGGCCTGGTCCCTCACCGATGGCGTCTATCACGAGGTGGCACGTGCGGCCGGGGCCGAGTCCTTCGTGGTCACGGCTCCCCTCCCCGTCACGATCGTCCCCGCCGACCTCGTCCGCTGACGAGCCGTCACCCCACCGAGGCCAGCGCGAAGGGCAGCACGCCGGGAGCGCCGGCCTGCCGCAGAGCACGGGCGGCGACGGTGAAGGTCCAGCGGCTGTCGACGAGATCGTCGACCAGCAACACCGGTCCAGGTGCGGCGGAGACCGCGGCGGCCAGCTCGGGGCTCACCGAGAACCGACCCCAGACCGAGGCCAGCCGGAAGGCGCTGTTGCCTCCAGGCCCGACGACGGGGACCGCCGGATCGACGTCGAGCGCGCCGAGCAGGGGCAACCGGCCGCGCTCCGCGATGAACTGCGCCGTCGAACCGACCAGCTGAGGGCGGGTTATCGAGGGCATCGCGACGACACCGACCGGACGCTGCCGCCATGGCCAGTCGCGCAAGGTGGCGATGACGCCCTCGGCCAGCCGTTCATCGATCGGGGCATCGGGCGTCCCGGCCGCGAACACCTCGCGCAACGCGCCACCCCAGCCGAGATCCGTGAGGCGGGCGATGGCCCGGCCCGCCTCGTGGCGTTCTTCGACCGCGATCCGTCCGCGGACGTCGAGCCCCCGGCGATCGGCACCGGTGGGCCACTGGCCCCGGGGATCGACGGGCACGCCCACACGCCGCAGCTGGCCGGCCGCCTGCTCGGCCGCACCACCGGGCACCTCAGCGGGATACCAGGCGCCCGCACACACGTCACAACGGCCGCACGGTGCCGCGGTGGGATCGTCGAGGTCCTGCTGAAGGATCTCCATCCGGCACCGTTCGCCGCGCTCGTAGGTCAGCATGGACTGCTGCTCGGCCACCCGCGCCTGCTCGATGCGGGCATATCGCTCGGAGTCGTACTCCCAGCTCTCGCCGGTGGCGACCCATCCTCCGCGTACCCGCCGCACCGCGCCATCGACATCGAGTACCTTCAGCAGAAGCTCGAGCTGAGTGCGCCGGATGTCGACGAGGGCCTCCAGAGCCGGGGTGGACAACGGCTCGGACCCGAGTTCGCCCAGCACCGCCGTGACGCGCTCGGGATCGGGCATCGAGACGGTGGCGAAGTACCGCCAGATGTCCGGATCCTCCGGACCCGGCAGCAGCAGGACATCGGCGTGCTCGGTCGCGCGGCCCGCGCGACCGACCTGCTGGTAGTAGGCGACCGGTGACGACGGTGCCCCCAGATGCACGACGAATCCCAGATCGGGTTTGTCGAAGCCCATGCCCAGGGCGCTGGTGGCGACGAGCGCCTTGACCTCATTGGCCTTGAGCGCGCCCTCGAGGCGTTCGCGTTCGTCCGGGTCGGTCCGCCCCGTGTACGCGGCGACCTCGTGTCCAGCCTCGCCCAGCAACCGCGCGGTGTCCTCCGCCGCGGAGACAGTGAGGGCGTAGACGATGCCGCTGCCCGGCAGCTCGCCCAGATGCGCGACCAGCCAGGCGAGCCGGTCGCGAGCACTCGGCAGCTGCAGGCAGCCCAACCGCAAGGAGTCACGGGCGAGCGATCCGCGCAGCGTCAGGACGCCGTCGCCGAGCTGGTCCGCGACATCGGCGACCACCCGCGCGTTGGCTGTGGCTGTGGTGGCGAGCACCGGCACATCGCGCTGCAGATCGGTGAGGAGCGTGGCGATCCGGCGGTAGTCCGGCCGGAAGTCGTGACCCCAGTCGGAGATGCAGTGTGCCTCGTCGATCACCAGGAGCCCCATGCGGGCGAGCAGATCGGGCAGCTGCTGCTCGCGGAACTGCGGATTGTTGAGCCGCTCGGGGGAGACTAGGAGGACATCGACATCGTCGGCGGCCAGCCGCTCACTGATGGACTCCCATTCGTCGACCGTGGCGGAGTTGATCGCCGCGGCGCGCACGCCGGCGCGTTCGGCCGCCGCGACCTGGTCGCGCATCAGCGCCAGCAAGGGCGATACCAGCAGGGTGGGGCCGGCACCGCGTTCACGCAGGAGGGCGGTGGCCACGAAGTACACCGCGGACTTGCCCCAGCCGGTGCGCTGGACGACGAGGGCGCGCCGACGGTCGTCGACCAGCGCGCTGACCGCCTCGAACTGACCCTCGTGGAAGACGGCATCGTCGCGACCGGTCAGCCGGTGCAACAACTCGAGGGCTCGCTCCTGGGTGCTCATGTCCCGATCGTGTCAGGTCGCGCCGACAGGCGAGGCGGATGTCCACAGGCCCACTCCCCCGAGGGCGTCTCACGGCCCATCGTCCTACCCTGAGACACATGGGAGCGGTCCAGCACACGGAGACGGGCGTCGATGCCGTGTACGATCGCTACTCCCGACTGGTCCAGGATCTCCTGAGCGTCCCGGTCGCACTGGTGACCAAGGTCGCCGACGACCATCAGCGGTTCATCGGCGCCGTCGGCCTCCCCGAGCCCTGGCAGACCGATCGCACCACCCCGCTCTCGCATTCCTTCTGCCAGTACGTGCGCTCCGAGGATGCGCCCCTCGTCGTCAATGACGCCAGGGAGATCGAGACGCTCCGCGACAATCTCGCGATCGGGGACCTGGGCGTCGTCGCCTACGCCGGCGTGCCGCTGCGCGACGCCGAGGGCACCACGATCGGAGCGCTCTGCGCCATCGACACCGAGCCCCGCACCTGGGAGGACCGCGAGCTCGCGGTCCTCCACGACATCTCCCTCGCCTGCACCGCGCACCTGCGATCGTCCGCCGCCGCGACCGAAGCCACCGCCGCCCGCGAACGGGCCGAGCGTGAGAGCCGCCGTACCGCCGCGCTGCTGCAGATGGCCGAGGCCTTCGTGGCGACGACGACCATCCGCGAGGTACTCGAGGCCGCCGGCCGGCTCGGCGAGCTGGTGGGCGCCGGAGCGGTCAGCATCGGTGTGCCCGACTCGACCGGCGCCCTGGTCTGGCACGCCAAGGACGGCACCCAGACCACGACCAGCGCCGAGCACTGGGACGGTCTACGCCGCGCGATGCCCGCGACCCCGATCTTCACGACCTCCCCCGAGGCACTCGGTCCCGAGCTCTTCGAGCTGCTGCCCGCCGAGGTGACCGCGAATGCGACGGGTGCCGCGACGGTGCTTCCCCTGCGCGTCGAGAATCGCACGATCGGGCTGGCGGCGATCGTCTGGTCGGACACCCTCGCCGTCCCCGCGGCCGATCAGCTCACCCTGACCGCGCTCGCCCGCTACACCTCCGTCGCACTCGACCGCGCCCAGCTGCTGGAGGCGCGGCAGAACGCCGCCCATCACCTCCAGCGATCCATGCTCACCGAGGTCCCTGAGATCGACGGGCTGCCGATTCGGGCCGTCTACCGCACCGCGCATGTGGCCGACGAGGTCGGCGGCGACTGGTACGACGTGCTGGAGCTGGCGGACGGACGTGTGGCCGTCGCGGTCGGCGATGTCGCCGGACACGACATCGAGGCCGCCTCGGCGATGGGACAGCTGCGCTTCGCCCTCCGCACGCTGCTGTGGAGCCGGCGCGAGGAGCCTGCCGCGATCCTGTCCGCGCTGGACGATCTCAACTCGAGCATCGGCCCGGACGCGCTCACGACGGTGGTGCTCGCGATCCTCGGCGCACCGGAGTCCGATGGCAGCCGGACGCTGACCTGGAGCAACGCCGGCCACCTGCCTCCGATCCTCCAGCGCTCCGGGCAGCCGGCGGCCTTGATGGAGGCGGCCCCCGATCTCATGCTCGGGGTCTCGCCGGGCCGATCGCGCGCCGACCACATGACGCGCCTCGAACCCGGGGACACCTTCGTGCTCTACACCGACGGGCTCGTCGAGCAACGGGATGCGGATGTGGCCGAGCGGCTCTCCGCCCTGACCAGCGCGCTGGACGAGCACGATCCACTGCGTCCGGACGAGATCGCCCGCGTCCTGACCGACGGCCGCGACCGCGGCGACGATGTCGTCCTCCTCACCCTCCGGGTCGACACCGCCCCTTGAGCGTGGGACCCAGAACCCGTTGAGTGTGAGGCTGGACGGCAGAACCCGTGATGTCACCGTCCGAACGTTCCCCCAAGGACTCCGCTGCGCTCCGTCCAGGAAGGTACCCCCACACTCAACGGGTTCTCTAACTCTTCGCGGCGGGCTTCTCCCCCAGGGACTCGAGCAGCTTCTCACCCTCGACGTCGAGATCGGGAAGGAGCCGGTCGAGCCAGCGCGGCAGACGCCAGGCGCGGTCGCCGAACATCGCCATGAGCGCCGGCACGAGGGTCATCCGCACCAAGAAGGCATCGATCGCGATCGCGACAGCCAGCGCGAAGCCGATCTGCTTGATCATCGGGTCGCCGTTGAAGATGAAGCCCGAGAACACCGAGACCATGATGATCGCCGCTGCCACCACGACCCGGCTGGAGTGCGAGAAGCCGTCGATCACCGAGTCACGACCGCGATGCCCGTGGACCCAGGACTCGCGCATGGATGACACGAGGAACACCTGGTAGTCCATCGCGAGGCCGTAGGCGATACCGGTGACCAGGATCGGGAGCATCGCCATCACCGGGCCGGTCGAGTCCAGGCCGAAGAGCTGGTTCACCCAGCCCCACTGGAAGACCGCGGTCGTCAGACCCAGGGTCGCGAGGATCGACAGCAGGAACCCGGCCGTGGCCTTCAGCGGCACCAGCAGCGAACGGAACACCAGGGTCAGCACGATCAGCGACAACACGAGCACGATCGCCAGGTAGACCGGCATGACATCGGCCATCTTCTCGGCGATGTCGATGCCCATCGCGGTCTGCCCGGTGATGCCGAGCGTGACGCCGAAGTCCTGTTCGTAGCCGTCCGAGGCATCGCGCAGCTCGTGGACCAGGGTGTCGGTCTCCGGATCGGTCGGTCCGCTCGTGGGAACCACCGACATGATGACGGTGCGTCCGTCCTCGCTCATTCCCGCCACCTCGGCGGAGGCGACATCGTCGTTGCCGGAGATGTCCTCCGCCACTGCCCCGACCGCCGCGGGATCGACGGGGTTCTCGTCCGCCGACGCCACGACGACGAGCAGCGGGCCATTCGACCCCTCGCCGAAGGCACGGCTGGTGACCTCGTAGCTCTCGCGCTGGACGGAGCCCTCGTTGTAGTTCTCTCCCGATGGCAGGCCCATGCGCATATCGAGGGCGGGGATGGCGGCGACGGCGGCGATCGCCACGACGCCGATCGCGACCACGAAGCGATTCTTGGTCACGAAACCGGCCCAGCCCCGGGCGACGCCGTGGTCGTCACCGTCGACGACCTTGCGCGAGTAGGTCTCGCGAGCCTTCGCGCTGACGACCCTCTCCCCGACGAGACCCAGCAGCGCAGGCAGCAGAGTCAGCGCGACGAGCACCGAGATCGCGACGGTCGCGGCGGCGATGATCGCCATGCTGCTCAGCAGGCTGATGCCGATCACCAACAGCGCGAGCAGGGCGATGACGACCGTGGTTCCGGCGAAGAAGACGGCGCTGCCTGCCGTTCCCACGGCGCGACCGGCGGCCTCGTGCGCGGAGAGACCCTGACGCATGACGAGCCGGCGCTGCCGGTTGACGATGAAGAGGGCGTAGTCGATGCCGACGGCGAGACCGAGCATGAGGCCGAGGACGAGGGACATCGAGTTGAGCTGGTAGAAGTGCGCAAGGGCATAGGCGCCGCCCACGCCGGTTCCGACGCCGACGATCGCCGTGAGGAGCGGGAGGCCGGCGGCGACGAGCGATCCGAGGGTGAGGATCAACACCACGGCCGCCACCACGAGGCCGATGACCTCGCCCAGACCCACCACCTCGGGCAGCTCCTGCAGCGATCCGCCCGGCAGAACATTGATACCGGCGTCCTCGGTGGGCTGCTCCGCGGCGTGCAGGACATCCTCGATGGTGCCCTGCGGCAGGTCGAAGGTCTGCTGGGTGAACTGGAACTGCAGCATCGCGACGCTGCCGTCGGCGGAGACGACCATGCCCGGCACCGGCTGCGCCTGGGCTCCTTCGCCGACGACGAGCGGCAATGGCTGCTCGAGCTCGACGCCGGAGGCGCGTGCCGCGAGGGCTTGCTGGACGGCCGCGACCTGCTCGGCGGCCTGCGCTTGGGCGGCCTCGGGGTCGGCGCTCGCGGCGAGTTCGGCGGGATTGACGACCTCGTCGTTGTCGTAGACATCGGCCGCGGCCTGGCCGAGCGCGGCGGCGGCCTGCGAGTCGTCGTAGAAGGTCGTGTCATCGGGGGCCTCGAAGACGATGGCACCCTGTCCGCCGGCTGCCTCGGGGAGGTCGGCGGACAACTGATCGATGACGTCCTGGGCCGGGACGTCGTTGATCGTGAACTCCGAGCTCATGCGCGGCGTGTTCAGCGCGAGCGAGCCACCGATGACGGCGAGCAGGATCACCCACGCGCCGATGAAACGGAACGGATGGGCGAAGGCCGACTTGCCGAGCCGGTACAGCAGCGTGGACACGCGTGCGATCTCCTCAGAACGAAGTGATAGGCAACTCTCATATCGTAGGATGGAGTTCCAACCAGAACACGTGTCAGTGCAGGAGAGTCATGTCACAGCGCCGCGACAGCCGTCGCAATGCCGAGCGCATCGTGCAGGCGCTGCGCGATCTGTGGACGGGCGATGCCTCACCGTCGATGGAGCAGGTCGCCCAGACAGCGGGGGTCGGGATCGCGACGCTCTATAGGCACTTCCCCAACCGCAGCTCCCTGGAGATGGCCACCTGCCAGGCGCTGTTCGCCGAGGAGATCGCGCCGATCGTCGACCGGGCCGCCGTCGCCGAGGAGCTCGATCTGCTCGCTGTGGCCGAGGAGTTCGTCGCCACGATCGGCCGATACGCGCCGTTGTTCAGTGCCATCGAGGTCTCCGAGGTCACCGACGAGGCTCTCGAGACCCTCGCGGATCCCTTCGTGGAGCTCTTGCGCTCCGGCCAGGAGGCAGGCGTCCTGCGCCGGGATCTCGAGCCGGTGGACCTTCTCTGGGTCCTGCGGATGCTGGTGCTCGGCCTGACCTCCGAAGCCTCCTCGCGCACGGTGCGTCGACGGTATCTGGCCCTGATCCTGCCGTCGCTCGGCCCCGGTGGACCTGCCATGCCTCCCCTGTCCGAGGACGACTACGACCGCCTCGGGGTGGCACCGGAGCACAGAGGCCCCCACGGATGACGCGCCACCCGAGGTTGGGGGTACGCCATCAACCTCATCCATCGGCCATGACGTTGACTGGCTACCGCCGGCTACGTCGTAGCGTTGACCAGCTACCGCCGGCGCGCGAGGTCAGGCGGTCTCGAGACAGGTGAACTGGCGACGATAGGCGGCCGGGCTGGTGCCCCGCGAGGCGGTGAAGTGGTGGCGCAAGGTAGCCGCGGACCCGAATCCGCAACGCCCGGCGATCTCCTCGACCGACAGCCTCGTCTGCTCGAGCAGCTGTTCGGCGCGGGCGACTCGCTCCGCGGTGAGCCACTGCAGCGGGGTCGTGCCGGTCTCGTCACGGAAGCGCCGGGCGAAGGTCCGTTCCGACATGGTGGCTACCCGCGCCAGATCGCCGACCGTGAGCGGCTCATGGAGCCGATCGCGAGCCCACTGCAGCACATCGCCGAGGGACTCGCAGTCCTCGGCCCGCACCGGTGTCGGCACGAACTGCGCCTGCCCTCCCCCGCGGTGGGGCGGCATGACGATCCGCCGGGCGGCCGTCGCGGCCGTCGCCGCGCCGAAGGCCTTACGCATCAGGTGCAGATTGGTGTCCACGCCCGCCGCGGATCCCGCCCCGGTGAGGATCGGCCCGTCCTCGACGTACAGCACCGAGACGTCGACCTCGGTGTCCGGAAAGCGCGCCGCCATCTCGTCGCCGTAGCGCCAGTGGGTCGTGGCCCGGCGGCCGTCGAGCAGGCCCGCATAGCCGAGCAGGAAGGCGGCCGTGCAAGAGGCGACGATCGTCGACCCCTGGTCGTGCGCCAGGCGCAACGCCTCGCTGACGGCCGGCTGCTCGGTGCGGAAGTCCCTGGAGGCGGCGACCGCCACCAGGTCGGCACCCTGCACGCGATCGAGACCGTGTTCGATGTGCAGATCGAAACCGGCCGAGCCACGCACGCGGCCGGGGCGAGACGTGCAGAAGGCGACATCGAAGACCGGATTGTCGTCATCGGGATGGTAGGGCTCCGCCCACACCTCGGCGATCACACCGAGGCCGAAGGGCTCCACTTCGTCGGGGACGATGACGGCGACCTGACGCATGGCTCCCCCTGGCGGGATCTTGACGAACACTGTCCTTCCAGCCACTCGTGGCTGGAATTGAACGGTAGCACGATATCTGCCATGTGGTTGCTCATCATCGTCTTCGCCCTACTCGCCGGCATCTCGCTCGCCACGCTCGTCGTCGACCTCCGCCGTGACGGCTACGGCGTCCGCCCGCCGCCGCCCTCCCGCGACACGTCCCCACGCTGACGTCGCGGACGCACCATCGAGGTGAGAGTCACGTGCTCGAAGGCCGTGGTCACCGAGGTCGGCTCGAATCCCCAGCGCGCGTAGAGCCGGGCGGACCGAGGCGTGGTCGAGGTGAGCGCCGCCCGCTGCCCGGCGGCGTCGATGATCGCCAGTCGATGCGCCAGCAGGGCACCACCCGCTCCCCGACCGCGAGCCGCGGCACCGACCCCGATATCGGCGAGGTACCAGCGCGGCTCCTTGGACCCGTGCCGATGACGACGCCTGGCCACCCGCAGTCCCCACGCGACAGCGGCAGCGAGCCCCCGCGGACCCATCGCAGCGAGGATCGACGGTGTCCGCAGCACGAGGCGCGAGAGCCGACGGTGATGTCCCGGCGGCGTCCACACCGCGGCGGCGAGGATCCGGTCTCCGTCGCGGACGATATCGATGGTCTCGTGTTCGGCGCCGAGGGTCCGGACCGAGGCATCGAAGAACCGCCGCATCCGATCCCGGCGACCCGCCCCGGGCAGCAGCCGGCTCATGAACGGATCATCGTGGAAGGCCTCAGCCAGCACCTCGGCCACGTCCGCGAGATCGGCCTCCCGCGCCGTCTCCACCCGCAACTCCATCGTTCCCTCCTCTAGCCGTCCGGCCGACCACGCTACCGAGACACACGACACCCCCGACCGGGGCGGTGACTTACGCACCCCTCACCTCCCAAGGCGGTGACTTACGCACCCCTCGCGGCGATCGAGAGGTGCCTGACCCACCGCCCCAGCGATCGAGAGGTGCGTAACCCACCGCTCAGGCGAGGGGCCGCCGGGGTCAGCGGAGACGCTCGAAGAGTCCGGCCCACTCCTCCGGACCGAGATCGCGGGGCAACGCCCGTGCCGCGATCCCGAGCTCGCGGAGCGCCCGATCGGGACGCGGCGCCCCGGCCGACCGCAGCATCGCGGCGATCCCTCGCCCACGTGCCGTGAAGACTGCCTTCACGAAACGCTCGTAGTCACGACGCCGTTCCGCCGGCAACAGCGGCTCGTCCCGCCGGCTGATCGTGAGGATGCCGCCGTCGACGCTCGGACGCGGCCGGAACGCCTCCGCCGGAACGCGCCGATCCAGACGCACCGTGAACCAGGGGTCGGTCTGGCCGGTGAGCATCGTCCGTCCGCCGACTCCGGCACGTTTACGGGCCACCTCCCACTGCAGCAGCAGGACCGCATCGGTCCATCGGGGCGCTGACAGGAGTCGCCGCAGGATCGGCGTGGTGAGGTGGAAGGGGAGGTTGCCCACCACCACGGGACGGTCCAGACGCACGCGCAAGGCATCGAGGTGCATCACCCGGGCGGCGGGCGCGGAACGACGCGTCGCCCGGACACAGGCCGGGTCGATGTCGATGGTGAGCAGTGATCGGCCACGCGCGGCGAGCGGCCGGGTCAGCGCACCGTGCCCGCAGCCGATCTCCAGGATCGGGCCCGACGTGTGGTCGACGAGGTGGAGGATGCGGCCGATGGCGCCGCGGTCGTACAGGAAGTTCTGGCCGAGCTCATGCCGGCCACCAGAAGGGGATCGCACGAAGTGCTCCAGTGTGAAGAGGAAACGACGAGTACTGGAGGTACGGCGCGACGAGGTTCAGCAAGGGCGCGCCGTCAGGCGCTGCGCTCGCGAACGAGGCTCAGCCGCCCATAGGCGGCCTTGGTTATCGATCCCATGCGGACCACCCTAGCCGCGGAAGCCCTCAGTTGCCTCAGCGGCACCCAGACCGAACTGCGGGACGTCCAGGCGCGATGCGCGGTAACGTCGCCCGAAAGTGCATCCGCGAGGAGGATCGATGAGTGACAGCGTCGAGATTCACATCGCCCCCACCACGTTCAGTGTCTTCATCATCGAACGCTTCTCTGGGCTGCAGCTGCTCAATCTCTACGGAGGCCCTTCGGCGTGGGCTCGCGCAGGGGGGACGAACCAGATCGACATTCTCTTTCCCGACAATTTCCGCGACAAGTTGCTGCGGCTCTGGGTTCGGCCAGATCTCTCCGAGCTCGCGTGGTCGTCACCCGGTCGGGCGGTCTACGGCTCCGGCGACCTTCTGCTGCAAGAGAACGCAGGCGGCGAGGTCTACGACCTCATCCAGGTATCACCGGGTGCGTATGCAATCCACTTCGAGAAGTCGGGCGAAGAGGACGGCGTGGACATCTACGACCTCACGCTGTTCGACCGTCAGTCGCCGGTGGGTCACACCTCGGGTCCGCCGACCGCGACATAGAACTCGTCACGGTCGGTGGACAGGGAGATGATGGAGGGGTGTATCCGGTCCTCCGCCCGCTCCACTCCTCCGACGAAGCCTCGGTCGTGGACGTCTGGCGCCGCGCGGTGGAGGCGACGCACGACTTCCTCACCCCCGAGGACATCGACTTCTACGAGGGGCACATCCGCGATGTCTATCTCCCGGCCCTCGAGGTCACCGTCGCCGAGCTGAGCGGGCGGATCGTCGGCTTCCTCGGCTTGCACGAGCAGCGGGTGGAGATGCTCTTCGTGGACCCCGAGGCGCACAACCTCGGCATCGGCACCCGGCTGCTCGCCCACGCGGCCGCCCGGCACGCGACCCTCGACCTCGATGTCAACGAGCAGAACCCCTCGGCGCTGGCCTTCTATCGGTCGCGCGGCTTCGTCGAGACCGGGCGGTCGCCGACCGACGGCGAAGGCCGGCCGTTCCCGCTCATCCACCTGCGCGGACCGTATCCTCGCTGAGTCACGAAGACTCCGGCGGTTGGTCAGCGTCCTTTCGCGAGCGCCGAATGGACGCCTAGGCACCGCCCACCCACGAGAGACGGACGCTGACTCACCGGCCCGGACATGCGGGTGCGCGAGTGGACCGCGCCCGCGCTGAGTCAGTCGCCCAACAGCCGGCGCTCGTAGGCGACCGCGACCGCCGCGGCTCGATCCCCGACCCCGAGCTTCTCGTACACATGGGTCAGGTGGGTCTTCACGGTCGCCTCGCTGACGAACAGCGTCCGGGCGATCTCGCGGTTGGAACGGCCGCGTGCGACGAGCCGCAGGACCTCCCCCTCCCGGTCGCTCAACTCGGTCGTGTCCGCGCGGACCCGTGAGACGACGCGGGTGGCGACCGAGGGCGAGAGCACCGACTCGCCGCGCGCCGTCGCGCGCACGCCGGCGAACAGCTCCTCGCGCCTGGCGTCCTTGAGCAGATAGCCGGTCGCGCCGGCCTCCAGCGCGGCCATGATGTCGCGATCGGTGTCGTAGGTGGTGAGCACGAGCACATGGCCGCGGATCCGCCGCCGGGTCAGCTCGGTGATCGCGTCGACGCCGCTGCCCCCGGGCATCCGCAGATCCATGAGGACGACATCGGGGTCGGCCCGGGCGACCAGCTCGACGGCCGCCGGACCATCGGAGGCCTCGCCGACCACGGCGAGGTCGCCGGCCGATTCGAGCATGCCCCGCAGACCGTCGCGGACCACCGGATGGTCGTCGACGAGGACGATCGAGATGCGCATCGGCTCAGTCATCGTGCGCCGATGGTAGACGAAGCGAGACGGCGGTGCCGCCGCCCTCCTCGGACTCCACGAGCAGATCCCCGCCGGCACGCTCGGCCCGGCGACGCATCCCGCCGATCCCGAAACCGCTGATCTCGTCGGCCACCGTCGCACGCGGATCGAAGCCGGAACCGTCATCGCGGACGTCCACCATGACTTCGTCGTCGGTGTACGACAGCGTCACCGTGGCGCGCGATGCCCCGGCATGACGTGCCGTATTGGCGAGGGCCTCCATCACGATCCGCAGCACCACCACCTCGCGATCGGGGCCGAGCGCGAGCGGATCGCCCGTCACCACCACATCGGCATCGATAGCGTGCCCCTCGGACCACGACCGCACCCGCTCGGTCAGCACGCTCGGCAACGACGACCCGCCCAGCCCGTCCGGTCCGAGGGCGACGACGACCCGTCGGGCGTCCTGGAGGGAGGACCTGGCCAGCGTCTCCGCTCGCTGTAGATGCTCGGCGACGACGGGGGCGACCGGCACGTCGGCGGCAGCCTGCAGCTGGGTGACGATCCCGGCGAGCCCTTGAGCGACCGTGTCGTGCAGCTCCAGAGCGAGGCGCTCCCGCTCGTCGCGCACACCCTCGGCCCGGGCTCGCTCCCACAGCTCCGCCTCCAAGATGGCGTTGTCGTCGAGAGCCCGCTCCAGCTTCGCGTTCGCCTCCTCGAGGGCGGCGATCGTCGCGGCGCGCTCGTCGGCGAGGGCGGTCTCGTCACGACCGAGCCGCGCGAAGACGGTCATGAGCATGACGTGCACGATCAGCAACATGGCGAAGAGCAGGTACTGCACGCCGCGGATCGGCAACCCGCCAGACTGCGCGGCCGCCAGGGTGATCGCGCTGCCCACGCGGACGACCATCGCCCAACGGCCCCGGGCATAGCGCTCGGCGTCGAAGTAGCCGGCCGCCGCATAGAGGGAGCCGAGCGGGTTGAGCCAGGTGAGCACGAAGGCCACGAGCGTGCGGGCGAAGACATAGACATGACCCAGCGAGTCATCGGTGGACTCATCGCGCGGGCGATCCCCGCACCACCAGTGCCCGACTGCCAGGAGAACCGAGAGCGCGACGATGGTCGGTGCCCGGTCGGCCGTGCCGAAGGCGGGCCCGGTGGCCAGGCACAACACCACCGTGGCCGCCAGCAGCACATAGGGCCCGCGACGCAGAAGCCACGACCACCGACGATCGAGGTCGGTCGCGAGATCGCTGCCGGTTCGCTCGCTGCGCTCGCTCATGCCGCCACCACCTCAAGGAAAAAGGACAGTAGGCGATGCCGGCATGAGAAAACACTGCCGGTTCGCTCGCTGCGCTCGCTCATGGCCCTTCCCCGGTCGCTCGGTGGTCGTCACTCCCAGCGAAAGTAGCGTGCCGCCACCGCGCCGGCGAGCATCGTCCACGCCACCAGCACGATCAGGTGGACCGGATCGGGCCAGTCCCCGGCGACCGCCTGCTCCAGTCCCAGGACCGCCGCGCCATTGGGGGTGAGCCCCACGATGCTCTCCGCCCACCCGGGAAGGGCGCTGATGGGATACCACACGCCCGCGGTGAACATCGAGGGGAAGAACACCGCCGTCCCTATGACCGAGGCGGTCTTCGCCGAGGGCGCGAGTCCGGCGATCAGCGCCCCGCAGGCGAGATTGGCGGCGACCGCGAGAACGTAGACCAGCGCGGCCGGTCCGAGCGCGGCGATCCGGGCATCGTAGGCGACGTAGCCGACGAGCAGGGCGAGTCCCGACCCGATCAGCACCGCGCCCGCATGGAGCACACCCTGGGCGAACAGCAGGTCGCCCGCCCGCGCCGGAGTGGTGGCGTACCGCCGCAGCACCAGTTTCTCGCGATAGGTGGAGATCACGGCGGGCATCGTCATGAGCGAGGCCATGATGGCGGTCAGGATCAGCGCCGTCGGAAGATACAGATCGATGGTCCGCAACCCGCCGAGATCCTCGCTCGGCGTGCGGAAGTCGGGGATGAGTCCGAGGATGCCGAGCAGGGCAGGCGGGAAGACGATGATCCAGAACAGCGCGCCGGGCTCCCGCAGCATCAACCGCGTCTCGGCGCCGAGGACGGCGCGGGCGGTGGTGGTCGTGCTCATCGGTTCGCTCCTTCGGATTCGCGGCGGACGACATCGAGATAGGCCTCGTCCAGGCTCGACTCGGTGATTCTCAGGCCGTGCGGTCGGATGCCCTCCCGCGCCAGGTGGTCCAGGACGGCGAGCACGCCGTCGTCATCGGTGACCACCTGGACCGTCTGGTCACCGGAGGTCACGTCCGCGACTCCGTCGAAGGAGCGCAGGACGTCCAGGGCGACACTCGCCGACGGTGCGAACCGCATCACCGCGGGTGCGGCGGTGCTGCCGACGAGACCCGCCGGCGTGTCGAGGGCGATCATCCGCCCTCGCTCGATCACCGCGAGGCGGTCGCACAGGAACTGCGCCTCCTCCATCAGGTGGGTGACGAGAACGATCGTCGTGCCGGCCTCGCGCACTTCCCGCACCAGCGACCACACATCGCGCCGCGACGCCGGGTCGAGTCCCGTGCTGAGCTCGTCGAGGAGCGCGATACGGGGTCGGCCGATCAGGGCCAAGGCGATGGAGAGACGCTGTTGCTGGCCACCCGAGAGCGCGGTCCAGGCATGTCCGAGGCGTTCGGTGAGGCCGAGCTGGTCGGCGAGCTCGGCTGGATCGCGAGGATCGTCATAGAAGCTCGCGAAGAGATCGAGGGCCTCGCTCACACGGAGCTTCGGCTGTAGGCCGGCCTGCTGGAGCTGTACGCCCAGGTCACGTTTAGCGGTGGCGCGGTCACGGGCCGGGTCGACGCCGAGGACCTCGACGGTCCCCGCGTCGGGGCGGGCCAGTCCGGCGATGCAGTCGATCATCGTGCTCTTGCCGGCCCCGTTCGGACCGAGCACGCCGAGGATCTCACCGGTGGCCACCTCGAGGTCGATGTCATCGACGGCGACGACCGATCCGTAGGTCTTGCGTAGCCCGCGGAGCCGGATGGCAGGGGCGGTGGTCGTAGTCATGCCTCCATCCTGGAAGACGGAGCGGGTCCGGGGCATCGGCCGATCCGCCAGAGCCGGGTCAGCCGATCGGCCAGCCGGCGAAGTAGGCGATCGTCGGCGCGACATGGTTCACTAGTGCACCAGGAGGGGAGTATCCCCACTCACGTCCGACTCGTCATCACGTGCGACACCGATGTCGTCCCGGGTCGGCGGCCGGTTTCCACCCGGCGGGAGAGACCTCCGGTGACTACGCACGCACCGAAGGATTCTCTGTGGACGTCTCCCTGCTGACCTGGCTCGTCACGATCGCCGTCATCGCCGGCTTCTTCGTGTTCGACTTCTTCGCCCACGTACGCACTCCGCACGCCCCGACCCTCAAGGAATCCGGCTTCTGGTCGGCCTTCTACATCGGCATCGCGATCATCTTCGGTCTCATCGTCGTGTGGGTGTGGGGTGGCACGTTCGGCGGTGAGTACTTCGCCGGCTATGTGACGGAGAAGGCGCTCAGCGTCGACAATCTCTTCGTCTTCGTCATCATCATGGCGAGCTTCTCGGTGCCGCGGGAGTACCAGCAGAAGGTGCTGCTGATCGGCATCGCGATGGCACTGGTGATGCGCGGCGCGTTCATCGCTCTCGGCGCCGCGGCGATCAATGCCTACGCCTGGGTGTTCTACCTCTTCGGCGCGTTCTTGATCTACACGGCCGTCAAGCTCATCATCGATCACGTCAAGGACGACGACGATGAGGGTGACAGCCGCATCGCGCGGCTGGTCAAGCGCGTCCTGCCGACCACCGACGAGTATCACGGCGACCGTCTCACCGTGCGCATCGGCGGCAAGCGCCTGGTGACGCCGATGCTGCTGACGCTGGTGGCGATCGGCTTCGCCGACCTGGTCTTCGCGGTCGACTCGATCCCGGCGATCTACGGTCTGACCCAGGAGGCGTATCTGGTTTTCACGGCCAACGCCTTCGCGCTGCTGGGACTGCGGCAGCTGTTCTTCCTCATCGGCGGCCTGCTGGACCGGCTGGTCTTCCTCTCCTACGGACTGTCGCTGATCCTGGCCTTCATCGGCGTCAAGCTGGTGCTGCATGCCCTGCACGAGAACACGCTGGGCTTCATCAACGACGGCGAGCACGTGAAGGTGCCCGAGGTCTCCACGGGCATGTCGCTGATCGTCATCGTCGGGATCCTCGTCATCACGACGGTCGCCAGCCTGCTCAAGACCGGCGGCAAGGCGCAAAAAGACCCCACCCTCGAGGACTGAGCGCCGCCGGCGTTCAGCCACGAGCACTGCCTCGATCGCCCGTCTTGCGGGGGTGAACCACGCGTGTTCAACTCGATGGCGAAGGGATAACCCTCCCGAGCCGCTGCGGCTCGCCATCAACAGGACGGCTCGCGTGACCCACGACGTCAACACCTCTCAGCAGTTCCTCGAACCCCAGGCCTTGGCGGCGATCGTCCGGTTGGACGACACGGGGACCGTCATCGGATGGAGTGACGCGGCCGAGCAGATGAAGGGATACCCGGCGGCCGACATCATCGGGCGATCCTTCGAGACCTTCTATCGAGACGCGGACCGACGACGCGGTATCCCCCAGCGACTGCTCGAGACAGCGCGGCAGGAGGGATTCGTCCAGGACACGGGGTGGCGCGTACGCGCCGACGGGACCGAGTTCTGGGCCCACGTCATGATCACCGCGGTCTCCTCAGGCCGCGTCGATCAGGGATTCGTCAAGGTCGTCCGCGATATCACGCCGGCGAGGCTCGAAGAAGAGTCCAGGCAGCGGTTTCTCCGCACCTTCGTGCACGATTTTCGGACCCCCGTCACCGCGCTCGTCGGTTACACCGCGCTGCTCCAGGAGAGCGTGGACGAGCCTTGTCCCCTCCTCGATCATATCGCCACAGCGAGCGATCAAGTCGCGGATATGCTGGGGGAACTCGCCGACCTGGCGCACGCGGAGACTCCTCGACTCGCGGTGGTCGCCGCTGAAGAGATCGAACTGGACGAGGTCGTGCTCGATGCCGTCGCGGTCGTCCTGCCCGGTGATGTCTACGAGAGAGTGACCATCGCGGGGGATCGGTCGATCACGGCTCACATCCAGCGTCATACCCTCCTGCGCATACTCATCAATCTGCTCGACAATGCCGTCAAGTACAGCGATGAGGACATCGTCGTCCAACTCACCGAGGACGATCAGAGGGTCGTCATCGCCGTGCACGATGGCGGCGGGGGCATCGCCGAGGAGGATCTCGAGCGCATCTTCCAGCCCTACTACCGTGCCCACCGCAGCGATGTGGTGGACGGCGGAACCGGCCTCGGACTCCCCAGCGCCCTGGCTCTGGTGAACTCACTGGGCGGGGATCTGCGAGTCCACAGTGTGGTGGGTCGAGGCTCGACCTTCACCGTGACGCTGCCGCGCGTCCCGGACGCGGGCACACCGTACGAATCTGGCCCCCAACAGTCGCTCGCGGCCTCCTGACAGCGTTCACAGCCGGCCGCGGAGGGAGCGGTCGGCGGCGCGCTGCTGTTCGAGCGCCGCGATGAGGGTGCGGGCATCGTGCGGGCCACGGTGCCGGATGCCGTTGAGGAAGAAGGTCGGGGTTCCGCGCGCGCCGCTGGCGAACGCACTCGCCTCGTCGTCGCGCACCCGATCGCGGACCTGGGCATCGGCGCAGTCCTCAGCGAACTGGTCGAGGTCGAGGCCGAGCTGGTCGGCATAGCCCACGAGGTCGTCGTCCTCCAGGTGGGCCTGCGACCCGAAGAGCAGTCCGTACATCTCCCAGAACTTGCCCTGCCGTCCAGCGGCCTCGGCCACGATCGCGGCGTCGAGGGCCCGCGGATGGACGTCCTCGAGCGGCAGATGACGCACGGCGAAGCACAGATCGTCGCCGAAGTGGGCACGCAGGTCGTCGCCCATGCCGGTGCTGCGGGCGCAGAACGGGCACTCGAAGTCGAAGTACTCGACCACGACGACGGGCGCGGCGGGATCGCCGTGGATGTGGTCGCGCTCAGGGTCCAGCGGCGGATCGAGCACCATCGGCAGGTCGGCGCTCTCCTCTCCCAGCCGGTTCCGCGCGACACGGAACACGACCCAGCCGAGCAGCCACGAGAGCCCCATCGCGATGAGCACGCCGATGACCGCGAAGCGCGCCGTCTCGCCCTCGAAGGCCAGCGAGACGATCAGGAGCGACATCGTGAATCCGATCCCCGAGAGCGCGGCTCCCCCGGCGACGCTGCCCGGACCGACCCCGTCGGGCAGGGTGCCGAGCCGCAGCCGGACCGCGGCCCAGGCGCCGAGCGAGATGCCGAGGGTCTTGCCGACCACGAGCCCGGCCACGATGCCCCAGGTCACCGGGGAACGCAGCGCATCCCCGAGCACACCGCCGCGCAGGTCGACCCCCGCGTTGACGAGGGCGAAGATCGGCACGATCACGAGGGCGACCGGGGCGGCGATGACGGTGTGCAGCCGCTCGTTGACCGAGATCGACCGCGCCAGGCCCGCCTGTGCCGTCCTGGCCACGCGGGCCTGCGGCGACTGCCAGTAGTCGCGGAAGAGGTACTTGGCCCGGATGACGTCCTCGCGCTCGGGCGCCGCGGCCGGGACCAGCAGACCCGCGGCCATGCCGGCGAGCGATGGGTGGATGCCCGACAGCAGCGTCGCCGCCCAGAGAACGACGATCATGACGACATAGGGGCTGCTGCGCCACTGACGCGACCGTCCGAGCAGCCATAGCAGGCCCAGGCAGACGAAGGCGATCAGCAGCGGGGTGACCGCGAGGTCGTCGGTGTAGAAGATGCCGATGATCGAGACCGCGAGGAAGTCGTCGACGACCGTCAGCGTCAGCAGGAAGACGCGCAGCTGGTTCGACATCGCGGGGCCGAGGAGCGCCAGCGCGCCGAGCAGGAAGGCAGTGTCAGTGCCGACCACAGCGCCCCAACCACGTGCCGCCTCACCCCCGGCGATCGCCAGGTAGATCAGCGCTGGCAACGCCACGCCGGCGAGCCCGGCCACCAGGGGAACCAGGGCGCGGCGGCGGTCGCGTAGCGAACCGACCGCGAACTCCTGGCGCACCTCCAGTCCGATGAGGAAGAAGAAGACCACCATGAGGCCGTCGTTGACCCAGTGGTGCAGATCCATGTCGATGATGAAGTCGCCGATCTCGACCATGATCGGGATCTCCAGCAGATGCTCGTAGCTGGCGGAGAACGGCGAGTTGGCCCACACCAGCGCGAACAGCGCGACGCCCACCAGGAGGAGCGCGCTGCCGGACTCGGTCCGCAGCCGTTCGATGACCCGCTGGACCCCCGCGTCGACCGCACTCATATCGCTCACCTCTCGGACAACTCCGCCGAGCGTCAACTTACTCCCGGTGAACCCGGTGACGGGCGTGGTCGGCGACGGAGGCGACGATTCCGCGCTGGATCTCCATCGACGTATCCCATGACGACACCTCGATACCGTGATCGGCGTCCTCGATCGTCACGAGCCGAGCGCGGGTCCCCTCGACGCGCTCGGGCAGCCAGGCGGGGTCATCGGTCCCACCGATCGCGAGGTGCTCGGCGCCGGCGGTCCGCAATGCGTCGCCGATCGCGTCCTCCATCAGCAGCGGAGTGAGCCACACGCCGGGTACTCCTGCGTCGACCGCGATCGGCAGCGCCCAACTGCCGAAGGACTTGCCCACGACGAGGCCGGGGGTGCGATCCAGCGCCGAGCAGGCGCTCCGGTACGCGTCCTCGACGAACTCTCGGGACCGCGCGCGGGCGGCATCGTCCACGGTCCAGCTCACTGTCGCCACGCACCATCCGTCGTCGGCGAGCGCTCGCGCCGACCAGTACAGCAGGGGCGCTTGCGCGGTGTAGCCCGCTCCGGGCAGGATCACCACGGCAGGACCCTCACTCTGACGAGAGTCGATGTCCACGTGGACCATGGACGTCACCCTACGCCGATTCACCGGGAGGCCGGATGGAGCAGACGACCGCACGCGACATGACCTTCGAGGTCGAACGAGGCGGGGAAGGGCCACCGGTCGTGCTCCTGCACGGGTTCCCCGAGACGGCCGCCAGCTGGCGAACCGTCGCCGGCCTCCTGCACGATGCCGGGTACAGCACCTCCGCCCCGAACCAGCGCGGCTACTCCCCCGGGGCGCGGCCCGACGGCGTCGAGGCCTACAGGATGGACACCTTGGCCGATGACGTGCTCGCCCTCGCCGATGCCTGGGGGCTCGACCGCTTCCATCTCGTCGGTCACGACTGGGGCGCGGCGGTGGCCTGGAAGCTGACAGCTCTGCACCCCGAGCGAGTCGAGACACTGACGGCCGTGTCGGTGCCGCACCTGGCCGCGTACGGGTGGGCGCTCGCCCACGACGCCGATCAGCAGCGCCGCGCCTCCTATATCGGGCTGTTCCGGGACGGGCAGCGCGCCGAGGAGCTGCTGCTGGAGGACGATGCCCGGCGGCTGATCGCGATGTTCGAGGGGCGCGTCCCGGCCGATCTCGTCGGGGAGCACCTCGCGGCCCTGCGCGAGCCGGGAGCGCTGACCGCGGCCCTGAACTGGTATCGCGCCATGACCCCCGAGACCGACCTGCCGGCGGTCCAGGTGCCCACGACCTATGTCTGGAGCACCGACGACCAGGCTCTGGGGCGGGCCGGAGCGGAGCGCTGCGGCGATCATGTCGATGCCGACTACCGCTTCGTCGAGCTGGACGGGATCTCGCACTGGGTTCCCGAGGAGGCACCCGGCGAACTCGCCGAGGCCATCGTGTCGCGGGCCTCAGGACAGTGACGCCGCGGGTGGCGGCCTTGCGCCGCTATCCGGTCAAGGCCATGGGCGGAGAGTGGCTGCGAACGGTCGATCTCGACAACCGCGGGCTGGTCGGTGACCGCTGGTTCGCGGTGACCGACCACGACGGACGATTCGCGGCGTTGAAGGACACCCGGCGCTTCAGGCGGCGCGACCGCGTCGCCGACTACCGCGCGAGCACCGCCGGCGATTCGGTCACCGTGTCGTGCGGCGAGGAACGCTGGACTGTCGGCGATCCGCAGCTCGATGATCATCTGAGCGCACGCCTCGGCGCTCGGGTGAGCGTGACCGCGGAAGACACGACACCGCATCAGGACATGGGCGCGGTATCGCTCATCGGATCGGCGACATTGCAGTGGTGTGCCGAGCGCTGGGGTCCCGTCGGGGACGCTCGCCGGCTGCGCGCCAATGTCGTCGTCGAGACGTCCACGCCCTTCGAGGAGGAGGACTGGGTCGGTTCGACGGTGACCCTGGGGACTGTGGTGCTCCGGGTCGTCGAGCGGGTTCCACGCTGCCGCGTGATCGATGTGGCTCAGGACGGCGTCGTGCCCGAAGCTAGGTGGCTGAAGGATGCCGGGAGGGAGCGAGACCTGTGCCTGGCGGTCTACGCCGACGTGATCGAACCGGGAGT
This sequence comes from Aeromicrobium sp. YIM 150415, assembly GCF_016918125.1. Taxonomy (NCBI): domain Bacteria; kingdom Bacillati; phylum Actinomycetota; class Actinomycetes; order Propionibacteriales; family Nocardioidaceae; genus Aeromicrobium; species Aeromicrobium sp. YIM 150415. Next base: position 99,828 of record NZ_JAERWM010000015.1, on the reverse strand, counting down.
CATCACGCTCCACGATCGCGTGCTGACGAGTCCCCGATCGTGACCTCGCCCTAGCGCGCCGTGCCGAAGCAGCGAGAATCGGGGAATGACCGTGCCGACCACCGCCGCGATCGACGAGCTGTCCGAGGAGCTGTCGCCCGGAAGTGTCCTCACCGACCCGGAGATCCTCGCGTCCTATGAACGCGATCGCGAGCTCTGGGCATCTGCCGTCGCACCGCTCGCGGTCGTGCGGGCGTCCACTGTTGAGCAGGTCTCGACCGTGCTGCGCTGGGCGACCCGGCACAGCATCCCCGTCGTACCGCGGGGTGCCGGATCCGGATTGGCCGGTGCCGCGAACGGTGTCGAGGGTGGGATCGTGCTGTCTCTCGAGGCGATGGACCAGGTGCTCGCCCTCGACCCGACGGATCAGTACGCCGTCGTCCAACCCGGGGTCGTCACCGCCGAGCTGAAGCGCCTGGCCGCCGCCCATGGCCTGCGGTATGCCCCCGACCCGGGGTCGGCCGAGTTCTGCACGATCGGCGGCAATGTCGCGACCAATGCGGGCGGACTGTGCTGTCTGAAGTACGGCGTCACCCGCGATTCGGTGCTGGGCCTCGAGGTAGTCCTCGCCGACGGGCGGATCCTGCGCCTCGGCGGGCGCACCGTGAAGGATGTGGCGGGACTCGACCTGCTCGGACTCTTCGTGGGAAGCGAAGGGATGCTGGGGGTCGTCACCGAGGTCACGGTGCGTCTGCGGCCCGCCCCGCGATCGGTCGCGACCCTCGTCGCCAGCTTCGACGAGCTCGCGGCGGCCGGGCGAGCGGTGGCGGGAGTCCTGACCGAGGGCCGCCCGAGCATGTGCGAACTGATGGACGCGCCGACGCTGCGTGCCGTCGAGGAGTACCGGCCCAGCGGCCTGGATACGGACGCGGCGGCATTGCTGCTGGTGCAGACCGATGACGGCGACGTCGAGGCGATCGAGCGGTGCGCGCGAGCCTGCGAGGAGGCCGGTGCCGGGTTCGTGATGACCACGCAGGACGAGGCCGAGTCCGAGCTGCTCACGATGGCGCGCAGGACCGCACTGGACGCCCTCGAAGCCCAGGGACAGTGGCTGTTGGATGACGTGTGCGTGCCGCTCTCGGCGGTGCCGGACCTCGTTGCGGGATGCCAGGAGATCGGGACACGTCACGGGGTGACCGTGGCGTGCTTCGGCCACATCGGCGACGGCAACATGCATCCGACAGTGGTCTTCGATCACGGCGACATCGCGGCCGAGTCCCGCGCGCGGCGGGCAGCCGAGGAGATCGCCCGGCTCGGACTGCACCTCGGCGGCACGGTGACCGGCGAGCACGGGGTGGGCCTCGCCAAGCGAGATCTCATGGCCGAGCAGGTCGGCCCGGTCCACCTGGACGTCCAACGAGCGGTCAAGGAGGCTCTCGATCCGGCCGGGATCCTCAATCCCGGCAAGTCCCTGGGCTGAGCGGGCCCCCGCCATGGTGGCGGTACGCCATCAACCGCTCCCGCGGGGTGGCGGTACGCCATCAACCGCTTCCGCGGGGTGGCGGTACGCCATCAACCGCTTCCGCGGGGTGGCGGTACGTCATCAACCCCATCGGGCGCGGATAACGTTGGCAGGCTACCGCCCGTGGCGAGCGGTTCATCACTCGTGGCGCGCCAGGCTCTCCAGGTGGCGGCGGAGCGTCGCGCGCAGCTCGGCCGGGCCGAGCTCGCCGTGCGGGGTGATCGCATCCAGGGTCAGGCCGCCGATGAGGGCCGCGAGACGATCCGCCTCCTGCTCGGCCGCACCGATCCCCGCCGAGGCGAGCGCCGTGCACAGCGCCTCGCGCAGATCGCGTCCCATCCGGGCGGTCGCCGCCGCGAGGATCGGCCGAGTGCGCGAGGCGACGACGAACTCCACGAGCACGGCGGCCTCCTCCCGTCGCTCGACATCCACCGGCAGAACCTCCTCGACGAAGACGGCGAGCCGCTCCGGCCACTCGGCGCCGAGGTCGTCCAGCCGATGCGAGGCCAATCGCTCGCCCATCCGCCGGCCGACGTCCTCGGCCGTGGCCGTCAGCAGATCGTCGCTGCCGTCGAAGTAGTGCCGCACCGAGCCGACATTGAGCTCCGCCTCGTCGGCCACTCTCCGCAGTGACAGTGCCGCCGCGCCGTCACGGGCGACGAGTCGCGAGGCGGCGGCGACCACGTCCGCGCGCCGCTGTGAGGCGTCGATCCGGGCCGGCATCGCTCACGCCTCCCGGCTCGCGGGCAGCGGTGGGTCAGGCACCTGTCGGAGCACCGGAGAGGTGCCTAACCCACCGCCCACCCGGCGGGAGGGATCCAGGGTCTCGGGACGACGCTCGACACCGTCCATGGTCAGGCCGCCCAGACCGGCTCGGCGGTCTCGCGGACCGCGCCCGCATCGTCGATCACCAGGTAGCGATCGAACTCGCGAGCGAACCAGCGATCGTGGGTCACGGCGAGCACGGTGCCGTCGAAGGCGCGGAGGGCCTGCTGCAGGGCCTCCGCGGACAGCAGATCGAGGTTATCGGTCGGCTCGTCGAGCAGGAGCAGCGTCGCGCCGCCGAGCTCCAGCAGCAGGATCTGGAAGCGGGCCTTCTGCCCGCCCGAGAGCGAGCCGAAGTCCTGTTCGGCCGAGGTCGCGAGCTCGTAGCGATCGAGTGCCCGCGACGCGGTCTCGCGGTCCATGCCGTCGCGGTGCTCGTCTCCTCGGTGGAGGATCTCGACCAAGGTCCGGCCGTGCAGGTCCGGCCGGCCCTGCGTCTGCGCGAACCATCCGGGCCGTACCCGTGCTCCGAGTCGAGCCGTTCCCGTGTGCTCGACCGGCTCGATCGGCAGATCGCCGACCGGACGGTGCTGGACATCCGGCTGGCTCCCGCCGGCCGCGAGCAGCCGCAGCAGGTGGGACTTGCCGGTGCCATTGGGTCCGAGCACCGCGAGCCGATCGCCGTACCAGACCTCCAAGTCGAAGGGATCGGTCAAGCCGACCAGCTCGAGGTGGTCGCAGATGATCGCGCGCTTGCCGGTCCGGCCGCCCCGAAGTCGCATGTCGATGCGCTGTTCCCGCGGCCGCTCCTGTGGCGGGCCGGCCTGCTCGAAGCGGGCGAGCCGGGTCTGCGCGGCGCGGTAGCGCGAAGTCATGTCGGAGTTGTACGCGGCCTTCTGCTTGTACATCTGGACCAGGGCCTTGAGCTTCGCGTGCTCGTCGTCCCATCGCCGCCGCAGCTCGTCGAGTCGCTCGAAGCGTCGTTCGCGCGCCTCGTGGTAGGTCGCGAAGCCACCCGGATGGGTCCACGTGGTGTTGCCGGCGGCTCCCAGCTCGAGGGTGACGATGCTGTCGGCGGTACGCGCCAGGAGCTCACGATCATGGCTGACGAACAGCACGCTCTTGGCGGTGGCCCGCAACTGCTCCTCCAGCCAGCGCTTGCCCGCCACATCCAGATAGTTGTCGGGTTCGTCGAGCAGCAGCACCTCGTGGGACCCGCGGAGGAGTGCCTCCAGCACGAGACGCTTCTGCTCGCCGCCGGACAGTGTGCGCACATCGCGCTCGCGGCACGCCTCGAAGGGCTCGCCCAGCGCCGCGACCGTGCAGGTGTCCCACAGCACCTCGGCCTCGTAGCCACCGGCGTCGCCCCATGCCGCGAGGGCTGACGCGTAGGAGAGCTGGGCCGACTCGGTGGCGACCTCGGTCATCCGCCGTTCGGCTGCCGCGAGTCGTTCCGCGGCCTCACGCACCGGTCGTGGTGCCACCGAGAGCAGCGCGTCGGCGATCGTCTCGGCCGACTCGTCGATGAACTGCCACATGATGCCGAGACCACCGGCCACCTGCACGGCGCCGGACGAGGCGCTCAGGGTGCCGCCGATGATCCGCAGCAACGAGGTCTTGCCCGCGCCGTTGGCTCCGATCAGCGCGACCTTGGAGCCCTCCGCCACCCGGAAGGAGACGTCATCGAGCAGCACGCGACCGTCCGGGAGCGTCAGCGAGCAGGCGGAGACATCGAGATGACCCATGACTCCTGTTTATCACAGTCGAGATAAACAGGTGCCCGCCCGGGGTTGTCGACGTGTCACAGTCGGGCGATCGGCGAACTGTGCAGATCTGGGGTAGTGAGACCGATGTCACAAACGGAAGGATCGAGGGGATACCCCTCGACCCGAAAGGGCCCCGTGAGTACCAACAACTCCATCCACGCGCGCTACGACATCGACGAGATGCCTCCGTGGGGGGAGGCGACCCTGCTCGGCATCCAGCACGTCCTGGTCATGATGGCCAGCAATGTCACCCTGCCGATCGTGCTGGCCACCGCGATCGGCGCGACCACCGGAGAGACCGCGTTCCTCGTCCAGGTCGCCCTCCTGGTGGCCGGCCTCACCACCTTCCTGCAGACGGTCGGCTTCGGCCCGGTCGGCTCGCGGCTCCCGATCGTGCAGGGCACCAGCTTCGGCTTCCTGGCCGTCTCGATCCCCCTCGCCCAGGACTACGGGATCGCCGCGGTCTTCGGCGGAGCCATCTTCGCCGGCGTGGTGCAGGTCGCCCTCGGCTTCAGTCTCAGGTGGCTGCAGGTGCTCTTCCCGCCACTCGTCAGCGGCATCGTCGTGCTGGTGATCGGCATCGGCCTGCTGCCGACCGGCATGGCGCTGTTCGCCGGTGGCAACGGCTCACCGGACTTCGGCTCCTTCGCCAACCTCGGCCTGGCCTCGCTGGTGCTGGTCATCATGCTCGTGCTCTACCGCTTCGGCAACGGGCTCATCGGGGCCTCGGCCGTGCTCATCAGCCTGGTCATCGGCTATCTCGTCGCCATCCCGATGGGCAAGGTCGACTTCGCCGAGATCAACGAGGCCAAGTGGTTCGCGATCCCCACCCCGCTGGAATTCGGTCTGGACTTCCCGGTGGCGGCGCTGATCGCCATGGGGGCGATGGCGATCGCGACCTCGGTGGAGACCATCGGCGACCTGTCCGCGGTCACCAAGAGCGGGGCGGGCCGCGAGGTCACCAAGAAGGAGATGTCCGGCGGCGTCATCGCCGACGGCGTCTCCACCGCCTTCGCGTCGCTGTTCAGCGCGCTCCCGAACACCACCTTCGGCCAGAACGTGGGACTGGTCGCCTTCACCGGCGTCATGAGCCGTCACGTGGTGTCGATCGGCGCTGCGTTCCTGGTCTTCCTCGGGCTCTTCCCGAAGCTGGCAACCCTCATCGCGCTGATGCCGTCCTCGGTGATCGGGGGCGCGGCGGTGGTCATGTTCGGCATGATGCTCGGCGCGGGCATCAAGCTGATCGCCGAGAACCCGCTCGACCGTCACGACATGCTCGTCATCGCGGTGTCGATCGGCGTGGGCCAGGGCTTCGCGGCCGTGCCCGACTCGATGGCGCTGATGCCGGAGAACATCAAGGTGCTCCTCGAGACCGGCATCGTCCCGGCGGCGATCCTGGCCGTCGTCATGAATCTGACCCGGCCGAAGCCGGACGAAGGGGTGCCCCTCGACATCGATGTACCCCTCCCGGACTCGGCCCCGGAGGAACGACACGACCGACGCTGATCCGACACGTCAACTCATCTAACGCATCCGCACGACGTGTTAGATATTCGTCGCATCTTTAACACATCAGCCAGATGCGGCCGTTAGGATCGATCGGTGCTCGGCTATGACGATCCGCTTCCGGTGAGGCCCCGCCGGGTGCTCGTGGCGGGTGTGTCCGGCTCGGGGAAGACGACCCTCGCCGGTCGCATCGGGGAGGTGGCCGGCCTCCCGCACACCGAGATCGATGCCCTGTTCCACGGGCCGTCGTGGACGCCGCGCGAGGAGTTCCTGAGCGATGTCGAGGCCTTCGTCGCCGAGGACACGTGGGTCACCGAGTGGCAGTACCCGCCGGTCCGCGAGCTGCTCGCGGACCGCGCCGAGCTGATGATCTGGCTCGATCTGCCGTTCACCAGGGTCGTGCTGCCCCGTGTCGTCCGGCGCACGCTGCGCCGACGGCTGCGTCGCGAGGAGCTCTGGAATGGCAATATCGAGCCGCCGTTGCACACCTTCTTCACCGATCGCGAGCACATCGTGCGGTGGTCGGTCAGCACCCGCAACACCTACCGTGAGCGGATTCCCGCCCTGGCGGCGACTCATCCGCATCTCGCGATCGTCCGGCTGCGATCGACCGACGAGGCTGAGCGATGGCTCGCCGGACCGCTGCGTCGCGCCGTGTCGGGGTGAGGCGCTCAGCCTGCGAGGTCGTCGTCGCTCCAGAGCGACGCGCCGGCGTGCCCGAGGAGCAGCTTGGGGTAGTAGGTCGACGCGAACCACGGGGCGGCCTTGGAGCCGCCCAGCACGCGGTCGAGGACGACGCCGCCGGCGGTGAGGCCGTAGCCGAGCGAGCGGCGATACCGAGGGCGTGAGGCGATCACCTGAGTCGCCGCCAGCAGGTAGCCGTAGCGGGCCGCGGCCTTCGCCGCGCCGCGGATGCGGCCCTCGTGGTGGCGATCGAGCCACGCGATGAGCGCCGGGTGGGCATGGAGGGCCACGAACCGCAGCCGATCGGCGTCCTCGGTGCCCTCGCCGTGGTAACGCCGGACGCAGGCACGAGTGTTGTTGACGTACGCCCCTCCCCAGAGATCGGCGGCGAGCGCCGAGGCGATGACCGTGTCGGGGGCGGTGCCGCCGCGGCGGCGCACGATGCTCGGGGCGATCACGGCTCCGGCGGCAGCGGCTCCCGCTGTGATCCGCTCATTGGTCGGGGTCGCCTCGGGCCCGATGAAGTCGGTCCACGCCTGTCGCGCTCTGTCCTGCCAGCTCATGCCGTCATCCTCGCAGGCTCGGGCCTTCGCCACAGGACGAATGACCCTCCTATCCGTTGACACGGGTTGAGTCGCTGGTGGAGGACTGCTCAGTAAGCTGCACGCATGTCCGAGTTCGTGCTGTTCTGCCTGCCGGCCATCGTCTACCTGGTGGTGCAGTCGCGCGGACCGAAGCGCACCATCGGGGCGGCGATGGATCGCCTCGGAGCCCGGTGGGGCGCCCCCTCGGATTACGGACTGGCGCTGCTTCTGCTGCTCCCCCTGGTGCTGACCGGCTGGCTCGCCATCGTGCTGGTTCCAGCCGAGGTGATCGAGGAGCCGGGAGTCTCGGTCGCCTATCTGACCTCGGTGGGAGCCGCCGCCGCGATCGTGTTGCGTGCGGCCGGTGAGGAGGTCTTCTTCCGCGGGCTGCTCGGCGGCGTCCTCATCAGGCGGCTCGGCTTCGGGTGGGGCAACCTCCTGCAGGCGGTGCTGTTCCTCATCCCCCACCTGGCGCTCTTGATGGTCGACAGCCGGTTATGGCCGGTCATCCCCGTGCAGTTCGCGATCGGCTGGCTCATGGGATGGCTCCGCCACCGGACCGGCACCTTCGTGCCCGGCGCAGCGGTGCACGCGATCGCCAATATCGCCGCCGGGCTCATCGTGGGCTGACGCCTGCCCCGTCCTGCGGCGGTGCAACAGCGTCCATCCGCATGGCGGAACGGACGCTGTCCCACCTCCCGCAACGCAGAACGGACGCCTACTCACCGGCGAGACGTCACCGTGCGGTCTGCTTGATCAGCGCAGGCCGATACCTCCTGGCCGGGCCGAGGACTGCCATCGAGTGAGGATCCTCGGACGAGGAGCAACGCGCTCAGAAGAAGTCGCCGGCGGCGGCGCCACCGGTGGGCGGCTCGGGCTCGCGGGCCATCGGCGTGAAGCGCGAGTAGTGGCCCTGGAAGGAGACCGCGACCTTGTTGACCGGACCGGAGCGGTTCTTGGCCACGATGATGTCGGCCTCGCCGGGCCGCTCCGACTCCCCCGCGCCCGCCGCATCGGGCCGGTTGAGCAGCATGACGATATCGGCATCCTGCTCGATCGAGCCCGACTCACGCAGGTCCGATAGCTGCGGCGTCTTGTCGGTGCGCTGCTCCGAGCCACGGTTCAGCTGGCTGATCGCCACCACCGGCACCTCGAGCTCCTTGGCCAGCAGCTTGATCTGCCGGCTGAACTCCGAGACCTCGACCTGACGGTTCTCGACCCGCTTGCCGGAGGTCATCAGCTGCAAATAGTCCAGGACGATGAAGCCGAGACCGTGCTGCTTCTTGATGCGCCGCGCCTTGGAGCGGATATCGGGCATCGTCATGTTCGGCGAGTCGTCGATGACGATCGGCGCGGACTGGACGGTCAGCAGCGCACGGCCGATCGCATCCCAGTCGCGATTGGACATGCCGCCGCCGCGCATGTGGTGGATGGCGACCTTGGCCTCCGCCGAGAGCAGACGCATCGCGATCTCGGCGCCCGTCATCTCCAAGGAGAACATCGCACAGGGGATGTTGTCGCGGATCGCGGCCTGCCGGATGAAGTCGAGACCGAGCGTGGACTTGCCGACACCGGGACGGGCGGCGACGACGATCATCTGACCAGGGCGGAACCCGGTGGTGAGCTTGTCCAGATCGGGGAACCCGCTCAGCACGCCGCCGAGATCACCGTCGCGGTTCTGGATCTGCTCGATCTCGTCGATCGTGTCGGTCATCAGCGCCGAGAGCAGGTTGTAGTCCTCGCCCTTGCTCGCCCCGTCGACGTCGAGCACCTCGGCCTGCGCACGGTCGACGATCTCGCTGACCTCGCCCTGGCCGCTCTGCCCGAGCTGCGCGATGCGCTGGCCGACCTCGACGAGCCGGCGCAGGACCGCCTTCTCGTGGACGATCTCGGCGTAGTAGTCGACATTGGCGGCGATCGGCACGCCGGCGACGAGATCGTGCAGGTAGGTGGCCCCGCCGACCCGAGCGATCTCGCCCCGCCGCTGCAGCTCCGCCGCGACCGTGATGGCATCGGCCGGCTCCCCGCGGTTGGCGAGGTCGATGATCGTCTCGAAGATCAGCTCATGCGCGGGGCGGTAGAAGTCGCGCGCCTCGAGAAGGTCGGCGGCCGGGTCGATCGCATTCTTGCTCATCAGCATCGCGCCCAGAACGCTCTGCTCGGCGGCCATGTCCTGCGGGGGTACGCTGCCCGCTCCCTCAGGGGGCTGGGGCTCCTCGTACAGGTCCGCGACACTCACCGCTGATTCTCCTCCTCATGGGGTCTGGACTGCCACCGTACGGGGCCACGCCGACACTTTCGGGCAACGCTCCGACGCGTCACAGTAGACCCGTAGGGGCGTCCGCTTCCAGTGCGTTATCCACAGGCCCTGTGCATGTCTGGGGAGAACCGGTGGGAAACGCCGACGAGCTTGTGCACAGACCGTGGAAGACTCTGTGGACAGACCATCTCCCACGCGACGAAAACCTTCTCTGAACTGCGATAACACTCGCCACAGCGTGTGGAGAAAAGAAACTTCCGCACAAGCCTCGCCGCGTGGACAGACCGCCGTCGGGTGGCCGCCGAAGCCGCGTAGACTGCTCTACGATGCCCGTTTTCCCCATGTTCTCCCCAGCCCTATGAAGGACATCGACCGGCGCATCCTCGCGATCTCGATCCCGGCCTTCGCCGCCCTCATCAGCGAACCCCTGATGCTGATGGCCGATACGGCGATCATCGGTCACGTCGGCCGCGCCGAGCTCGCCGGGCTGGCCGCGGCGTCCACCGTGCTGATGACCGTCGCCGGCCTGTGCATCTTCCTCGCCTACGGGAGCACGGCCACCGTCGCGCGCCACCAGGGGGCGGGGGACGATCGACGCGCGCTGCAGAGCGCACTGGGCGGTGTCTGGCTCGCGCTCGGCCTCGGCGTGGTCCTCGGTGCCGGTCTGGCCGTCTTCGCACGACCCCTCGGACGGTCCCTCGCCAGCTCACCTCAGGTCGCCGATCTGGCCTACGACTATCTCGTCGTGGGCGCCGCCTCCGTCCCGGCGCTGCTGTTGGTGCTCGCCGCCACGGGCGCGCTGCGCGGACTGCTCGATCTGCGCACTCCCCTGATGGCGATGATCGCGGCGAACCTGGTCAACGTCGTCATCACGCTGGTGCTCGTCCACGGATTCGGATGGGGGCTGCGCGGCGCCGCGCTCGGCCTGGTGATCGCCCAGTGGTTCGCCGCGATCTGGCTGTGCCTGGTCGTCGTCCGTCGCGCCCGCGCCGCCCGCGCATCCGTCCGTCCCGATCTCGGCGAGGTGCTCACCGCCGCCACGGACGGGGTGCCGCTGCTCGTGCGCACCCTCACCCTGCGGACCTCGCTGATCATCGCGACCCTCGTGGCCGCCGGGCTGGGCGACGCGCCGCTCGCCGCCCACCAGATCGCCACGACGGTCGTGTCCTTCCTGGCCTTCGCCCTCGACGCCCTCGCGATCGCCGGGCAGACCCTCACCGGCCGCACCCTCGGCGCATCCGATGCCACCGGGACCCGCGCGATGACCCGGCGGATGATCGTCTGGGGGCTGGGGGCCGGGGTGGTGTTCGGTCTCGCGATCGCGGCGGCCTCGCCCCTCCTGGTGCGCGGCTTCACCTCCGACTCGCTCGTGCAGTCCACGGCCGTCCCCGCGCTGCTCGTGGTCGCGGCGATCCAACCGCTCTCCGGGGTCGTCTTCGTGCTCGACGGCGTGCTCATCGGCGCCGGCGACGGTGTCTACCTCGCCTGGGCGGGAGTGCTGGTGCTCGCCCTGTATGCGCCCGCGGCCCTCGCCGTCGGCTGGCTGGACGCCTCGTTCATGTGGCTGTGGGTCGCCTACGGGGTCTTCATCGCCGCCCGGCTCGCCACGCTCTGGTGGCGTCAGCGCGGAAACTCCTGGATGGTGCTCGGCGCCCGCTGACCAGGCCACCCGTGGCTCCAGTCCCGTTGGGCGGTGGGTTACACACCCCTGAAGGTCCGTGAGACGTGCGTAACCCACCGCTCCGACGATAGAGGGGTGTGTAGGTCACCGCCCTAATCTGGGGGAAGGGCGGCTCAGCGGCGCCAGTATCCGGTGACGTCAAGGCAGTCGCGGGCGACGGCTCGCTCGTTCTTGAGGTAGTCGCGGACCTGACGGATGGTGCGCGTCTCTCCCGCCACCCAGCAGAAGGCGACTCCGTCCCACCACGGCAGGGAGCGCACGGCCTCGATCCAGGCATCGGCGCCGACCACCCAGGTCAGCTCCACACCGTCGGGGACGACGAGATCCTGGCAGTTGGCGTCGTCACTCAGCTCGACCACCACCTGGGCCCGGTCGCCCGGTCGCCACTCGTCCAGCAGCCTGCCGATGGCCGGCAGCGCCGTCTCGTCACCCGCGATCAGCATCCAGTCCTGGCCCTCGGGCAACAGCAACGACCGTGTCGGACCGACGATCCACGCCGGCTCTCCGGGCTCGACCCGCTCGGCCCAGCCCGCCGCGAATCCGTGACCGTGCCGGACGAAGTCGATATCGAGCTCGCGCGTGCCGGGGTCGTAGCGGCGTGGGGTGTAGTCCTTGGCGACCGGACGGCCGCCGGCGCCTCCCCACTCCAACCGGTCCGGGCCCTGGACCGGCAGCGGGGGACGCTCCTGCCCCTCGACCGGGACCAGCAGCTTGACGTGATCGTCGAATCCCTCGCTGCGGAAGGCCGGCAGCGCACCGCCCTCTACCGCGAAACCATCGAGTCGCTCGCCGGTGAGCGTCACCCGGCGCATGCCCGGCGTGATGTCCTCGACCCGGAGCACCTCGAGCTCGCGCAGGACGGTCGACCAACCCACGGCCTCACGCCGCGTGCGCGCCACCGGACTACTCGCCGCCCTCGAAGCCGACGATCGTCCAGTCGATCGGCGCGAAGGTGCTGGGGCCGTAGTTGCGAACTCGCGGCTCGACCGCCATGGTGACCGGCACGGGAGCGAGGGGGAGCATCGAGGCCTGTGCCTGCGCGGCCGCATCGACGGCGTCGACCGCCTGCATCCACTCCTCACCGTCGATCGCCGTCTGCAACCTCTCGACGGCCTCGGCGAGTCCGTCACTCACCACGCCGGTGAAGTTCTGATTGGAGTCGACCGGTGCGAAACGCGCGGCGACCGCCTCGCTCGGGAACGGAGAAGCAGTCCAGGAGAATCCGACCAGGTCGAAGTCCAGCGCGACGATGACCTCTTCGGCGAAGCTCTCGGCCTCGACCTCCTCGACCTTGACCTCGATGCCCACCTCGGCGAGCTGGTCGGCCACCTCGTCCGCGCGCTGCCGGGCGATGGCATCACCCTCCGGCACCGGGAAACGCAGTTCCAGAGCCGCACCGTCCTTGGCTCGGACACCGGTGTCGTCCGGGACCCAGCCGGCATCCTCGAGCAGCTGCTCCGCGGTATCGCGATCGGGACTCCAGTCCTCGGCGAGGTAGCCGCGCTGCCGCGGCAGCAACACCACCGAATCCATGACCTCGGTGACGCCATCGGCCTCCTCGCGCGCGGCCGCCGAGACGAGGGCACTGCGATCGATCGCAGCCACGACGGCCTGGCGCACAGCGGTATCGGCCAGCGGACCGCTCCCACCGCCCAAGGTCAGTTGCGTCCATTCCGGACTGACCCCGTAGCGCAGATCGACGAGGTCGGCCGAGGCCGGGTCGACACTGTCGGCATCGAGGGTCAGCGCGTCGAGGTCGTCGGCGGCATAGGCCTCACCGAGCACCTCCGATTCGGCGGCCCGCCAGACGATGCGCTCCAGGCGCGGAGGGTCGCCCCACCACTGAGGATTGCGCACGAGCTCGACCGCGCCGGCCTCCTCGTCGATCGTGTCGACCACGAACGGGCCGACCGACGGGATCGCCTCGTCGGTGAAGCCCTCGTTCCAGCGCTCGCGGTCCTGGCTCAACGACGCCGGAACCGGGGCGAAGACTGCCGCTGGCCAGTCCGACGTCGAGCGTGAGAACACCACCCGATAGGTGGACGGCGCGTCGACGACCTCGACGCTCTCGACGAGCTGGTAGGCGGGATGGGCCGATACCGGGGAATCACTCTGCTGGGCCAGCTCGACGAACGCCGCCAGGTCGTCGCCGCTGACCGGTGTGCCGTCCTGCCACACGGCATCGGCATGGAGGGTGACCTCGACGGTGAGCGGATCGGTGCCCACGACATCGAGACTCTCGGCGTAGTCGCGGTCGACCTCCCAGTCGCCGTCGGCCGTCGGACGCACCGGCGAGCCGAGGGTCGGCGCGAGGATCTGAGCTGCCGCAGAGGAGGAAGCGCCCTCAGCGCTCCAGGGATTGAAGTCCGTGGGCCAGCCGTCGGCCCCGATGCGCAGGGTGCCGCCGTCGTTCAGGCGATCGGCCGGCGCCGGGCGCACATCGCTGAACTGCGCGGCATTCGGACGCGGCGGGGGTTCGGGTGTGGACTCGCTGCAGGCACCGAGGACCAGGACCACGGCGGCGAGGGCGGGGAGAAGACGACGCATCACAGGACTCCGGGAAAACGAACGCCGCCACGTCCCTCACGAGGAGGGATCGTGGCGGCGTCGAGGGTCACTTGGCGGCGACGACGTTCAGGTTGACGGTCGCGACCACCTCGGGGTGGACGCGCACCGACACCTGATGCGAGCCGAGCGACTTGATGGGGTTGCCGACATCGATGCGACGCTTGTCGACCGATGCGCCGCCGGCCTCGATGGCCTCGGCGATGTCCGACACCGTCACGGCACCGAACAGGCGGCCACCGTCGCCGGCATTGACCTGCACCGAGACCGGCTTGGCCTCGAGCGAGGCCTTGATGCTCTGCGCCGTCTCGAGATCGTGGATCGCGCGAGCGTCGCGGGCCTTCTGGATGGACTCGACCTGCTTGGCCGCGCCCTTGCTCCAGACGATGGCGTAGTTGCGCGGCAGCAGGTAGTTGCGCGCGTAACCGCCCTTGACCTCGACGATATCGCCGGGGTTGCCGAGGTTGCTGACCTCATGCGTGAGGATGAGCTTCATCTGTCTGCCCTTCCTCAGCGACCGCTGGACGTGTAGGGCAGCAGAGCCATCTCACGGGCGTTCTTGATGGCCTTGGCGATCTGACGCTGCTCCTGGACGGAGACACCGGTCACGCGGCGCGCGCGGATCTTGCCGCGGTCCGAGATGAACTTGCGCAGCAGCGCGGTGTCCTTGTAATCGATGGTGGTAACTCCGGCGACCGCGAGCGGGTTGCTCTTCTTCTTCGGCTTCCGGACAACTGGCTTGGCCATGATGCTCCTGAAAAACTAACTGATCTGACTAGAACGGGGGCTCGTCGGTGGCTGCGCCACCGCCCCAGGCGTCAGCTCCACCCTGCTGCGGCGGCTGCGAGGCCCACGGATTCGGCTGGCCGCCGCCCTGAGGCGCGCCTCCACCGAAACCGCCGCCCTGCTGGCCGCCTCCGCCGCCACCGCCGAAGCCGCCGGCATTGTCCGAGCGCTGTGTGCGCTGGACCTGTGCCGTGGCGAACCGCAGCGACGGGCCGACCTCGTCGACGTTCATCTCGACGCTCGTGCCGCGCGAGCCGTCCTGACGCTCGTAGTTGCGGACCCGCAACGCGCCCTGGACGATGACCCGCTGACCCTTCTGCAGCGAGCCGGCGACGTTCTCAGCCATCTGCCGCCACGCGGCACAACGGATGAAGAGCGCATCGCCGTCGCGCCACTCATTGGTCTGACGGTCGAAGGTACGAGGCGTCGAGGCCACCGTGAAATTGGCGACGGCGGCACCCGACGGGGTGAACTTCAGTTCGGGATCGTCGGTGAGATTGCCGATGACGGTGATGACGGTTTCGCCAGCCATGGGGCACGGACCTTTCGCAGGAAGTGGTGTCTGACTCCAAGTGAACCGCAGGGCGCCGACGATCGAAACCGTTCGTCCACACCCCGGCGGTCCGGATGCTTACTTCGCGTCGGGACGCGTCACCTTGAGGCGCACGATCGACTCGTTCAGCGTGAGCTGGCGATCGAGCTCCTTGACCGTGGCCGGCTCGGCGGTCAGGTCGATGACGGCGTAGATGCCCTCGGACTTCTTGTTGATCTCGTAAGCGAGGCGGCGACGTCCCCAGATGTCGACATTGTCCACCGAACCGCCGTCCTGACGGACCAGGTTGAGGTAGGTGTCGAGGCTGGGAGCGACGGTGCGCTCGTCCAGGTCAGAGTCGAGGATGACCATGACTTCGTACTTACGCAGTGACACTGCGGTTCTCCTTCGGTCTGAGCGGTGACGGGCTTTCCGTCACAGGAGAGGCGTCGCCCTCGGTGGGCAACCCGGTGAGTCTATCGGACAGCGGCACGTCAGCCAATTCCGGCGAGAGACAGGGCCGCCGTACCGGTGGCGGTAGGTCATCAACCTTTCCCAGGAGGCCGCGGTACCTCATCAACCGAATCCGGCCCGGATAACGTTGCTGACGTACCTCCACTGGCGCTGACCCAGCACCCTACCGATCGACAGCCTGCCCTCGTCGCGAAACTCGCCCCCACGACGGCGCGACCAGCGCGACGAGCAGTCCCGCCAGCAGGAGCCGGGCGGTCAGGGGCCGGGTCGAGGTCACCACCGTGGACCACGGACTCGCGAGGTGTCCCACGGTGTGCGCGACGACCGCGTCCCGTGGCACCGCTTCGGCATCCGGGGTCTCGTTCGCATCGCCCTGTGTGCGGACGGTCTCCGGTCCGAGCTCCACCACGCGGTGGGTGTAGAGGCCGTCGGCGTCCTCGATCGTGACGATGTCCCCGACCCGCAGCGATGTCGAGGCGTCGACCGAGCGGGTCACCAGCACATCGCCGATCGACAATGTCGGCTCCATCGATCCGCCCGACACGACGATCCACCGCGTCCCCGTCAGCAACGGCACCGCTACGGGAAGAACGAGGACGGCCACGATCAGCGTGATCATCGACCACCGGAACAGTCTCACGATGGCGCCGCGACCCTCACCCCGGTGATACCCGTCGGTGCCGTCCACCGGCCCACCCACTGGTCGATCCGGTAGACGAGGCGGGTGCCGGCCGCGAACGAACAGGTCGGCCGGGTCGCAGGGGCGACGGCCGGTTGCAGCAGGGCCCCAGGTGCGCACGTCCAATCCCGGATCGGCGCGATGCTGACGGGCGTAGAGCTCGACTGACCGGTACCGTCACCCAGTCCGCCGCCGTCGGACGACCCCCAGCACCGCACCTCGCTCTCCTTCATGACGCAGGTGTGCCGGCCTCCCGTGGCCACACCCCACGGAATGCCCAGATCGGCGTCGACCGGTGCCGGTGTCGTGGAACGCACCCCCGGGCTTCCGCGTCCCAGCACACCGTTCACATTGTCACCCCAGCAGACGACGGACCTCGAGGCGACCGCGCACGCATGGTCATTGCTCACCGCGCCCTCATCGACCCTGCCCATCTCCAGCGAGGAAGCGCCCTGCGCGAACCAGGTGCTCGACACCTGGACGGGCGGCGACGCGGCGGTACCGGGAACCGGTCCGCCGGTCCCCCAGCAATACATCACCGGAGCCGATGCGGCACAGGTCGATCTCCGCCCGGCGACGATCTCGGTCACCGGACTCAATAGGCTGAAGACGAGTACCGGCACCGCGCTCCCGGTCACCCCCGACGAACCGAGCTGACCGTCGGCCCCTGACCCCCAGCAGTAGGCTTGACTCAGCGCGACACCGCAGGAGTGAGCCGTTCCGGTCGAGATCGAGGTGAAGCGCGCTCCCGCTGGCAGCAGGCCGCCCTGCACCCGCTGCGGGGTCGTGCTGTGTCGTTCGTTGCCCCACGCGTCCTTGCCCATCTGGCCGTTGCCCAGCTGACCCGAGACGGCCGAACCCCAGCAGTATCCTGCTCCATCGGCGATCGCACAGGTGGCGCGATATCCGGCCGAGATGTCCGTGACCTTGCCAGGGATCTCCACCCGGACCGGGACCTGGCTCGGCACCCAGTTCCAACTACCGTTGCCGAGCCGTCCGTCATTGTTGTTGCCCCAGCAGTACACCGTGGCATCGGCGATCGCGCAGGTGTGCGCGAAGCCGACCGAGATATCGGTGACCTGACCGGACATCGCCGTCCTCACCACCGGCACGGGCCGCTGGCTGGCGGTCGTCGTGCCGTCGCCGAGCTGACCGGATTCGTTGCGACCCCAGCAGTACGCCTTGCCGCGGGCGATCGCACAGGAGTGGTTGTTGCCCGCCGCCACCTTCGAGAACCCTCCGGCCTGCCCATCAGCCAGTTCCGCCGGACCAGCGCCCCTGTCGGTCACCGTGGTGCCGTTCCCCTGATAGACGAGCGTCTTCGACGACGGCTCGCCTTCGACCTCTCGCGTGACCAGGAAGTGTGACGTCTCACCGCCGAGCGGCGCTGCCGGCCAGTTCAGCGTGACCCCGAGATCGGCACCGACGCTGGTCTGCGCGATCACCGGCTGGAGCACCGCGGTGCCCACCCGGTTGCCCGAGTCGACGGTCCGCGCGGTGAACCAGGCACCGGTCGATGTCACGGTGCCGGCGAGCGCGCAGAGCAGCGCCACCAGCACCACCCCGGCCCGCGCACCTGCGCGAAGCGCACGCGACTCGTTCATCCTGTTCACCACTCTCTCGACAGGCCCGTTCCGCTCGCGACGGGACAGCAGCCCGTCAACGCTTCTGGTCGGCGACGATCTCGACATCGAAGGTCGCGGCGAAGCCCTGCGCGTCATCGGTGGCGTTCGGTCCGCTCAGTCCGACCTTGACGTCGACCTCCGCGCTCTTGCCGGGAGCGACATCCCCGATCCCGGTGAGCTTCGGCGGGGCAGCGAGGGTGCCCGCGGCATGGTCGCCGGCCGAGCTCAGATCGACGGTGATCCACTGCTTCACCGTGTCGATCTGCGCGGGCGTCAGCGTGCGACCCGAGCTGCCGACGACATTCTTGAGCGAGATCGAGTACGTGAAGTCCGCGCTGCCGTCATTGGTGAACGTGAAGGAGCGGTCGACGCTCTGACCGGGCAGCAGTCCTTCGACCTGGAGCGGCAGGCCGGTGCGCTCGCCGATCGACAGCGTGCCCGTGCTGACGGCGTTGCCCGTGACGGTCTCGGTGTCCTGGAACCAGGCTGAGGTCGCGAGGTAGCCGCCGGCGACCACGACGGCCGTGAGGCCGGCAGCGCCGGTTGCGAGCGCGACGCGCCGGCGACGAGACGAGCGGATGCCTGAGCTGGTCGGCGGGGAGATGGAGGGATGCATGACGGTGCCTTTCGTGATGGGTGAAGAGGACGACTCACCGCGATCGCGCGGTGAGGAGGGAATCGAAGGTGGCGACGGCCCCCGCCAGATCGCTGTCCTCAGCGAGGACGACGGTGTAGCTGATGGCGACCCGCTCGCCGGGGGCGAGACGAGAGGTCGGCGCGGCCGGGCCGGAGGCCAGGGGCGCTCGGTCTCCGGCGACACCGGCGACCACGACCTCGGTCTCCAGCTGACCGGCCAGGTCGTCCCCGGACGTCAGCTCGGTGCCCACCTCGAGCGCGATCGGCACCTCACTGACGTTGCGGACCTCGTACTGGAGGACCGTCGCCCGCTGCCCCGGAAGGAGACCCTGGGCAGCGGGCCGCTCGATGCCGGAGGTGGTGATCAGGTCGCACCCCGCCGCCGAGGCCGGCGTGGGCGGCGTCAGAAGGGTCGAGGTGAGGACGGCCACCGGGACGAGCGCCAGCGCGGCGAGACGATCGCGTCGTCCTCGCCGCCGCAGCAGGAGGCCGAAGACGATCAGCGCGCCCGCGACGATCAGCAGGACGGCGACGACCCCGGCTCCGGTCCCCGGGATGACGCCCGTCACGGGCACCTCGCCCGTGGGTCCGCCCGGCCGCGACGGAACCGCGACCGTGCAGACCCGCTCGGCGGACGACACGAGAGTGGCAGGAAGAAGGCTCATGGGAACTCGACAATGCGTAGGCTCAGCACGTGGATGGAAGACGACGTTTCACTGTGGCGGCTCTGGCGGAGAGCCGGGTAAGGGTTGAACCCGCGATATCGTCGAGCGCGTGGTGACGAGGACGCCTACCCGCCGTTCTGAGGCCCTGCGACTCGCCGCTCTGGCGCGCGAGCAGGGCTCGTTCCGGGAGGCTGCCACGCGCTGGATCGCGCTGGCGGCATCGGACGACCCTCCGCCCTATGCGCACCTGCGGGCGGGTGAGTGCGCTGTCCTGAGCGATCACCCCGGCGTCATGGCCGATGCCGCCGAGGTGGTGCGGGCGGCCGAGGATGGCCTCGAACGCGAACTGTTGCTGTTCCAACTGGAGTTCCTGCGGACACCCTTGGAGCGGTCCATGGTGCGCTGGCGGCAGGCCGTCGAGCGCTTCGGCGAGCCCGGCGAACCGCGGCTCCGTCTGCACTGGGCCGTGTGCCGGGCCGAGGCGGCCTGGATGGTCGGCGATGTCGCCACCGTCCTGGCGGTGCGCGAGCAGTGCGGCGTGGACGACGAGTCGGCTCTCGCGATGGCCGGTCGGCTGCGGCTGTTCGAGGCCTACGCGCACTGGCTC
Organism: Aeromicrobium sp. YIM 150415; assembly: GCF_016918125.1. NCBI lineage: Bacteria > Bacillati > Actinomycetota > Actinomycetes > Propionibacteriales > Nocardioidaceae > Aeromicrobium > Aeromicrobium sp. YIM 150415. The sequence goes on along the minus strand of NZ_JAERWM010000015.1, from coordinate 80,512 downwards.
CTCGGAGATCGTGAGTCGGCACGGACGCGCATCGAGCCGCTGCGTCGGACGCCCCCCGGACGCCCCGAACGCGCCTCGGCGTTCAATCTGCTCGGACAGATGTCCGCGCTCGCGGGCGACTGGCGCGGCGCCGGCCGGCACTTCGCGGAGGCGGCTCAGGCGGCCCGTGCCGCGGACGCCGCGATCCCGGGGATCCTGGCCGCGACCTGGAGTGGTTTCGTGGCGATGCTGGGAGGGCGTTACTCCCAGGCTCGCGCCCACGCCGAGCACGCGCTCTCCCATTCGGCTGATCTCGGCCATCGCACCTTCGATCCGATCGCCCACGCGACACTGGCCGTGGTGGCGGCCGCCGCCGGACGCTGGGACGACACCGGGCACCACCTCGGCGAGGCACAGCGCTTCGTCGGAGAGCGGGTCATGCCCGAGACGGTGTTCTGCGTGGCGGTCGCGGCGGCAGTCTGCTCCCGCTGGCGGGGAGATGCTCCGGGCATACTCGATGCGCTGCAGCCGCTCGACACCCCGGTCATCGGCGACCTCACCGAAGCCGTCGGGGCGACCTGGTGGCTCTCCCTGTGGGCGGAGGCGTCGCTGGCCACCGGTGACACCGCCGCGGTCCGGCGTTTCCTCGCCCGGACCCCCGACTGGACACCGCTGTTCGTCTATCCCGACACGCTCACCGCACGGTTGGCATCGGGTACCTCCTCCGACACCGCCCTCGCGCAGGCCCGTCGGGCACTCGCGGCCAGCTCCGAGAACGACTTTCCGCTGGCCACGCTCGATCTCCTCGATCTGCTGGTCGAGCTCGGCGCCGCGGACGCCGTCACCCTCGGCCGGCGGGCGGCCAACCTGCGGCTGCGCCTGGGAGTCGTCGACGAACGCGCCTCGGCGCGGGGACTCACGGTGCCACCGGAGGCTCGACTCACCCGCCGGGAGACCGAGTGCGTGACCCTCGCCGCCGACGGACTGATGAACTCCGAGATCGCCCAGACCCTCCACCTGTCGGTGAAGACGGTGGAGCACCATATGAGCACAGCGCTGGCCAAGCTCGGCATGCGCAACCGCCGCGACCTGCGTCAGCTGCGCGGCTGAGAGCCCTCGGGGCGGGGGCTACCGTGTGCTCGGAGGTGGGAGATGGGGGCAGTGCAGCGGTCGATGACCGTCGTCGGAGCCGTGCTCCTGCTCGTCGGGCTCGCGGCCTTCGCGGCCGGTGCCCTGAGCGCCGATGACCTTCGGGCCCTCGGTGCTCGCACTGCTCCGGTACTGGCCTTCGTCGCCGCGATCAGCGTCGTCGCGGAGCTGGCCGACCGCGCCGGTGTCTTCGCGATGCTCGTGCACCGGGCCGAGCGCCTGGGCCGCGGCCGGGTGTGGGTGCTGTGGCTCGTCTTCGCGGCCCTGGCCGTCGTGGCCACGATCTTCCTCTCGCTCGACACGACCGCCGTGCTCCTCACACCCGTGGTCGTTCTCGCCGCCCGGCGGCTCGGCCTCGATCCGCTGCCCTTCGCCTTCACGACCGTCTGGCTCGCCAACACCGGCTCACTGCTGCTGCCGGTCTCCAACCTGACCAATCTCCTGGCCCACCAGCGCCTCGGGGGCCCGACGCCGTGGGAGTTCGCCGAGCTCACCTGGCGACCGGCGCTCGTCGCGATCCTCGTGCCGATGGCGGTCATCGCCGTCGTCTTCGCCCGGACCCTCCGACAGCGTTATCGTCCGGCGGTCCCGGCGGAGACGACCGACCGGACGCGTCGTCGCTGGTCCTGCGTGGTCCTGGTGGTGCTGTTGCCTGCCCTGGTCTCCGGCGTGGCGCCATGGATCCCCGCCACGATCGCCGCCCTCGCCCTCGCGCTCATCGCCCTCGTCCGCGGCGACCGGCGGAGCGTGCGCCCATCCCTCGTCCCCTGGCCTCTGCTGCTGTTCGCCGGCGGTCTGTTCGTGGCGATGGAGGCGCTGGTGCGGGCGATTCCCACCGATCGCCTCGATGGCCTCGCGACCTCGTGGACCATCGGCGCGGCGATGTCCGGCGCCGTGGGAGCCAATCTCGTCAACAATCTTCCGGCCTACCTGGCCCTCGAGCCGATCGCCACGGATCACACGTCCCTCGTCGCTCTGCTCGTCGGGGTGAACGCCGGACCGCTCATCACCCCGTGGGCATCGCTGGCGACCCTGCTCTGGCACCAGCGCCTCGAGGCCGCCGGGGTCCGCATCCCGTGGGGGCGCTTCGTGCTGCTGGGCGCCGTGACCTGCGCGCTCACCGTGCCCCTCGCCGCCTGGACCGTGTGAGGTCAGTCGGCGAAGCGCCGCTCCAGATGTCGCGCGAGGGCGTCGAGCTCGTCGCGCGCACGGCGCCGGGAGGCGCGCTCGACGGTGCGCGCGAGCCGGCGGCGCACCCACGTCGGCGCGGAGGAGCGGAAGTCCGACTGCACGTACAGCTCCAGCGTCGTGAGCTCCGCCGACTCCTCCACCACCACGAACGAGTGCCGTTGGGCATCGGCCCGACCATCCCACGTCACCTCGAAGGTCACGCCCCACGGGGCGACCCGCGCCAGCAGGGTGATCATGCCGGTGGCCGCCGCGCCCCGGCGGGTCACGGTGAACTCCCACTGCCCTGATCCATGCTCGCGCACGGAGAGATCGGGACGGGCCAGCGGCCAACGCACCGGATCGTCGATATCGGACCACACGAGCGCCGCCGGGACACCGATCCGGACCGCGTGCGCGATGCTGAGGCTCCGGGTCGCCGCCGCCGTGGAGGCCCCTCGCCGGATCTTCGGACCACCGGTCCGGGCCACCGCCCCCAACAGCACCTGTGGACTCGTACCGGCCGCCTCGAGGACCGCGACCGTCGCTCCCGAGTTCTCCGTGAGCACCGCCACCAGGAGGTCGAGGTCGCTGCCCGACTGGACGCCGCGCACCACCTCGAGGGCCCGAGGCGACCAGCTGAGCTCACTGCCGGCCGAGGACCCGTGCGCGCTCGCCTGCTCGATCCGGGAGCGATGCGCGACGCGGCCGTTGCCGAGCTGTCGCTCGAAGGCGAGCGAGGCGATGACATAGGAGACGCCGTTGGCGAGCAGCAGACTGCGTGCCGGTCCCGGCAGATCGGCCAGGGCGAGCAGCAGATGCTCGACATCGACCTCGGGATGGCCCCAGGAGGCCGCCTCGCGTTCCGCGCGCCGCAGGGCCGGACGGTCCGCGCCACCGTGGGGAGCGAGTTGCCGCACGTCGTCCTCCCCTCGTGTCGGCTTCAGGCTACCGCGCCGGAGGGGTGTTCCGGAGGCATTTCACCGGAACGTGACAGCGCTCTCTCGATGGGTGGCGGTAGGCCATCAACCTCTCGTGCCGAACGGCGGTAGAGGGTCAACCTCATCCCCCACCGATGACGTTGACCCTCTACCCCTGCCGGACAGGTGTCCGTCAGTCCGTGGCGATGGCCCGCAGGACATTGAGCCGGGAGGCGCGCCACGCCGGGACGACCGCGGCCAGCACACCGACCACCGCAGCCACCACGACGAAGACGGCCAGCTGCACCCACGGGATCGCGAGATGCGTGATGCCCTCGTCGCTGAACGCACTGCGCAGGGACACCCCGAACAACAGACCCGACGCGATCCCCAGCAACGCCCCCAAGACCGCGATCGTGATCGACTCCAGACGCACCATGCGCCGCAGCTGGCGGCGCGACAGGCCCACCGCCCGCAGCAGGCCCACCTCGCGGGTCCGCTCGATGACGCTGAGCGAGAGCGTGTTGATGATGCCGAGGACCGCGATCACGATCGCCAGGCCGAGCAGCGCGTAGATCAGGTAGAGCAGTTGGTTCACCTGCGCGCGTTGGGCGTCGGCGAACTCCTGCTTGTCCTGCACGGTGACCGTCGGGATGGCGGCGACCACGTCGGTGATCTCATCGCCCACCTCGTCGAGGTCCGCCCCGGGCGCGGCGTTGACCGCGAGATAGGAGTCGACCCGCTTCAGCCCCACCTGCTCGATGACATCGCGCAGGACGAGTGACGGGCCGACGACATAGGTGTCGGCGTAGACGCCGCTGACGGTGACCGGAAGCTCGGTCCCCGGGAAGGTCAGATCCAGGCGATCGCCCGTGCTCACCCCGAGCTGGTCGGCGGTCGTCTCGTTGAACGCGATCTGGTCGGTGGCCTCCGGCGCGTGCCCGGAGCTGTAGCTCAGCTCGAAGATGCGGTCCAGCGAGGCCGGATCCACCGCAGAGCCGTAGACCGACCGGTCGTCGACACCGAACCCGACGTTCTGCTCCGCGGACACTTCGCCGACGCCGGGCAGCGCCGCGACATCCTCGGCGACCGTGGTCGAGAACGGCTGACCGATCGCATTCGACACGAGGAAGTCGGTGGTGAACTGCTCGTCCACCCCGGCCTCGATCGACCGGTTGATCGACGACCCGAGCACCGACATGGTGGTCACCAGCGCGAGGCCGATCATGAGCGCCGATGCGGTGGCTGCCGTACGCCGCGGGTTGCGGCTGGCGTTCTGCGTGGCCAGCCGGCCGACCGCGCCGAACAGCGCGCGGTTGAGCACCCCGGTGAGCGCGATGACCGGCAGCGCGGTCACCGGGCTGGTGAGCGCGACGGCCATCAGCACGAAGAAGATGCCGATGCCGATCCAGGCCGGGGCCTTCGGGACGTCCCCGAAAAGACCGGCAGCCATCAGCGCGGCACCCGCCGCGGCCAGCGCGACGCCGACGATCAGCCGCTTGTGGATCGTTCCCTCCGGCAGGGCGACATCGTCGCGCATGGCGGCGACCGGCGGCACCTTGGCCGCCCTCCGCGCCGGGAACCAGGCCGCCACCATCGTCACGAGGATGCCGACGACGTACGACACGATGACCGTCCGCGGCGCGAAGACGAGGGCCGTGCCGGACAGGTCGAGCCCGAACTGCCCGAACAACGCCTTGAGGACGGCCGCTAGCCCATAGCCGAGCACGAGACCGAGGGTCGAGCCGAGCACGCCGACCGCGAACGCCTCCGTCAGGACCGAACGGGTCACCTGACCGCGCGAGGCGCCCATGGCACGCAGCAACGCCAGTTCCCGGCTGCGCTGGGCGACCAGGATCGAGAAGGTGTTGACGATGAGGAAGGTACCGACGACGAGCGCGATGGCCGCGAAGACGAGCAGGAAGGTATTGAGGAAGCCGAGCACCGTGTTGATGATCGACTGGGTCTCGTCGGCGAGGTCGTCACCGGTGACCGCTTCGGCACCGTCCGGGAGCACCTGTGCGACGCGGTCGGCGAGCTCGGTCTGCGAGACGCCCGGATCGGCCTCCACGGAGATCGTGGAATAGGCGTCCTGGCCGTCCAGGAAGAGCTCCTGAGCGCGCGGGGTGTCGAAGGTGACGAGCGTGGCGCCCGCCAGTCCGCCGCCGGCGAACTCCACGATGCCGACGAGCTTCGCCTCGACCTGCGGCTCGGCGCCGGTGGTGAACATCTCGACGGTGTCGCCCAGTTCGTAGCCGGCGTTCTCGACCGATCGTTCGTCGATCGCGACCTCGTCGGGACCCTCGGGGATCTCGCCCTGGCTGATCGTGGCGATCTGATCGCCGTCGGCGTTGGGAGCGTCGTTCCAGTTGAACGCGAGCGTGGGCGCGCCGGTGCCGCCGAGCAGGGTGCCGTCCTTCTTCTTGACGAACAGGCCCATGCCCTCGACATTGCCGTCGGCGCGCGCCACCCCGTCGACGTCCGCGATCGTCTGCACCAGGGACGCCGGCATGGAGCGATCGTCGAGGTTGACCTCGTTCTCGAGCCCCGCCTGACCGGAGTCCTCGAAGCGCACGTTCACGTCCGAGACGGTGCCGTAGACGATGTTGTCGAAGCTCTTGCCCATCGTGTCGGTGAACACCAGCGAGCCGGCGACGAAGGCGATACCCAGCACGATCGCGAAGGCGCTGAGGACGAGGCGCACCTTGCGGGCGAGCAGGTTGCGCAGCGTGACCTTGAGCATGCGGTCAGCCCTCCTGCGATGCGCTCATCGCGCGCTGCTGCAGGGCCGTCATCCGCTCCAGGACGGTCTCGGCCGTCGGCTTGCGCAGCTCGTCGACGACGACGCCGTCGGCGAGGAAGACGACCCGGTCGGTGTACGAGGCGGCGACGGGATCGTGCGTCACCATGACGATCGTCTGGCCGAACTCGTCGACGCTGCGGCGCAGGAAGCCGAGCACCTCGGCCCCGGACGTGCTGTCGAGGTTGCCGGTGGGCTCGTCGGCGAACACGATCGAGGGCCGGCCGACGAGCGCGCGGGCACAGGCGACGCGCTGCTGCTGGCCGCCGGACATCTCGTTCGGACGGTGCTTGAGCCGGTCGGCCAGTCCGACGGCCTCGATGACCTGGCGGTACCAGTCGTCATCGGGCTTGCGGCCGGCGATGGATAGCGGCAGGAGGATGTTCTCCTCGGCTGTCAGCGTCGGGACCAGGTTGAACGCCTGGAACACGAAGCCGATCCGATCGCGACGCAGACGTGTGAGGTCCTTGTCCTTCAGTGCGGCGAGCTCGGTGTCACCGATGACGACCGATCCCGCGGATGGCGCGTCCAGAGCAGCCATGCAGTGCATGAGGGTCGACTTGCCGGAGCCGGACGGTCCCATGACAGCAGTGAACTCGCCATCGAGGATGTCGAGGGTGACACCGTCGAGGGCGTGCACCTCGGCGTCGTTCTTGCCGTAGATCTTGACGAGGTCGCGGGCCTGAGCGGCCACGGTGGTGGTGGTCATGTCCCACAGCCTAGAAATCAGGGCCGGTTCCCGTCACTCGGGTTCTGCCCTGAGACAACCCTGAGAGTCACTCAGGGGACCCGGAGCGAGGAGCGGCGGACGCAGGATGTGATTCTGCGGTTGCCCTGGCGACCACCGAAGCACATCCTTGGTGCACAGCGGACGAAAGATGTGATTCCGCGGTAGTCCCGGCAACCGCAGAGACACATCTCTCGTGGCCCGCCGCCCTGCGGACCATTCCCGCTCGCGCGAGAGCACCTCATCGACGGCGGCCCGCTGTACGTGCCGCACGGATCATCCCCGCGTGTGTGGGGATGGCGGCCCTGAGATCACTCGATCACGGTCGAGGTGTTCCAGAGATCGATCGCGTCGTCATTGCCGTGGCCCACCAGCTCGTCGATACGAGCGAGCTCGTCATCGGTGAAATTGGTACGATCCGCCGCGGCCGCATTCTCGTCGAGCTGCTCCGGACGGGACGCGCCCACCAGCGCGGAGGTCACCCCGCCAGGACGCAGGGCCCAGGAGATCGCCAGCTGCGTCAGCGACTGACCTCGATCCCCGGCCAGCTCCGCGAGACCGCGCAGACGATCCTGATTGCGCTCCACGACCGACTCGTCGAAGGACGGACGCTCCGTCGCACGTTCGACAGCGCCCTCGCCGACATACCGATCGCTCAGCAGCCCCTGCGCGAGCACCGTGAACGCGATCGACCCCATCCCCACGTCGTCCAGGGTGTCCAGCAGCTCATCCTCCACCCACCGGTTCACCATCGAATACGCCGGCTGATGGATGACCAGCGGCGTCCCCAGGTCGCGGGCGATCTGCGCCGCATCGCGCGTCCGCTCCGGCGAATACGAGGAGATGCCGCCGTAGAGCGCCTTGCCCTGGCGGATCGCCGTGTCGATCGCCCCGATCGTCTCCTCCAGCGGTGTCGCGGAGTCCGCGCGGTGCGAATAGAAGATGTCGACATAGTCCAGGCTCATCCGCTGCAGCGACGCGTCCAGGCTCGACAGCAGGTACTTGCGCGAACCCAGGAACCCGTGCGGGCCCGGCCACATGTCCCAACCCGCCTTGGTCGAGATCACCAGCTCGTCACGGTAGGGGCCGAAATCGCCGCGCATCATCCGGCCGAAGTTCTCCTCCGCGCTCCCGTACGGCGGCCCGTAATTGTTCGCCAGGTCCAGATGCGTGATGCCCAGATCGAAGGCGCGGCGCAGCACCGCTCGCATGTCGTCGAAGGTCCGGTTGTCGCCGAAGTTGTACCAGAGCCCCAACGACACCGGCGGCAACAGCAGACCCGACCGACCCACCCGCCGATAGGGCCGATGACGATAGCGATCCTCGGCGGCCTGCCACGGCCGATGCGTCTCGGGAACCGGATCGGAGTACCAGACCTCATCGCTCATACACCCGAGCCTAGAGCGATCCAACCGACCGGACACGACCTCAGAGGTTCCACGGATAGGCTCGACCCATGAGCGTGGCGCCCACCGACCTGGAGATCGTCGGCTTCGTCGTATCGCCCCGACGCCGCTTCCAAGGCCGCCCGGCCGACGGCCCCGAACCCTACGACGGTGACGAGCACCCCACCCGGATCGACATCCGTGCGGGACTCGGCGTCGTGGGAGACCGCTACTTCAACGCCGGATTCCCCTATGCGGCGATCACCTTCATCGCCGAAGAATCCGTCGACTGGCTCGCCGAGCACCTCGACTCCGGCCCCTTCGACCCGCTCCTCGCCCGCCGCAATGTCATCACCCGAGGACTCGACGTCGATGCGCTCGTCCGCACCGAGTTCGCCCTCGACACCCCCGACGGCATCGCACGCTTCCGATCGATCACCCCCGCCAACCCCTGCGCCTGGATGAACGAGATGTACGCGCCCGGCGCCCACCAGGCCTTCCGCGGACGCGCGGGGATCCGCTGCGAACCCCTCACCGACGCCAGCCTGCGACTCGGTCCTGCCCGGCTCACCGCCTCCCGCGACCTGGAACGCGACGAGCTCCACCGCCGCGTCAGCCAAGCGGCCGCCATGCAGGCAAGCCAGTAGACAGGAGCATTCATGCCCGTCGTCGAGTCGAAGGTCCTCGTCCCCGTCAGCCCGGACATCGCCTTCGCCGTGTCGCAGACCACCGGCGAGGCAAGGCTGCGGTGGGACCCGTTCATCCGCCGCCAACGCTTCGTCGGCGACGCCACCGACCCGGGGACCGGCGTGCAGACCCTCACCGTCCACCGGCTCGGCTTCCGCATGATCAGCGAGTACGTCTCCTACCGCCCCCCGTCGACCGTCGGCATGAAGATGGTCACCGGACCGTGGTTCTTCGCCAAGCTCGGCGCCGGCTGGCGGTTCACCGAGGACACGCCCGGACGGACGATCGCCGTCTGGCGGTACAACTTCACCTGCCGGCCACGGTGGCTCGCTCCGCTGGCCGAACGCATCGGCAGCGTGATCCTGCAACGCGACATCGACCGGCGTATCCGCGGCTTCGCGCGCGGATGCACCGACCCGGTAGTGCTCGACGCCGCGCGAGCCTCGCGCGAGACCGACTGACCGGCTCAGGCGAGACGGGTGAGCTCGACCTCGACGATCGAGTCGACGGACCCACCGGTCGCATAGATGCCCCGCAGCGGCGGCACATCGGCGAACTCCCGTCCGATGCCGAGGGCCACGTGCCGCGGGCCGATCGCGCCGTCCTCGAGCACGTCGTAGCCTGTCCAGTCACCGTCCCACCACTGCACCCACGCGCACGGCTCCGAGGTGAACGTCTCGCCGACCGGCGGATCATCATCGGCATGGACATATCCGGAGACGAAGCGAGCGGGAATCCCGGCCTGGCGCAGCGCGCCGAGGACCACGTGCACCAGATCGTGCACCACCCCCGCACGCGCCTCCCACACCTCACGCGCGGTCGACGAGACATGGGTCGGTGCGCCGAGCCGCTGCACCTCGGTCCGCACGATCTCGCCCACCGCATGCACGTACTCGGCCGGCGAGCCCGAAGCCTCCCGGATATCCAGCAACCGGGATGCGAGGCCCGCATCGGGGTCGGTGACCTCACTGGGGGCGAGGTACTCACAGTGCCGATCGCGCAGATCGGGGTCGGCCAGACCCTCCCATCCGATCGCGTCGACCGAGCCGGTATCGACCGGTCCCGTGTCGACGACCGAGGTCGCCGAGACGGTCAGCACCTCATGCTCCTCGGTGACCTCGAAGGCGGTGACCGTGGTGCCCCAGTAGTCGCGGTACTCCTGTGACCACGCGCTCGGGTCGACCTCGACCCGCGACCGGAGCACCACCTGATCGCCGGTGGTCAGCGGAATCAGGCGTGCCTCGCTGTACGTCGCCGCCGAGGACTCGGCATAGCGGTGGCTCGTGACGTGACGGACGCGCCACTGCATCGTGTCGGCACCACTCATAGCGACACCCTCCCGGACCACTCGTGCCATTCCTCCTGGGCGAAGTACCGCGACGTCAGCGCGTCGCTGGCCGTACCGCAGGAACGCTGTATCCGCTCCATCTCGAAGGGCAGGTTGTCCATGATCTCGCCGAGCGGCCGGTACTCCAGCTCGGTGCGGGCCCGCCCCAGGAGCCGTTGCGCCTCGTCGGCGAATCCGGCGCGACGGCCGCTGCGCTCGAGCCTCTCGAGGGCCAGTTCCGCCTCCATCAACGCCGAGACGACCGAGCGCGGGAACCAGCGGTCCAGCAGCATGTACTCCGCCGCCGCACGATCGGCCTCGATGCCGCGATAGGTCCGGATGAAGCTCTCGTAGCCGCTGCACGCTCGCAGGGTATTCGACCAGGCGACCTGAGCCCCGCTGCTCGCCGCGGCAGCGAGGATGCGAGCCGTCATGTCGGCGCGTTCCAGGCTGCGCCCGAGGCTGTAGAAGTACCAGCCCTGGTCGCGCGGCATGGTGTCCTCCGCGATACCGGTGATCATGGCGGTCCGGCCACGCACCCACGCGAACATCTCCGGCGGTCGCATCGACGTGGCCATCGGCACGCCCTGCCAGGTGGCGTTGATCGCCGACCAGATGTCGGTGGAGATGGTCTCACGAGTGCTGCGCGCGGCCTCGCGCAAGCCGCCGATGACGGCCACGATCGAGGAGGTCGAGGACGCGTCCAGGGCCAGGAGCTTGAGGATCGACCATCGGTTGGGCACACCGTCGAAGTCCTCGATGCCCATCACGGTGAGCAGCTGGTCGCACACGGCGACCTCGTCGAGGCCCGGGTCCTCGACGAGTACCTGCATCTGCACGTCCAGGAGGCGGGCGGTGTCGTCGGCGCGCTCGACATAGCGGCCGATCCAGAACAGCGACTCCGCGATCCGGCTGAGCATCACACGTCACCTCCGGACTGGGACTGCTCCTCGAGCAGCAGCTCGGTCTCCTCGGCCTCGGCCGATTCGGCGTCGCGGGCGAGGATCCAGGTGTCCTTGGAGCCCCCGCCGCGCGAGGAGTTGACGATGAGCTCGCCCTCGGGAAGGGCCACGCGCGTCAGGCCACCGGGCAGCACCCACACCTCGTCGCCGTCGTTCACCGCGAACGGCCGCAGGTCCACGTGGCGGGGCCGGATGCCGTCCTCCACGAGGGTCGGGACCGTCGACAACGACACCACCGGCTGCGCGATCCAGTCGCGGGGGTCGGCGAGGATCTTGCCGCGGACCTCGTCCAACTCGGCGGGGCTCGCCGCCGGGCCGATGACGATGCCCTTGCCGCCCGAACCGTCGACGGGTTTGAGCACCAGCTCGCCGAGGCGGTCGAGGACCTCCTCGCGCTGGTCCGCGTCGCCGAGGCGCCAGGTGTCGACATTGCGGAGGATCGGCTCCTGGCCGAGGTAGTAGCGGATCAGATCGGGCACATAGGTGTAGAGCAGCTTGTCGTCGGCGACCCCGTTGCCGACCGCATTGGCGATCGTCACATTGCCCGCGCGCGCCGCGTTGATGAGACCGGGGACCCCCAGCGCGGAGTCGGCCCGGAACTGCACGGGGTCGAGGAACTCGTCGTCGATCCGCCGATAGATGACGTGGACCGGCGCGAGCCCCGCGGTGGTGCGCATCATGACGCGTCCCGCGTGGCAGACGAGGTCGCGGCCCTCGACCAGCTCGACGCCCATCGTGCGAGCGAGCAGCGTGTGCTCGAAGTAGGCCGAGTTGTAGACGCCGGGGGTCAGCACGACGACCGTGGGATCGTTGACGCCCGCCGGCGCGGCGGCGCGCAGGGCGTGCAGCAGGGCCCGGGAGTAGCGGGCGACCGGCCGGATGCGGTGATCGGCGAAGACCTCGGGCAGCGCCGCGGACATCGCGCGGCGGTTGGTCATCACATAGGAGACACCGGAGGGAACCCGGACGTTGTCCTCCAGCACCCGGAACTCGCCGCCCTCGTCGCGGATGAGGTCGACCCCCGCCACGTGGACGCGCACGCCGTTCGCCGGATCCACGCCGGCGACGACCCGGTGATAGTGCGGGGAGGTCATGACCGTCTCGCGGGGCACCACCCCGTCGCTGAACAGCTCGCCGGGGCCGTACGCGTCCGCGAGGAAGGCCTCCAGCGCCTTGACCCGTTGCTGGACTCCGGCGTCGACGGTCTCCCACGCCTCGGCCTCGATGATGCGCGGGACGATGTCGAGGGGGAAGGGTCGTTCCTCCCCCGCCACGCCGAAGGTGATCCCCTGCTCCAGATAGGAGGAGGCCAGGGAGTCGGCCCGCTGGCGTACGTCCTCGGTGCCCATCTCGCCGAAGGCCTCCGCGATGCCGGCGTAGAGCTCACGCAGACCGGTGGCGGTGAACATCTCGTCATATCCGGCGAGGGGTCCATACCCGTCGAAGAGTCGTCCGTCCGTCACGTCCCCACCCTAGGGGGGATTCGTGTCGAACACTTTTCGAGCGGATTCCGGGTGACTCGTTCATGTCGACGATGCCTCCCGTCAGCACCGAGCGGTTACGATGCGTAGCGGAAAGGGTACGCAGATGGGCGATGTGCTGGTGCTCAACGCGAGTTACGAGCCACTGCAACGCGTCTCCCTGCGGCACGCCATCAAGATGCTCGTCCGCGAGGTCGCCGTCATCGAGGAGTCCGATGACACGAGCTTCGGCCCCTTCCCCCGCCCCACGGTGCTGCGACTCGTGCGCTATGTCGTCACCGCGTGGATGCACCGTCCCGGGCGGCTATGCACCAAGACCGCGATCAAGGCCCGCGACCGCCAGCGCTGCGCCTACTGCGGCGGCCGTGCCGAGACGGTCGATCACGTCCTCCCCCGATCGCGCGGCGGCACGCTGTCGTGGGAGAACGCCGTCGCGGCGTGCCTGCGCTGCAACCACCGCAAGGCCGATCGGACCCCCGAGGAGGCCGGGATGCTGCTGCTGATCGTGCCCGCCGAGCCGCGCCGGGCACTGCCCAGCTGACCCGGCGGGCCCTCTCAGCCTCGTTCCGCCGCCTCCGGTGCGTGGACGGGCAGCTCCCGCGCGGTGTCCGCGTGGCGATCGATCGACTCCTCGATCTTGCGCAGCAGGCGATCGAGCAGCCCCAGCTCCTCCTCATCAAGGTCGGCCAGCAGCGTCGACTGCGCCAGCACGTGCTGTCCGTAGACGGCATCGATGAGGTCGCGACCCCGCTCCGACAGCGAGACGTGGACGACTCGCCGGTCCCGCGCGTCGCGGTTGCGCTCGATCAGGCCATCGGCCTGCATCCGGTCCAGCCGCAGCGAGATCCCGCCGCTGGTGAGCATGGACGACTCGGCCAGCTCGGTGGCGGTCTTGCGAGCCGAGGCGCCCGAGCGCCGGAGGTTCGCGAGCACGTCGAAGGAGCCCAGCGACAACCCGGCCGCCTCGTGGCGGGCGTTGAAGATCGCGCGTTGCCGCGTGACGATGCGCGAGAGCCGGCCGAAGACCCCCATCGCCGACAACGGCGGCAGGTCGGGACGTTCACGCTCCCAGTCCCGCACCACCTCGTCGACCTTGTCGGGTCGGTCCGCCGCCTGGGCCGGTGTCTCGCTCACGTCAACGCCCTTCTCCTCGCTCACAGTCCGCCGGCCGCCTCGAACGAGCGTCCGCTCCGGCTGCCGCGCACCAGCAGCCGCTCGAGCAGGCCGATGATCGCGAAGAGCACCAGACCCAGCGCCGACAGGTAGCCGATACCGGCGAACACGGTCACAGTGTCCAGGTTCCCGCGCGCCTGGGTGATGAGCACCCCCAGGCCCCGATCGGCTCCGACGAACTCCGCCACGACCGCGCCGACGACCGCGAGCGTGATCGCGACCTTCGCCCCGGCGAAGATGCTCGGCAGCGCCCATGGGAAGCGGATCTTCCAGAACGCCTGCCAGCGGCTCGCGCCCATCGAGCGCACGAGCATGAGGCTCTCGGGACGAGCGGCGTGGAAGCCCACGGCGGCGTCGATCACGAGCGGGAAGAAGCTGATCAGCACCACCATGAGGATCTTCGGCGGATCGCCGAAGCCGAACCAGATGATGAACAGCGGCGCGATGGCGACCTTCGGCACCACCTGCGACAGGACCAGCAGCGGATAGAGGGCGCGCTCGAAGAGCGGGCTGTAGACCATCCCGATCGCGATGGGCACGGCCACCAGGACCGACAGCACGAAGCCGAGCACGATCGCCCAGAGCGTCGGCACGGACGCCTCCCAGTAGCGCGAGGCGTCGACGACCATCGACTCCACGATGGTGAACGGCGCCGGCAGCACGTATTCCTCGACGAGCCCGGTCGACGAGGCGATCTGCCAGGCACCGACCAGCAGCACGAGCAGGGTCGTGCTCGGAAGCCAGCGACGTGCCGCCCCCGCGAGCTTCGCCTGGATCACGCCGTCACGGGTCGTGGTCGGTCGCGCGGTGGAGGGCGCGGTGACCGTCTGTTCACTCGTCATCGCCGAACACCCCCAGTCGCGAGAACTCGTCACGGATCGCGTTCACGTGACCACGGAACTCCTCCGAGCCCCGGTCGGCGATGTGCCGCGGGCGGGGCAGGTCGATCGTCAGGTCGGCGGCGATGCTCGCCGGTCGAGGGCTCAGCACCACGACGCGGTCGGCGAGGAAGACGGCCTCCTCGATGCTGTGGGTGATGAGGACGACGGTGCTGCGCACCGTGAGCCAGAGATGCTGCAGATCCAGTTGGACCTGGTCGCGGGTGATCGCGTCGAGCGCCCCCAGCGGCTCGTCCATGAGCACCATGCTCGGCTCGTGCAGCAACGCACGGCACAGGGCGACCCGCTGCTGCATGCCTCCGGAGAGCTCGTCGGGGTAGTGGTCGGCGAAGCCCTCCAGTCCCACGTCGGACAGCAGTTGCAGGGCCCGCTCGCGGTAGGCGTTCTTGTCGAGCTTGCGGATCTCGGCCTGGAGCAGGATGTTCTCCAGCGCCGTCCGCCAGCTGAGGAGCTCAGCGCTCTGGAAGACGATGCCCGCGCTGGTCATCGGACCGTCGACCCGCTCGTCGCCGACATCGATCGAGCCCGAGGTGGGCTGGGTCAGGCCGGCGAGCGCCATCAGCAGGGTGCTCTTGCCGCAGCCGCTGGGTCCCACGATCGCGAGGAACTCCCCTTCGGCGATGTCGAGCGACAGCCGCTCGACGGCGGTGACGGTGCCGTTCTTGGTGGAGAAGGACTTCTCGACATCGCGGAACCGGATGAACGGCTCCTCGCGCACCGCGGCCGTCATGAGTCAGCTCCCAGCTCGTCGGTGCAGGATTCCGGCAGGAACCCGTTGTCGGCGATGTCCTCGACCGCCACCCGGCCTTCGTCCACTCCGCCGTAGGTCTCCATCAGCTCGATCGTCGAGGTCCAGTCCTCCTTCGACATGCAGCCGAAGGGCTGGCCGTCGGTGGACTCGGTGTACGCGAGCTCCATCGAGATGCCCCACTGCTCGGCCAGGACCCCGCGGTCGACCGTGCTGTCGGGGGCGTAGGCGTAGAAGGCCTCGACCGCCTCCTCGGTGTTCGCATTCGTCCACTCGACCGCCTCGGTCAGCGCGGCCAGGAAGCGCTCCATGGTCTCGGGCCGGTCCTCCAGGAAGTCCGATCCGGCGACGATGCCCGAGCTGAGCATGTGGATGCCCTCCTCGCTGTAGGGCATGACGATGGGGTCGCAGTCGCACTTGAGCCCGATATTCGGTCCGCTGACGTTCAGCAGGCCGAAGGTGAAGTCGGTCTGACCGGCCATGAACAGCTCGGTGCGGGTCGGGATGTCGACATTGCGGAACTGCACGGAGGCCTCATCGATGCCCGCGGCCTCGGCGTACGCCGGGAAGATCCGCTCGGCGGCGGAACCGGGCGTGTAGCCGGCGGTCTTGCCTTCGAGGTCCTCCGGGGAGGCGATGCCCGACTCCTCGAGGGCGTAGAGCGCGAGCGAGGAGTCCTGGACCATGCCCGCGACCATCCGCACGTCGATGCCCTGGGCCGCCGACTGGACGAGGCTGCCGGCGTCCACATAGCCGATATCGTCCGATCCGTTGCCGACCGTCTGGATCGTCGTCGCCGACTCCTTGCCCTCATTGAGTTCGACGTTCAGGTCGTGCTTCTCGAAGATGCCGGTCTCGACGCCGGCGACCAGCGGAAGCACCGCACCGGAGTAGTAGACATCGGTGCGGATCTTCACGGTCTCGCGACCCTCGGCATCGGTCTGCGGCTCACTTCCTGAGCCGCACGCCGACAGCATCAGTAGTGCCACCACCCCCAGTGCGACTGCGGTCCATCGTCGTCTCGGCTCGCCACTCACGTTGCTCTCCTTCGATCTCGACCCCAGGTCCACCCGTGGGGTGGACCAGACCGGGCCTCCCCGGCGGGACCGGTCTGGAGGCCATCAGCCACGGTGCTCGCGTTCGTCCGCGGGGACGATTGCTTGGCAGTTAATTGCTTTCCTATAAGACACTTAGTGCTAAGTGATGTCGAGTCGGGTCGCCACATCATGAGACACGAGTCACACTTTGGAAGGGAAGGCTTGCCTTACTATGTGAGTAACCAAGGAGGTCCCATGGCAGCTCGCGCGAGTGCGATGGTCAAGCCGGCGCAACGAACACTGCTGCACCTGCAGGTGCTGCGCACGACCCGGCTCAGTCCGCATTTCCACCGGGTCACCGTGGGCGGCGGCGATATCGACCGTTTCACCCCGATGGGCTTCGACCAGTGGTTCCGGCTGTTCCTCCCCACCGGCGATACCGGAGCCCTCGACCGCATCCCCGCCAAGGCCAACGAGACCCTGGGGTACCTGCGTTATCTGGCCATGAGCGATCGCCCGCTGATGCGCAACTACACCGTGCGCGCCCACCGTGCGCTCAGCACCCACGGACCTCAGATCGACATCGACTTCGTCGTGCACGGACCCACCGACGATCCGACACAGAGCGCCGCCGCGTGGGCCGCCCGCTGCTCACCGGGCGACCGACTGGCGATCATCGACGAGGGGATCGGCTTCAATCCCGAACGCGGCGTCGACGATGTGCTTCTCGCGACCGACGAGACCGGGCTCCCGGCGATGAGCGGCATCCTCTCGTCGCTTCCGGGGTCGGCACGGGGCCTCGCCGTCTGCGAGGTCGCCGATGCCGACGACCGGCTCGAGGTGGACGCCCCGGAGGGGGTGGAGGTGCGCTACCTCGTCCGTGGTCACGACGCACCCGTCGGCCAGGCCGCGCTGGCCGCGGTCGGCTCGGCCAGCGTCCCCGGGCATGCGTGGCTCGCGGGCGAACAGGGACTCGTCTCCAGCGCCCGCCGCGATCTCGTGGGGCGCGGACTCTCCACCGGTCAGATCAGCTTCTGCAGCTATTGGAAGCTCCCGCGCCACCAGCGGGTCGGCTGACACGCTCCGCCCACGGCTGGCGCGCGGCCGTAGGCTGGTGCCCCGTGCGTCCTACTCGAACCCTGCTCGACGTCGTCCGCGGCGGATTCATCGGCCTCGTCGAGATCGTGCCCGGTGTCAGCGGCGGCACCGTGGCCCTGATCATCGGACTGTACGAGACCCTCATCGACTCCGCCGGCCACCTCGCCCGGGGTCTCATGCGCCTCGTGGCCGACCCGATCCGCGGTCGCGGAACCGCACGCGCCCGGCATGACCTCAGCGCCGTCCAGTGGGGAATCGTGCTGCCGGTGGTCGTCGGCATGGCCGTCGCCGTCATCACCGCCGCCCGTCTGCTGGCTCCGGTCATCGAGGACCACCCGGTCGAGGCGCGGGCTTTCTTCGCCGGTCTCATCCTGATCTCGATCGCCGTGCCCGCGCGCATGGTGGGCGGACGATGGCGAGGCCGGGAGGTGACGCTGGCGGTGCTCGCCGCCGTGGCCGCCTTCCTCGTCACCGGCATCCCGCCCGCGACGATCGAGGACCCGCCGCTGTGGATCGTGGGCTTGGCAGCCGCGGTCGCGATCTGCGCCCTCGTGATGCCCGGTCTCTCCGGCTCCTTCATCCTGCTGGTGCTCGGGCTCTACGCGCCCACTCTCGACGCGCTCAACGACCGCGACCTCGCCTACATCGCCGTGTTCGGCCTGGGTGCCGTCATCGGACTCGGCGGATTCGTCCAGGTGCTGCGCTGGCTGCTGCGCGTGCACCGGCGCATCACGCTGGCCATCATGACCGGGCTGATGGCGGGCTCGTTGCGCGCGCTCTGGCCGTGGCAGACCGATGAGTCGGCGCTTCTCGCCCCCAGCGGATCGCTGACGATGCCGATGACGCTCTTCGCCATCGGCGCCGCGCTGGTGCTGACCCTGCTGATCGCCGAGGCGCTGGTGCACCGTCGGCGTGCCGTCACCACCTAGAGCAGCGACCGGACCCGTGGGCGGTGAGTAGGCGTCCTTCCGCCCGGGCGAGCGGTGCCTCAGCGTCCTTTCTCACGCGCGGAAGGACGCCTACTCACCGCTAACCAAGGGAGAAAGGACGCTAACTCACCGCCCGGCGACGCGGTATGGGATGACTCACCGCCCAACGCGGGGTGAGCGGCTAAAGGCCGGCGCGCTCGTAGATGTCCTCGAGATCGTCGAGATAGCGACCCTCGTCACCGGCGGCGCGCTCATAGGCGGCGATCGCCTCGGCCGTGACCTCATCGGCCACCGCGGCATAGCGGGCATTCCAGGCCTCGGCATCGAACTGCCAGTATCCGCAGGTGTAGAAGTCCGACTGGGGCCAGCCGAGCTCGCGGCGCAGGCGCTTGCGCACCGCCCGGCTCGCCGCCGCCTCGCCCGCGAGCCAGACATAGCGGTCCTCCTCGGGGAGCTCCCGCTCGCAGACGGCCGCGACGAGCGCGTCGCCGATGCGCGTCTCATCGGCCACCACCTGCCAGGTGACGTCGAGATCGGCCGCACTGGGCAAGGCGATCTCGTCGGCGGCATCGGTGAGCACGACGTGGGCCTCGATACGCCGGCCGGGCTCCGCCTCACGCAGGATCCGGGCCAGCGCGGGGACGCCGGTGATGTCACAGACGAGCAGCTGCCAGCCCACGTCCGCGCGCGGCTTGTACAAGCCGTGCGGGTCGATCACGGCGACCTCGTCGCCGACCACGCACGTGCGGGCCCAGTCCGAACCGAGTCCGGTGTCGTGCACGGCGATGTCCAGATCGATCTGTACATCACCGTCGACGATGCGGTGATCGGAGATCGTGTAGACGCGCGGCTCCGGGGGCGTGACGTCCTCGGGGAAGCTCCAGCCTCGCTGTCCGCCCATGATCGGCAGGACGAGCTCGTGCCCCGGCAGGGCGATGAAGACCCGGACGTACTCGTCGGGGACACCGGTCGAGACCCATCCGTCGAGACCACCGAGCGTGATGGTCACCAGATGCGGGCTGAGCTGTCGCCGGCCCCGCACGACGGCGCGATAGGAGTTCACTTAGGTAAGCCTAAGCACGATGGCCTGACGGATCAAGCGGGGCCCGCTCGCGGCCGATGTCAGCCGCCGGGCCGGTAGCCTCGGACGGGTGAAGTCCTCTCTCCAGGTGCGCGCGATCCCGACCGACGACCACCTCGCCTTCATCGCGAGCCGGCGGTCCGTCAGCTTCCTGCAGACCCCCGCGTGGGCGACCGTCAAGAGCGAGTGGCGCGGCGAGTCCCTCGGCTGGTTCGCCGGCGGCGAGCTCGTCGGTGCCGGCCTCGTCCTCTACCGTCAGCTGCCCAAGCTCAAGCGGTACCTGGCCTATCTACCCGAGGGTCCCGATCTCGACTGGACCGGCGGCGAGCTCGACGACGCGCTCTCGGCGCTGGCCGCCTATCTGAAGTCCCAAGGCGCCTTCGGTATCCGCATGGGACCGCCGGTCGTCACCCGCCGCTGGTCCGCAGCCACCATCAAGGCCGCCCTGGCCGATCCCGTGCTCGCCCAGCTGAGCGATGTGCCGGCCGACGAGCAGGACACCGAGGCACTGGCGATCGCCGACCGGCTGCGCTCACTCGGCTGGCGCGAACTGTCGACCGACGGCGGGTTCGCCGCCGGCCAGCCGAAGTACAACTTCCAGATCCCGCTCGCGGGACGCACCGAGGAGGACCTCCTCGCCGGCATGAACCAGCAGTGGCGCCGCAACATCCGCAAGGCGGCGAAGGCGGGCGTGGAGGTGACTCGAGGCGGACGCGAGGATCTCGCCGCCTTCCACACGGTCTACGCCGAGACCGCCGAGCGCGATCACTTCACCCCGCGGCCGCTGTCCTACTTCGAGACCATGTGGGACGCCCTCACGGGGGAGGACCCGGACCGGCTGAGTCTCTATCTCGCCCACCACGAGGGCGATCTCGTCGCCGCCACGACACTCGTCCAGGTCGGCGAGCACGCCTGGTACTCCTACGGCGCATCGACCTCGGCCAAGCGGGACGTCCGCGGCTCGAATGCGATCCAGTGGCAGATGATCCGCGACGCGATGGCTCGGGGGGCGACGGTCTACGATCTGCGTGGCATCACCGAGACCCTCGACGAGGACGACCCGCACGTCGGCCTGATCCGCTTCAAGGTCGGCACCGGCGGTGAGGCCACCGAGTATCTCGGCGAATGGGATCTACCGTTGAACCGCGCGCTCTACGCCGGTTTCACGGCTTATCTGCGCCGGCGCGGCTGATCGGGAGGACACCATGGCATTCGATCTCCACCTCGACGAGAAGCGGTGGCGCGACCACCTGCGTCACATCTCCGACGCCACCCCCGGCATGGTCCCGGTCATCAAGGGCAACGGGTACGGCCTCGGCCGCGATCTGCTCGCCGACGAGAGCCGCGAGCTCGGTGCCGACCTGATCGCGGTCGGCACCTATGCCGAGGTCCCCGGCGCCCTCGACCGGTTCGACGGCTCGGTCATGGTCCTCACCCCGTGGCGACCGTTCACGACCGATGTCGTCCTCGACGAGCGCGTCATCCACACGGTCGGTCGCGTCGAGGACATCGCCCAGCTGGCCGGTGAACACGCCGGCGCGCGCGTGATCGTCGAGGGCGAGACCTCGATGTCGCGGCATGGGCTGGACCGCCATGAGCTCGCCCCCGCCACCGAGGCGCTCGGCGAGCTGGTCGTCGAGGGATTCGCGATCCACCTGCCGATGGCCGGCGGCAATCTGCGCGAGGCCGAGCAATGGGCCGCCGTGCTGGAGACCTCTCGACTCGACACCACGACCCTCTTCGTCTCCCATCTCACGCCCGTCGAGTTGAGCCAGCTGCGCGAACGCAGGCCTCAGCTGACGATCCGTCCGCGGATCGGCACCTCGCTGTGGCTCGGCGACCTGGGGGCACTGGAGGTCCGGGCGACGGTCCTCGACCGGCATTTCGTCGAACGCGGCGAGCGCATCGGCTACCGCCAGCGTCCCGTGCCGCGTGACGGTCACGTGCTGATCATCGCCGGTGGCACCAGCCATGGAGTCGGCCTGGAGGCACCGCGCGCCGTCGCGAGCACAGTCGATCGCGGCAAGTCCCTGGCCAAGGGAGGCCTGGCCGCCACCGGCCGGGCTCTCTCACCCTTCACCGTCGCCGGCAAGCAGCGCTGGTTCGCCGAGCCGCCGCACATGCAGGCGAGCATGGTGTTGCTGCCGGCCGATGTCACGGCTCCGGCGATCGGCGATACCGTGCCGGCTGCCGTGCGTTACACGATCGCGACCTTCGACCAGATCCTGCGCCACTGACGCCCCGCAACGACCGCCGAGGTGGCAGATCGCCGATCGCGTAGGCGTGGCGAGCGCGTGGCGATGGAGCCGTGACACGAGGGGCATAGCCGTCACGGAGCGAGATCACACCAACGCACGTGGCCTCGATACGGTTCGCGCGCTGAGCGCACTCACCTACTCGACCACCGAGGTGAGCCTCGGGTCAGTCGCGGGTCCAGCCGCTCGGGGCCGGAACCGTGGGAACGGACGGGCCGCCATCGTCGCCGCCGTCGCCCGGATCCTCCGGCTCGGGTGAGGGCTCCTCGGTGGGCTCCGGCTCGGGTTCGGGCTCCGGCTCGGGTTCGGGCTCGGGTTCCGGTTCGGGCTCGGGTTCCGGCTCAGGCGGCGGCGGGGTGTAGAGCTGGCCCTGCGAGGCCTGGATATTGCCGGGCGCCGGGAACTCACCGCAGTCGCTCGGATCGATCACCTGACGCTGGAACGCCCCGAAGGTCTGCGCCGGATAGGTGCCGCCGAAGAACGGGTTCAGATACCCACGAAGCTGCTCATTGCCGACACCGCGACTGAACGTCACGGCCGTCACGAGCTTGGGCGTCATGCCGATGAACCAGGAGGACGACACCCGCTCGCCACCGCCGCTGGCGTCCGTGGCGGTCGCGGTACCGGTCTTGCCCGCCGTGGGGCACTGCGTCTGGGCGCTCGTGCCGGAACCTCGCCGCACGACCGACTGGAGCGCCTGCACGGTGTCGCCGGCCACGCCCTCGGACATCGCCTGGCTGGTGGACACCTCGTGCTCGTACTGCGGCTCGTCCTGGGAGTTGACCACCCGCTCGATGACGTACCACTCGGCACGCTGGCCGCCGGACGCGAAGGTCGCGTAGGCATTCGCCATGTCGACCGGCCGCACGCCCTCATAGCCCAGCGAGACACCGATCACCGGCTCGATCCGGTCGAGGGTGGCCTGCGGGATGCCCGACTGCTTGGCGGCGTCGAGGATCCGCTGCGGGCCCTCCTCCATCTGATCGGTGAGATCGACGAAGGCGGTGTTGACGGAGTTCGCGGTGGCCTGGTCCAGCGAGACACGGCCATAGGACTGACCACCGCTGTCGCCCTGGTTGACGATCGTGTCGTTGCCGATCTGCAACGGCGAGTTGCCGTTGAGCAGCGTGCGCAGGCTGTACCCGTTCTCGAGCGCCGCGACGACCGCGAAGGCCTTGAAGGTCGAGCCCGGCTGCACCAGCTCGGTCGCCCAGTTCAGGCTGGCCCGCTCGCCCTCGCCGAGATAGTCCGGTCCGCCGTACATCGCCCGCACGGCTCCGCTCCCCGGCTCCACCGAGACGAGGGACTCGTTGAGCTCGTCGAGACCCTCCGGACGAACCTGGTTCACCGCCTCGACCGCGGCATTCTGCATGCCCGCGTCGAAGGTCGTGATGATGTCCAGGCCACCGCCGTTGATCTCATAGTCGGTGAACTGCAGATTGGTCATCTGCGTCTTGACGAGCTGCAGCAGGTGACCGTTGGGGCCCTGGTAGTCGTTGCTCTCGCTCGGCTCCTGGAAGGCCGGGAGCTGATCGGCGAACTCGGCCGCCTCCTCGGCGGTGATGTCACCGGCCTTGGCCATGCCGTCGAGGACGTAGTTGTAGCGCGGAAGGATGCGCTCGGCCGCGCCCTCGGTGTACGGGTTGTAGTAGGTCGGGCTGTTGACGACCGTGGCGAGATAGGCGGACTCGGGAATCGAGAGCTCGGCCGCCGACTTGCCGAAGTAGTTATTGGCCGCGACCTCCACGCCGTAGGCGCCGTTTCCGAAGTAGATGGTGTTGAGATAGCCCTCGAGGATCTCCTGCTTGGAGAGCTGCCGATCGACCTTGATCGAAAGAATCGCCTCTTTGGCCTTGCGCGTGTACGTCTGGTCCTGTGTGAGGTAGAGGATCTTGACGTACTGCTGCGTGATCGTGGAACCGCCGCCGGTGATCTCACCGCTGGAGGTGTTGTCGCGCAGGGCGCGCACGATGCCGCGCAGGTCGATGCCCCGGTTGTCCCAGAAGGTCCGGTCCTCGGCGGCGACGGCGGCCGCCCGCATCGGTTCGGCGATCTCGTCGTAGTCGACCATGATGCGGTCCTGTGTGGCGAAGGACCCGATCTTCGTGGAGCCGTCGGAGAAGTAGACGTCGGTGGTCTGCGTCTGGAAGTCCGCATTGGGGTCGGGGATCTTGACGACCGCGTAGGCCGTCGCGAAGGCCGCGGCACCGGCCAGGAATCCCAGGACGGCCAACAACAGCAGCCAGCGGATGACCTTGACCGGCCACGGGCCGTTGCCGCCGATCCGACGGAACAGCCCGCGCTTCTGGGAGTCCTTCTTGCGATTCGTCGCCACGTACCTATCCCTTCGTACGGCAGCAGGGCACGCGCCACCAGCGTCCCAGTGTGCCGTGTCGCGCCCCAAGTTCCAAGAATCACCCCCGGGGGGAGGCTGACGAACGTCGCGGCTCGATGTATCGTTTCGATATAACCAGTCGTCAGTGAATGAAGGAAGTCGATCGTGTCTCGTCGTGGAGTCGCCTTGGAGTTGGCCGTGCTCGGTCTGCTCGCCGACTCACCCATGCACGGGTACGAGCTGCGCAAGCAGGTCAACGCGCTGCTGGGCTGGACGCGTCTGTTGTCGTACGGAACGCTCTACCCCTGCCTCAAGCAGTTGGGGCGCGCGGGATACATCGTCGCCGACGAGGACGCCTCCAGTGGTCGCCGGACCAAGATCACCTATCGACTGACCGCCGACGGCAAGGAGCACCTGGCCGAGCTGTTGGAGGACACCGGCCCGAGCGCGTGGGACGACGAGAACTTCGGCGTGCGATTCGCCCTGTTCTCGCGGACCACCTCCTCGATCCGGGTCCGCATCCTCGAGGGGCGGCGCAGCCGCCTGGAGGAGCGGCTCGACACGGTCAAGAACGCCGCGCAGCGCGGACGTGAACGCATGGATGCGTACACCGCCGAGCTGCAGCGTCACGGCCTGGAGTCCGTGCAGCGCGAGATCACCTGGCTCACCGAGCTGATCGAGCGCGAGCGGGCCGCGGCCGACCAGACCAATGACGGCGACCTGCCTCCCGCGGGCCGCCGGGAAACCACCCGAAACAAGAAGAAGTGAGGACCCATGAGTTCGGTACGCGTAGCGATCGTGGGCGTGGGAAACTGCGCCACGTCCCTGATCCAGGGCGTCGAGTACTACAAGAACGCTGATCCGGCCGGAACCGTCCCCGGGCTCATGCACGTGCAGTTCGGCGACTACCACGTGCGCGACATCGAGTTCGTGGCCGCTTTCGACGTCGACGCCAAGAAGGTCGGCTTCGATCTCGCCGAGGCCACGCAGGCCAGCGAGAACAACACCATCAAGATCACCGACGTCCCCCCGACGGGTGTCACGGTGCAGCGCGGTCACACCCTCGACGGTCTGGGCAAGTACTACTCCGAGACGATCGAGGAGGCCGACGGCGATCCCGTGGACGTCGTGCAGGTCCTCAAGGAGACCGGCGCCGACGTGCTGGTGTCGTACCTCCCGGTGGGTTCGGAGGAGGCCGACAAGTTCTATGCGCAGTGCGCGATCGACGCGGGTGTCGCCTTCGTCAACGCGCTGCCGGTCTTCATCGCCTCGGACCCGGAGTGGGCTGCCAAGTTCGAGGCCGCCGGCGTGCCGATCATCGGCGACGACATCAAGAGCCAGGTCGGTGCCACCATCACGCACCGCGTCATGGCCAAGCTGTTCGAGGACCGCGGCGTGTCGCTGGATCGCACCTATCAGCTGAACGTCGGCGGCAACATGGACTTCAAGAACATGTTGGAGCGCGAGCGGCTGGAGTCCAAGAAGGTCTCCAAGACCCAGGCCGTGACGTCGAACCTGCACGGCTCCCTCGCCGGCAAGATCGATGACAAGAACGTGCACATCGGCCCGTCGGACTATGTCGCCTGGCTCGATGACCGCAAGTGGGCCTACGTGCGCCTCGAGGGACGCGCCTTCGGCGATGTTCCGCTGAACTTGGAGTACAAGCTCGAGGTGTGGGATTCGCCGAACTCGGCCGGCATCATCATCGACGCGATCCGCGCGGCCAAGATCGCCAAGGATCGCGGTATCGGCGGACCGCTGATCTCGGCCTCGTCGTACCTGATGAAGAGCCCGCCGGTGCAGCGCGAGGACACCGAAGGCCGCGCCAAGCTCGAAGCCTTCATCGCCGGTGACGAGGAGCGCTGACCGCCCGACGCAAGGTACAGAGGCGCTTGCCGCGGTGATGAGGAGCGCTGAGCGCTCACGTCAGCTGCAAAGCGGCCTGCGCCGGTGACGAGGAGCGCTGACCGCCCGACGCAAGGCACAGAGGCGCTTGCCGTGGTGATGAGGAGCGCTGAGCACTCAGCTCGATGACGAAGGGCCGGATCCCCTGGGGTCCGGCCCTTCGTCATGGCTCAGCCACAGCGGACATTGAGGCCGACAAGCACGGCACTCGTCGTCACCGGTGTACTCGTCGACGTCTCCGCGACCCAGCTGGCCGAACCTCGAAGACGGGCCGTGACGGCGATGTTCAGTCTCCTCGAGCCCAGCCCCAAGTCGAGCAGGTTCGTGGTCATCTCCAAGGTCACGGTGGAGCCGGCGGGCCCGGTGGGCGTCACCACCCCGCTCGCCACCACCGTCGAGTTGTCGGCGCGGCGGGCCACCCAGAAGTACTCGTAGCGCGGGTCGACGTGGGACCACGTCATCCGCGCCCCGGTCAGCAGACCCAGGATCCCGCCGTAGGTCTCGCAGGCCGGTTGCGCCTGGGCCACGACCTGGTGGGCGCCGATCGACGCGGTGTCGAGGGTGGCGGTATCGGTCCAGGCCGCCGAGGCCGCGCTGGTCGTCGCCACGACGGCGGCCACGGTTCCGGCCGTCGCAAGGTTCCAGCGTCGCCTCATGGCGCACCACGTTGGATGCCGGTGACGACGAAGCGGGCGGTGGCGGTGGCTCCCTGCAGCGTGGAGTCCGCGTTCGCGTCGAGGGCGACGATCACACAGACCTGTTCGCTGGCGCCGACCGCCAGTGGACGAGGGGTGGCGATGACGCCGGTCGGGCTGGTGGCCGAACCGCTGATCGCCGCACTCGGATACGTGCTCGAGCCTCCGGTGCAGCTGCCCGCCCGGTTGCCGCCCGCGACGGTCCCCGCATTGGTCGCGCTTCCGCCGGGGACGACGGTCCAGCGCAGGGCGGCCCCCAGGGTTCCCGATGTCGACCCGGTCATCGTGTAGTCGAGGGGCACCGTTCCGCCGTTGCCGACCGCGATGATCCGCGCGAAGCTCTCACCGGGGACCAGATCCGCGATCTGGAACTGTGTATCGACGAGCACGCCTCCCTCCCCGGCCAGCTCTCCGTTGAGCGTGACATCGAGCCGACCTGCGTCGAGGCTCCCGGTCTCGACCGTCGCTTCGTCACTCCAGAACGCCATCGTGCCGCCCACGCCGACGGCGAGCATCAGCACCACGCCGCTGACCCAGACGAGGACGGCCAACAGTCGAGGGCGCTGCTCAGCGGTCACCATCGCTCCTCCCTCAGACGGCGGGCCCAGACGCCGAGAGAGACGACGAACAAGCCGAGCACGATCCACCAGGGCGAGATCACGGTGCCCGCACCGGGGAGTTCGCCCGCACCGGCGCGCGGCCCGGCGGCCTGCCACACCACCTCCAGGTCGACGCTGCTGTCCTGGTGCCTGTTCGTGGCGCCCTCGTGGAAGAAACCCCGTAGCTCGACCGGAATGCTCTCACCCGCCTCGAGGGTCCCTCCCGGCGTCCACGTGGACCATTCGACTGTTCGCCACGGCCCACCGTCGATGCGCACATCCAACCACAGCATCCCCTCGCCGTAGAGATGCTCGTCGCCTTCCACGAGGACCTGGAAACGCGCATTAGCGGCCGTCGGACCGGCGTTGCGCACCACCATGCTCGTCTCCCAGATATCGCCGGGGACCCACCGCGCCTCGGGATCGAACAACGGCTCCGTCATCGTGGCGCTGCCGCCGCCGGGGGACAACTCGATATCCGGCGCCGGCATCGCCGGGAGCAGCAACGTGGACAACACCGCAACCGCCCCGAGGAGGGGCGTCATCGGGACACCGGCCGCGATCGGGCACGATCACGCCAGGCACCGGCGAACATCGCCAGGGCGTAGACCGACAGCCCGCCCACGATCACGAGCGTCAACGTGGCCCGCTGGGCGCCCGTGAGCCAGCGGTGCGCGTACCCGAGATAGGGCACGGCGTACCAGAGCTCTCCGCGCACCTGGACCGGACGCACCGGCTCGGGGTCGGCCGCGGCATTCGCATCGCCCTGTGTCACGAAGCTGCGCTCACCGTCCAGTCGCTGCTCGATGGCGGTCACCCGATGGGTTGCCGTCAGCGCCCGGCCCGAGGACAGCTGATAGGTGATGACATCGCCCACCCCGATGTCGCCGGTCGCGACGGGCCGCGCCACCACCAGGGTTCCCGGTGGCAGCGTCGGCTCCATCGACGATGTGAGGACCGCGTAGGGTGTCGCGCCGGCCAGTCGGGGAACCACCACGGCGGCCAGGAGAGCCGCGGTCGCGCCGAGGATCCCCATCCAGGCGAGGACCAGGAGCACGGCGGCCCTGACGGTCGCCGGGCGGCGACGGTGGGCTGCCATGAGCTCAGGGGTTCGGATCAACCTGGGTCAACGTCACCGTCAAGGTGTCGAGCGTGGCGGTGATGTCCTGCATGTCGTCGACATTGACCGCGGTGGCGTCGCCATAGGGGAACTCGACCAGGAAGGTGGCCGCCAGGACGTCACCGTCGTTGTCCTCGGTGATCGTGGCATCGTCGGCGAGGGCGGCGCCGCCCAAGGTGAAGGAGGCGTCGACATCGGCGGCGAACGATGCCGCCTCGGCCGGCACCGTGAACTCGAGGCTGTCGGGGACGTCCACGGTGGCGGCGAGGTTGTCGCCCGTCGCACCCACGGCGAAGCTGCAGGTGGTGGTCACGACGTCACCGGGCACGAAGGCCGTCACGGTCTCACCCGCCGAAGCGCTCCCGGCGGCGTAGACCCAGGTGTCGCAGTCGTCATTCGAGGCGAGGGTGAGGTTGCCCGAGGCGACCGGGCCGCCATCGGCCGAGTCCTCGGCCGTCCAGTACGCCAATGTGCCGGCGCCCCCGATCAGCAGTGCCGCGGCCGCTCCCGCGGCCAGTGCTCCCTTGGTGGTCTTGCGCATGTCGTCTCTCCCGGTCTCATGGCCGATCGAAACGGACGATCGGCTCCCGAGAACTATTGGAGCTCACGCTCCGGATAAACGGAAGACTGTATGTGATCTAACCCACATGTGGTTGGCGGCGGGAGCCGATCCAGTGCCACCCGGCGACGATGGCGGCACCCACGATCAGGCCCAACAGCGCCGAGGCCGCGGTGTTGACGAACCAGCCCGCGACCATGTTCGCGGGTTCGAGGCGGTGCACCGCCTCGTAGAGCGCGTGCCAGCCGAGCTCCTCGGAGCCGACGAGCAGGATGTGCCCGCCCACCCAGAGCATCGCCACGACCCCGACCGTCGCGAGCGTCGTCATCACCTTCGGCATCGCCTTGACCAGTCCGCGTCCGATGCGCCGCGCCAATCTCGACGAGCGCTCGGCCAGGGCCACCCCGATATCGTCCATCCGCACGATCAGGGCGACCACCCCGTAGACGAGGGCCGTGATGGCGACCCCCACGACGGCCAGGATGATCGCCCGCGACAGCAGCGGTTCGGAGGACACCTCGTTGAGGGCGATGACCATGATCTCCGCGGACAGGATGAAATCGGTCCGGACGGCCGAGGACACGACCGCATCCTCGGACTCCGGACCGTCCTGTGTCCTCGGCACCTCGTCGTGACTCTCGCCACGGAGCTTCTCCCACAGCTTCTCCGCACCCTCGAAACACAGATAGGCACCGCCGACCATGAGGAGGGGAGTCAGCAGCCAGGGGAGGAACTGGCTGAGCACCAGCAGCGCCGGGAGGATGAAGATCAGCTTGTTGCGGAGCGAGCCCTTGGCGATGCGGCCGATCACCGAGAGCTCACGCCGCGGATCCAGGCCTCGCACGTAGCGCGGGGTGACCGCCGCGTCGTCGACGATGACACCGGCGGCCTTGGCACTCGCCCGCCCGGCCGCCGTGCCGACATCGTCCACCGAAGCCGCGGCGAGCCGCGCGAGCGCGGCCACATCATCGAGCAATGCGGCCAGCCCGCCGCTCACCGATCCGATCCGTTCACCGGCTCAGCGTAGGCGAGCCGGCAGAACTAGTGTCCTGCGTCGGAGGTTCGTTGCCGAGAGGCGTCGTCTGAGTGGGTGCTCCGCAATCCCCCAAGGACTCCGTCCAGGGAGGTACCCCCACGGCGGAGCGCGGGCAGGCTGGGGGTACCGCCCTGCACGGAGCGAAGCGGAGTGCTTGGGGGAGGCGCCTTTCGAGTGACGCCAACGTCGCGGAGCGCCGCTTCCCCCACTCGCTAGCGCTCGCGGGAGGTGCCCCCAGGCGGCGAAAAGCGGTGATGAACTTTCGGCGCAGGACACTAGACTCGGCCCATGATCGGCTTCGGCATCGACATCGGTGGTACGGGCACCAAGGGAGCACCGGTGGATCTGACGAGCGGCAGTCTCGCCAGCAACCGCACTCGCTTCGCGACCCCCAAGAAGTCGACCCCGGAGGCGCTCGCCGATGTCGCCGAGCAGATCATCGGCTCCTACAAAGGACTGGAGCTGCCCGCGGTGACGGGTGTGGCCATTCCAGCGGTGGTTCAGCGTGGCGTGGCCCGGTCGGCCGCGAATATCGACAAGAGCTGGATCGACACCGATGTCGACGCACTCTTCACCGAGCGTCTCGGACATCCGGTCCACGTCGTCAACGATGCCGATGCGGCGGGAGTCGCCGAGGCACGCTACGGCGCGGCTCGCGGCCGTGACGGCGTCATCCTGGTCATCACCCTCGGCACCGGTATCGGCTCGGCGCTGATCGTCGACGGCACCCTCGTGCCCAATACCGAGCTCGGCCACCTCGAGCTGCGCGGCGACGACGCGGAGCACTACGCCGCCACCAGTGCACGCGAGCGCGAGAACCTCAGCTGGACCCAATGGGCCAAGCGACTGCATCACTACTTCCGCCATCTGGAGCGGCTGTTCTCACCGGATCTGTTCATCGTCGGCGGCGGCGTCAGCAAGAACTACGAGGCCTTCATGCCGCTCATCGACGTACGGACCGAGATGATCCCCGCCGACCTGCGCAACAATGCCGGCATCATCGGGGCCGCGGCCCTCGCGCACGACGAGGCCTGATCATGATGCGTCGTGGTTCCCGCCGCGACCTGAACGCATCGAGTTTCGAGCAAGTCCGCACGGATGATGATGCGATACGGCGGCCATAGCAGCCGCAACGCATCGCCCTCGGTCCCTGACCGTCGCCCCTTTCGGAGGTCTAGCGACACCCGGCCAACAGCGCCGTGAAAGCGCGACGCATCGCGGTCTCACACTCCTCGGCGGTGCGGCCGAGATCATCGTGCAGGATCGACCAGGAGTTCCAACTGCTCGCCGCCAAGAGCGCATCGCAGAGCGTCTCGGGAGCGGCCGAGACGGCGATCTCCGCGGCGAAGACCTCGGCGATCTCCACTCGCACGTTCTCGATGTGGGCACGGCGGCTTCCCCGCAGTGTCGAGGAGGACGCCTCCATCAGCTGCGCCGCGCGGGCGGCGGGCGCGATATTGGTGAGGCGGCGGGCACGGGCCGCGCAGAAGCGGTCGATCCGCTGCTCCAGCTCCAGTGCGGGATCGATCACGACCGCCAGCGCATCGTCGGAGACGAACCAGTAGGCGACCGTCTGCGCGAACAGGCTCTCCATGTCGCCGAAGGCGAGCCACAACGTGCGGACCGACACGCCGGCGGCCTCGGCGATCGTCTTGGCGCTGGGCTTGAGCGTCCCCTCACGCAGCAGCCGCACGTGGGCGTCGACGATCGAGGCGCGTGTCCGTTCGGCGCGCCGCACCCGGCCGTCGGTCTGCCGTGAGCCTTCCATGAGCAGTCAACCTACCCCCGTCGAGAAAAAGTTTCACTACATCTGCATAAAGTTCGTGACGTCGCTCACATCCATGTGTCAGGATGCTGCGCAACCAAGGAGGAGGGGGAGTCACCACGTGCTGAGCGTCAAGAACCTGGAAGTCGTCTACAACGACGTCGTCCTCGTGCTGCGCGGCGTGAGCCTGACGGTGCCCCGCGGACAGATCGTCGCTCTGCTCGGTGCCAACGGTGCCGGCAAGACGACGCTGCTGCGGGCGTTGTCGGGTCTGCTGGACATCCACGACGGCGAGATCACCAAGGGTCAGATCCTGCTCGACGAGAAGCCGATCCAGCGCTGGAACGCGCCCCGGATCGTCGCGGCCGGACTCGGACAGGTACTCGAAGGCCGCCGGGTCTTCGGCGAGTTCACCGTCGAGGAGAACCTGCGAGTCGGCGGCCACACACGCCGCGGGGGACTGAGCGAGAGCATCGAGGAGATCTACGAGCTGTTCCCGGTGCTCAAGGAGCGCCGCAAGCGCACGGCCGGGTACCTGTCCGGCGGCGAGCAGCAGATGCTCGCGATGGGTCGCGCCCTCGTCGCACAGCCGGACATCGTGCTCCTCGACGAGCCGAGCCTGGGTCTGGCACCGCGGATCGTGGCCCAGATCAAGGACATCGTCGTTCAGATCAACGAACAGCGCGGCACGACCGTCCTCCTCGTGGAGCAGAACGCGATGATGGCGCTCTCGATCGCCAGCCACGGCTACGTCATGGAGCACGGCAAGATCGTCATGGATCAGCCCGCCGAGGCTCTGCTCCAGGACAGCGATATCCGCGACTTCTACCTCGGCCGGGGCGAACTGGCGACCTCGTACCGCGACCTCAAGCACTACAAGCGCAGGAAGCGGTGGCTGTCATGAGCGAGCGCAGCGAGCGAACGATGGGTGCTGACGAATGCCGGGATCGTGGGGGTACCGCCCTGCACGGAGCGCAGCGGAGTGCTTGGGGGACTATCGTGCTTCTTCTTCAGGCGGTGCCGGCATGAGCGAGGACATCATCTGCTCGGTGGAGGATGTCGAGCTGAGCTTCGCCGGGGTCAAGGCCCTGCGAGGAGTCTCCTTCGACATCCAGGGCCACGAGCTGTTCGCGATCATCGGCCCCAACGGCGCCGGCAAGACCTCGATCTTCAACGTGCTCTCGGGGGTCTACCGGCCCCAAGCCGGGGACGTGCGCTTCGACGGCACGTCGATCCTCGGCGAGCGGCCCCATCGGATCGCCGCCCGCGGACTGGCCCGCACCTTCCAGAACATCGAGCTCTTCGAGAACCTCAATGTCGTCGACAACCTGATGCTGGGACGCCACCACCATCTCGGCTACAGCTGGCCGTGGGCGGTCGCCTGGCTCGGGCGCGCGCAGCGCAGCGAGATCGCCAATCGCCGGCGGGTCGAGGAGATCATCGACTTCCTGGAGATCGAGGGCTACCGCGAGCTCCCCGTCGGCATGCTGCCGTACGGCGTGCAGAAGCGGATCGAGCTGGGACGCGCCCTCGCGATGGAGCCCCGGCTGCTGCTCCTCGACGAGCCCGTCGCCGGCATGAACGGCGAGGAGACCGAGGACATGGCGCGCTTCATCCTCGACATCCGCGACGAGCTGAAGATCCCGATGATCCTCGTCGAGCACGACATGGGCCTGGTGATGGACCTCGCCGACCGGGTGATGGCGATGGACTTCGGCACGCCCATCGCCCTCGGCACGCCGGCCGAGGTCCAAAGCCATCCCGATGTCATCCGCGCCTATCTCGGCGCGGGCGACGAGGACCCCGTCATCGAGGAGGTCTCGTGAACGAGCGGCAGGAGAACGCCACCGCCCGGACGACACTGCCCCTGCGCATCCGCGAACGCGCCCGCACGTCGCCGGGGACCGTCGCGATGCGCGAGAAGAACCTCGGCATCTGGGATCAGATCACCTGGGAGGACTACTGGGAGCAGGCCACGCTCGTGGGCCACGGCCTGCTCTCCCTGGGCGTCGAGCCCGGTGACCGGGTGGGAGTCCACAGCGAGAACCGTTGCGAGTGGCTGTTCAGCGATATCGGCATCACCGCGGTGCGGGCCGTCACGGTGGGTCTCTATCCCACCAATCCGGCCGCCGAGGTGCTGCACGTGCTGCGCGACTCCGGCACCTCCGTGCTGATCGCCGAGGACCAGGAGCAGCTGGACAAGGCCCTCGAGATCATCGACGAGCTGCCCGAGCTGCGCCACCTGGTCTACATCGAGCCCCGGGGCATCGCCGGCCGCTACACCGATCCGCGGCTGCTGTCCTGGACCGAGCTGCTCGAACGCGGGGCCGAGCACCGCGACGCCCATCCCGACGCGGTCGACGCCCGCGCCGAGCAGGCCCAGGACGACGACATCGCCACGCTCGTCTACACGTCCGGCACCACCGGTCCTCCCAAGGGCGCCATGCTGACGATCGCCAATATCGAGTTCGTCATCGAGACCCTCGCCCAGCACGGCGCCTTCGTCGACCCCCCGGCGAACGACAAGGACCTGATCGTCTCCTATCTGCCGCTGTGCCATGTGGCCGAACGCGTGTTCACCACCTGGTTCAACGCGGCGGTCGGCACCCAGGTCAACTTCGCCGAGTCGATCGAGACCGTCCAGGTCGCGCTGCGCGAGGTGCAACCCACGATCGTGTTCGGCGTCCCGAGGATCTGGGAGAAGATCGCCGCCGGCGTGCACATCCGGATGAGCGGGGCCAGCCGGCTCAAGAAGCTCAACTTCGGGCTGTGGATGAAGGTCTCGCAGTGGATCGGGCGCCGTCTGGTCGAGAACGACGGCAACCACACCCTCGCGACGCGGCTGGCGTACGCGGCCGGCTGGGTGTTCCTCTACCGGCCGCTGCGCGAGCGGCTCGGCCTGGGCAAGGCACGGTACGCCGCCTCGGGTGCGGCGCCGATCGCCCCGGAGGTGCTGGAGTTCTTCATGGGCATCGGCGTCCCGATGCACGAGGTCTACGGCATGACCGAGAACAGCGCGATCGCCACGGCCAATCGGGCGGGGCGCATCAAGGTCGGCACCGTCGGCGAGCCGCAGGAGAGTGCCGAGGTGCGCCTCGACCCCGAGACCGGGGAGATCCTCACACGTCACGCGGGCACCTTCGCCGGCTACTGGAACAACCCGGAAGCCACCGCGCGGACGATCACCGAGGACGGGTGGCTCCGTACGGGCGATGTCGGCGAATGGGTCGACGGCACGCATCTGAAGATCACCGACCGCATCAAGGACATCATCATCACCGCGGGCGGCAAGAACATCTCCCCGAGTGAGATCGAGAACAGCCTGAAGTCCTCGCCGTACATCAAGGAGGCGATCGTCATCGGCGACCGTCGCAAGTATCTGACGGCGCTCATCGGGATCGAGCTCGACACCGTGGGCGACTGGGCGCAACGGCGCAAGCTCGCGTTCACCACCTACCGCGACCTGTCGCAGAAGCCCGAGGTCATCGAGCTGGTGCAGGAGGTGGTCGAGGCCACGAACACCAAGTTCGCCTCGGTCGAGACCATCAAGCGCTTCCGGCTCATGCCCAAGGAGCTCGATCACGAGCAGGGCGAGCTGACCGCCACCCAGAAGATCAAGCGTCCCGCGATCACCCGGCAGTTCGCCGCGGAGATCGCCGACATGTACGACGAAGAGGTGCGCGCATGAGCCCCGTTCCCGTATTCACGTCCGAGCAGTGGTTTCGATACGCCGCTCGTTCCTCACGGCTACTCAACCACCGAGGCGCAGCAAGCCGGTGGTTGAGTAGCGCAGGTCGCTCAGCGACCGGAGCGTATCGAAACCACCCCACCGCACGCCTACTCAACCACCGAGGAACCGGCACCCGGTGGTCGAGTAGCCACGGCGAGCGCAGCGAGCGCGTGGCGTATCGAGACCACAGGCAGGTGAGCGCATGACCACGTTCGCCCAGGCCGTGCTGAACGGCTTCGCCCAGGGCGCGATCTACGCGCTGCTCGCCCTCGGCTACGTCATGATCTACAAGGCCACGCACGTGATCAGCTTCGCCCAGCCGGCGCTGATGGTGTGCGGAGGACTGTTCACCTATCACCTGACCACGCAGATCGGCCTTCCGTTCTGGCCCGGCCTGGCCGGTGCCGTCGTGCTCGGCGCGCTGCTCGGCATGGCCGTGGAACGGCTGGCCCTCCGGCCGATGGTCGGCAAGCCGGTGTTCACCCTGGCGATCATCACCATCGGTGTCGACATCGTGCTGCGCATCTTCGCCAACCGGTACATGGGCCCCGATCCGCGCATCGTGACCTTCCCGAACGGCTCGCGGCGCTATGAGTTCCTCGGGCTGTCGATCAGCCATCAGCGCGTCTCGCTGATCGTCGTGACGCTGCTGACGGTCATCGCCCTCGTGCTCTTCTTCCGGTATGCCAAGGCGGGGCTCGCCATGCGTGCCACGGCGCTCAACCAGGAGACGGCGCTGGCCCAGGGCATCCGCGTGGGAGCGATCTTCGCCCTCGCGTGGGCGATCGCCGGCGGGCTCGCCGCCATCGCGGGCACCTTCGTGGCCGCCGGGTCGGCCGGCATGGAGCAGAACACCTGGATCATCGCGCTCAAGGCCCTCCCGGCGATCATCATCGGCGGACTCGACAGCCTGCCCGGGGCGGTGATCGGCGGGCTCGCTGTCGGCATCGTCGAATCGCTCACCGCCGTCTACCAGCCGAGCGTCGCGCCCTTCCTCGGCGCCAACTTCGCGCTGGTCGCCCCCTACGCGCTCATGTTCCTGGTGCTGCTCGTCAGACCCTATGGACTCTTCGGCACCAAGGAGGTGGAGCGGGTATGACCGCCACCGTCACGTCACCGCGCCGTACCCCACGTCCCCCGCGCGGACGGCCGCGGCTGCGCACCGCGTACCGCCAGGACATGGCGCTCATCAACACGCCCGCCAAGCGCCGGTCGACCGTCCTGCTCGTGCTGGCCGCCTTCGGGGTGCCGTTCTTCTTCACCGACGACCTTCTGCTGGTCTTCACCCTCGGCCTCATCGCCTCGGTGGGCGCCATCGGCCTCAACCTGGTCACCGGCTATGCCGGGCAGGTCTCCCTGGGCCACGCCTTCTTCCTCGGACTCGGGGCCTACACCGCGGCAGTGCTCGGTGGCGATCCCGAGGGCCGACTGATCGGCTACGGCATGCCGATGTGGGTGTGGCTCCCGGCCGCCGGAATCGTGGCGGCGATCGCCGGACTGATCGTCGGGCCGATCGCGGTGCGCCTGCGCGGCCTGTATCTGGCCATCGTCACCCTCGGACTGGTGTTCCTCGGCGAGCACGTGTTCCGCGAGGCGCGGACCCTCACCGGCGGGCCCGGCGTGGGCCGCCGCGGACCGGACCTCGAACTGTTCGGCATCCGCTTCTCCGAGGGCGGATCGCTGTTCGGCCTCGGCCTGAGCCGCGACCAGCAGCAGTTCTTCCTGGCCCTGGTCTTCCTGATCGTGTTCGCGATCCTCGGTCGCAATATCGCCCGATCGGGTGTCGGCCGCGCCTTCTCGGCCGTCCGCGATCGCGATGTCGCCGCGGCGGTCATCGGCATCAACCTGACCGTCTACAAGGTGATGGCCTTCGCGATGTCGTCCTTCTTCGCCGGCGTGGCGGGAGCGATGTACTACGCGGTGGTGGGGGTGTTCGAGCCCGCGGCCTTCGGCCTGCTGCTGAGCATCCAATACCTGGCGATGGTGCTGATCGGCGGCGTGGCGACCATCTCCGGGTCGATCATGGGCGCGATGTTCATCACCGCCCTGCCCCGTATCGCGCAGGAGATCGCCCACCTGTTCCCCGTCATCAGCACATCGACCGTCGGTGGCGGCATCATCAACGTCTTCCAGTTCGAGGCCATCCTCTACGGCCTCTTGATCATCGGATTCCTCATCTTCGAGCCGCGCGGTCTGTACGGCATCTGGATGCGCATCCGGAACTACTGGAAGGGCTGGCCCTTCTCCTATTGATCCCCATCACCTGATCCCTCCGAAAGGAACACCATGAAGCAACGCAGGTTCATCACCCGAGCGGTGGCGGGTGCGTCCATCGCCGCGCTCGTCCTGACCGGGTGTCGCGGCGGCGGAGACGACTCGTCGAGCGAGGCGGGCCCCGGCATCACCGACGAAGCGTGTCCCGATGCGGTCAACGAGGACAACGGCTGCATCTACCTCGGTGCGATCTCCGACCTCACCAAGGGGCCGTTCGCGCCGCTCGCCGTCCCGATCACCGATGCCCAGAAGGCCTTCTGGGAGCGCGTCAACGAGGACGGCGGCGTCGGCGGCTACGACATCAACATCAGCGAGCACATCGCCGATGCCGAGTACAACCCCGAGATCCACAACCGGCGCTACCAGGAGATGCGCGGTGAGATCCTCGCCCTCGCGCAGACCCTCGGGTCCTCGCAGACCCTCGCGATCCTCGATGACATGAAGGCCGATGACGTCATCGGCATCCCGGCCTCGTGGAACTCGGCCTGGGACTTCGAGGATCAGATCCTCCAGAGCGGCGCCAGTTACTGCTTCGAGGCGATGAACGGCGTCGACTGGGCGGTCGAGAACCGTGGCGTCGAGGGCACGGTCATGGCGATCAAGTACCCGAACGACTACGGCGGAGACGCCGCGGCGGGCGCCAAGGCCGCGGCCGAGGCCAATGACCTGGAGTTCGTCGAGGTCGAGACGCCGACCGGCCAGGACAATCAGGCCGGCGCGGTCGCCGCGGTGCTGGAGAATCAGCCGGACCTCATCGTGGTCACCACCGGTCCCGCCGAGATGGCGACGATCGTCGGTGGCGCCGCGCAGCAGGGCTGGCAGGGCACCGTGGTCGGGTCGAGCCCGACCTGGAACCCCGCGCTCCTGCAGTCGGCCGCCGCACCGGCGCTGGAGGCGATGTACTTCCAGGCCGGTCCGTGGGGCCCGTGGGACACCGACAGCGCGGGCCATGAGGCGATGCGCGAGGCACTCGACGGCGTCACGCCCAATGACGGCTACACCGCAGGCTGGGTGTGGAGCTACCCGCTGCTCGCCGCCATGGAGGCTGCCGCCGACATGGACGGTGGCATCACGCGGGAGAACCTCGTGAAGGCCGCGGGCGAGCTCGAGGAGGTCGACTACGAGGGCATGCTGCCGAACGAGGCCGGCAACAACGCCGGTGACCCGTCGGAGGTCGCGTGGCGTTCGAGCGTCATCAGCGGGGTCGACACCGAGGCCATGACCGGCGTGACGATCGCGCAGGAGCTGACCGCCGGGCCGACCGCCGAGGGCTATGACTACACCGAGCCCTGTTTCGCGCTGAACTGATCCCCCCGAGCCGAGATCTGCTCCCGTTTCGTCAACCGGTCCCCATCCCGGACGACGATCCGGGAGCAGATCTCGGTTCTTCGCGTGCGGCCGGTAGGCTGGCGTACCGTGTCCGACCTGACCGATCTCGAACGCCGGCGCCTGGAATCCCTGCTCTCCACCTACCCGGTGCTGGGCGAGATCGGCGCCCGTTTCACCGATGCCGGACACGAGCTGGTGCTGGTCGGCGGTCCTGTCCGCGACGCCCTCCTCGGCCTGCCGGTGCACGATCTCGACTTCGCCACCTCCGCCACGCCCGATCAGATCGAGGCGGTCCTCGCCGGCTGGGCGGATGCCGTGTGGGATGTGGGTCGGGACTTCGGGACGATCGGCGCCCGTAAGGGCGGCGACCAGCTGGAGATCACCACCTACCGCACCGACGAGTACGACCCCGCGACGCGCAAGCCCGTCGTCGCCTTCGGCGACACCCTCGACGGCGACCTCTCGCGTCGGGACTTCACCATCAACGCGATGGCCGTGCGACTGCCCGATGGCGAGTTCGTCGACCTCTTCGACGGTGTCGAGGACCTCGCCGACCGCCGTCTCCGCACCCCGGTGGCTCCCGAGCTCTCCTTCTCCGACGATCCCCTGCGGATGATGCGCGCGGCGCGGTTCACCGCGCAGCTCCATGTGTCCGCCAGCGACGAGGTCGTCGAGGCGATGACCCAGCTCGCCGAGCGGCTGCAGATCGTCTCGGCCGAACGCATCCGCGACGAGCTGTCCCGGCTGCTGTGCGCGGGATCGCCCGTCGATGGTCTGCGGCTGCTCGTCGCCACCGGCCTGGCCGACCAGATGCTCCCCGAGCTGCCGGCGCTGCGCCTCGAGCGCGACGAGCATCACCGGCACAAGGACGTCTACGAGCACTCGCTCACCGTGCTGGAGCAGGCGATCGATCTGGAGCACCGCCTCGACGAACGCCCCGATCTGGTGATCCGCCTCGCCGCGCTCCTCCACGACATCGGCAAGCCCAAGACCCGCCGGTTCACCGATGACGGCACCGTCACCTTCCATCACCACGATGTGGTGGGCGCCAAGCTCGCCCGCAAGCGGTTGCGTGCGCTGCGGTACTCCAATGACGTCGTCGACGCGGTATGCCGACTGGTGGAGCTGCACCTGCGTTTCCACGGGTACGGGTCGGGCCAGTGGACCGATGCGGCCGTGCGTCGCTATGTCCGCGACGCCGGACCCGAGCTCGAACGCCTCCATATCCTCACGCGGGCGGACAGCACCACCCGCAATGCCAAGAAGGCGCTCCGGCTGCAACGCACCTACGACGACCTGGAGCGCCGCATCGGCCAGCTGGCCCAGCAGGAGGAGCTGGACTCCCTGCGACCCGATCTCGACGGCAATCAGATCATGGAGATCCTCCAGATCGGTCCCGGCCGCGAGGTCGGCGAGGCCTACCGTTTCCTCCTGGAGCTGCGGATGGATCGCGGCCCGCTCGGCGAGGACGACGCGTCCGAGGCGCTGCGCTCGTGGTGGGCGGCAAGGTCCTGACCCCACCCCCTCCGGGGCGGTGACTTACGCACCTCTCGTCCGCATGGGCGGTGACTTACGCACCCGTCGCCACGCTCGAGAGGTGCCTATCCCACCGCCCCTGGACCTGAGGGGTGCGTAAGTCACCGCCCAGGGTGGGGTGGGTGGAGTCGCCCGACCTCGGCGTCGCGGTCCGGGCATCAGACAACGCCACCCTAGGATGGGACGGTGAGCTTCCGATCTGCCGGCCGCCGGCGCGCCCTCGTGGCCGCCCTCACCGGATGGCTCGTCCTGGGGCTCACCGTGCTGCTTCCGAGCCCGAGCCAGGCGGCGGAGGACGAGGAGGATCCGGGCGGGGGGCTCACTGTCACCATCGACACGCTCACCCCCTCCCAGCTGACGGCCGACGCGACGATCGAGGTCTCGGGGCGGATCGAGAACACCTCCGACGGCGAATGGAGCTCGGTCCAGGCCTATCTGGTGATGGCGCGGTCGCCCTTCACCACCCGCGAACAGGTCGAGACGGCCGTCCGGAGCTCGAGCACCTACACCGGCGAACGCGTCACGACCATCGGCCTGTTCGACGAGGTCGGCGACATCGCCCCGGGTGACACCGCCCGGTACGACCTCTCCGTCCCCCTCGACGAGGTCGGCCCCACGGGGGCGCCCGGCGTGTATCCGGTCGGCGTGCAGCTGCTCGCCACTGACCCCGACGGCGTCCGACCGCAGGACTCGGTGGCCCGGGCGACCACCTTCCTGCCGTGGATCGACGACCCCGCGTCGCCGATCGACGGCGGGCTCGTGTGGTCCTTCGTCCTGGACCCTCGCCGCGACGACGAGGCCGATGACGTCCAGGCCCTCCGGACCGCCGTCGGTGAGAACGGCAGGCTGCGCCGCCAGCTGGATCTCGCCGCCGCCCTGCCCGTGGAGGCACAGAGCCTCGTCATCGACCCCGCGGTGCTCGATGCCAGCCAGCGCATGGCCGACGGCGAGGGACCCTTCGACGATGTGAGCGACGAGGCCCGCGAGCAGGCGCAGTCCTTCCACGACGACCTCGTGGCCCTGGCACGCCGCTCCTCGGTGTGGAATATCGACTACGACCGGCCGGACTGGGCGGCACTCTCCGAGCGCCCGGATCTCGCCGCCGAGCTCTCACCGCAGGTTGCCGCCGCCACCCAGTCGGCCCTGGACGAACACGGCATCACCGGCCGCTCCGCACGGTGGGCGATGGAGACCGGCGTGACCGACGCGATGCTCGAACGTCATCGCGCCGAGGGCGACGCCCCGACGATCGTGCGTGCCTCGGCTCTGCCGCAGTGGGACCAGCGCGACGGATCCCTGGTCACCGTCGATGCCGAACACGGTCCCGCCCTGCTGGCCGTCAACGACACGCTGGGGAGCGCCGACGAGGTCGAGACGACTGTCTCGCTGCGCCAGCGTGTGCTGACCCGCGCCGCCCTCGCGACCCTCTCCCGCGCGGCCGACCCCGAGTCCGCCGCGGATGCCGTCACCTTCGTCGATCCGGACTGGATCCCCGAGCCCCGGGCGAACACCAGCGCCCTGGCCGCCTCGCTCCGCGGAGACGAGCTGGTCGAAGGCACCACCCTGGATCGTCTCGTCACCAGCGGAGTGGACGGCTACGACGGCGAGCTCCCCGCCAATCCGGTCTCCGAGCCGCTGTCTCCCACGGTGCTCAGTGCGGCCGCTGACCTGCTCGAGGCCGAGGACGCGGTCGCAGCCGTGAGTGCCGGCGCGGCCGAGGGCTCGCAGGCCGACCGCGAACTCGCCTCCGCGGTCTCCGTGCGGTGGCGCTCCGTTCCCGAGAGGGCGGTCCGCACCGCCGAGCAGCAGGCGGTCGAACGCAACGGCAGTCTCGCGGGCATCGAGGTGCTCGGCCCCGAGACCGTGACCCTATCGAGCAGTCAGGGGAGCTTCCCGCTCACCGTCAACAACCCCACCCGGCTGCCGATCTCGGTGTCGATCCTGCTGACCCCCGGCAATCCCGCGCTCAGCTCGAACCGCCTCGACCCGATCGACGTCGCTCCCGGTGAGCGGCGCACCGTCAACGCCGATATCGACCTCGGGCGGCAGAACTCGACGACGATCACCGCACAGGCCATGGCCGGTGACCGTCCCGTCGGCTCCGAGGCCTCCTTCAACGTCCGGTCGAGCCAGGTCGGCACGATCGTCTGGGTCGCGATGGGCGTGGCGGTCGCCGGCGTCGTGTTCGCGATGAGCCGCCGTTTCCGGAGACGCGGTTTCCGGCGACTCTCAGAGAGCGATGACGATGGCTGACGCTCCTCGATTGGCGCGCGCGAGCGCGTGGATGGCGCTCGGCACGGTCGTTTCCCGGGCGACGGGACTGCTGCGCTCGGTCCTGCTGATCGCGGTGATCGGCACGGCACTCAATGCCGATCTGTTCAACACCGCCAACTCGATACCCAACTCGCTCTACATCCTCGTCGCCGGCGGGGTGTTCAATGTCGTGCTGGTGCCGCAGCTGGTCCGGGCTATGCGCAACGATCCCGATGGCGGGGACGCGTACGCCAACCGCATCATCACGCTCGGCATGCTGGTGCTCCTCGGCGCCACGATCCTGTTGATGCTGGCAGTGCCGCTCATCATGCGGATCATCTACGCCGATCTCTTCACCCCGGAGTTCACGGCCCAGCGCCAGTCGGCCTATCTGCTGATGCTCCTGTGCCTGCCGCAGGTCTTCTTCTACGGGGCATTCGTGCTCG
This sequence comes from Aeromicrobium sp. YIM 150415, assembly GCF_016918125.1. NCBI lineage: Bacteria > Bacillati > Actinomycetota > Actinomycetes > Propionibacteriales > Nocardioidaceae > Aeromicrobium > Aeromicrobium sp. YIM 150415. The sequence goes on along the minus strand of NZ_JAERWM010000015.1, from coordinate 37,126 downwards.
TCGGCCAGATCCTCAATGCCCGCGAGCGCTTCGGGCCGATGATGTGGGCGCCGATCGTGAACAATCTGACGGCCCTGGTCGTGCTCGGCATCTATGCCGTCGTCTTCGGCGCCGATCGTGGTGGAACCGGGGGATTCTCCACGGCCGAGTCATTGCTGCTCGGCATCGGTTCCACGCTCGGCATCGTCATCCAGGCCGCCGTGCTAGTGCCGTTCCTCGGGCGCGTCGGATTCCGGTACCGTCCACGCTTCGACTTCCGCGGGGTCGGGCTCGGGCACACGCTGCGGCTCGGCGCCTGGACGCTCGGCTTCATCATCGTCAATCAGATTGCCTTCTTCGTCATCGCGCGGCTGGGTGTGCGAGCGACCAGTGAGGGGCGCGCGCGCGACGTCCCGGCGGCCGGCACGACCGTGTACGACTTCGGCTTCCTGCTCGCCCAGGTGCCCCACGGCATCATCACCGTGTCCGTGGCCACCGCGATCATCCCGACGCTCTCCGCCTATGCGGCCGCGGGTCGTGTGGACCGGGTCGGCGTCGAGATCGGGCGCACGCTCCGGCTCGTCGTGAGCCTCGTCGTCCCGATCGCGGTCGCCGTCGGCGTCCTCGGGCCGTCGCTGGCCCGGCTCCTGCCCGGCGAGAACCCGGCGATCGGGATGACGATCTCCGCCTTCGCCCTCGGGATGGTGGCCTTCACGATCCACTACGTGGTCCTGCGCGGCTTCTATGCTATGGAGGACACGCGGACGCCGTTCTGGATCCAACTGGTGATCATGGCGGTGAACCTCGGCACCGCCGTCGTGGCGACGCGCCTCGTCGAGCCCGTCTGGGTCGCCACCGTGCTCGCGGTCTGCTGGAGCCTCGCCTATGTGATCGGTCTCGCGGTCGCCTTCGCACTGCTGTCGCGGCGCGTGGGCGGGACACTGGTCGACCACGAGATGGCCTGGTTCCTGCTGAAGATGGCGTTGCTCACCCTCATGATGTGCGGCGTCATGGTGGCCGCGAGCCTCGTCTGGGTGTTGTTCGAGCCGACACCCGGCGGCGCCACGACCGCCATCGCGCAACTCTGCGTCGTGGGTGGCGTCGGAACGGTCACCTATCTGTTCATGGCGGAGGTGCTCGGGATGAACGAGCTGCGCTATGTGCTCACGAGCCTGGTGGGGTCGCGACGGCGCTAGGGCTCTCGGGCGTGGCTGACACGACGCATGGGGCGAACGCCTAGGATGAGGGGGGTCGGAAGGAGGATGCGGTGACGAGCGAACGACGTGCCCTGACGCCCGGGGTCGTGATCGCCGACCGCTATGAGCTCCACGACCTGGTCAGCGAGCGGCTCGGCTGCTCGAACTGGCGAGCCCACGACCAGGTCCTCAATCGCAATGTGCGGCTCGAGCTGCTGCCGGCGAGCGATCCACGGGCCGCGAACTTCCTACAGGCCGCCCGCGAGTCCACCCGGGTCACCGATCATCACTTCCTGCGGGTGCTGGATCTCATCGAGGACGACGACGGCTATCACGGCATCGTCCGCGAGTGGGCACGGGCGGTTCCGCTCAGTCAGGTGCTGCAGGAGGCTCCTCTCCCGAACCGGCGGGCGGTGACGATCATCGCCGAGGTCGCCGATGCGATCGCCCACGCACACGCGCACGGCGTGTACCACCGTCGGCTCACGCCCCATCAGATCCTCCTGAAGGAATCGGGCGCCGTACGGATCGTCGGGCTCGGCGTGGCGACAGCGCTGGCACCGGCGGACCATCAGATCTCCGAGGCCGACAAGGCAGGTTACGAACGCGCCGATGTCGAGGCGATCGGCAAGCTCCTCTATGCCTGCCTGGTGAGCCGCTGGCCCGGCGGGCACACCGACGGCCTGCGCGCGGCCCCCACCGAGCACGGCCGGCTGCTGCGGCCTCGCAGGGTGCGCGCCGGTGTGGCCCGCGATATCGACACCGTCTGCGATCGCATCCTGGGGCAACCGCCGCGCCACCACCAGACCCCGCTCACCACCGCGGCCGACATCGCCCACGTGCTGAACCTCGTGGGCGAGGACGACGAGGCGCCCCTCGCCTTCGCGGGCGAGGCACGGCAGTCCTCCCCGGATCTGCTACGGCTCGATCCGGTGATCGAGCCGTCCGGACCACCGCCGGGTTTGACGCCCCCACGGCGCCGCCCCAAGGCCTTCGAGCCGGCTCCTCCGACACGAGCCGAGCGGGGGCGCGCCCGGCTGCGCGCCGCCGCACGGGGCGACCGCGGCCTGGTGCTCCTGGGCGTGCTCGGCACTGTCACGATCGTCGCCGTGCTCGCTCTCCTGGTGCAGCAGGCCACCCACGAGGGCGGCCCGCCGCTCGAGTCGACGCCTACGGCGACCGCCCCGACCACCGTGCTCCCGATCGACCGGGCTCTCGACTTCGATCCGCAGGGCGCGGACCGTGCCGAGAATCCCCAGCTGGTCGAGAACGCCCTGGACGACGACGCCGAATCGGGCTGGTACACCTCGACGTACTACGGCGATCCCGCGCTCGGCCGGCTGAAGGACGGGGTCGGTCTGGTGCTGGACCTCGGTCGCCCCTCCCAAGTCGAGCAGGTGCAGTTGCGGCTGGCCGGCAGTCCCACCGATGTCTCCATCCTGACGACACCATCGACCCAGCAGGAGCCGCCGTCGAGCCTGTCGGAGCTGCGCGAGGTCGCGGTGCTCGACGGAGCCGGGGAGGACGCCGCGATCGCCCTTCCCTCGGACACCTATAGCCGGTACGTCGTGGTGTGGCTTCGCTCGCTCCCACAGGTCGGCAACGACGAGTATCGTGGCGAGATCCGCGCGGTCGCGGTGCGCGGTCGCTGATCTCGGGAATGTCTGCGCCGCTCCATCCGTTCTCCCTGATAGTTCCGTCCTCGACAGAAGAGTCCACACATGACCGACGTCCGTAATGTCATCATCATCGGCTCGGGCCCCTCGGGCTATACCGCCGCCGTCTACGCCGCCCGCGCGAACCTGTACCCACTGGTGTTCGAGGGCTCCGTGACCGCCGGTGGCGCGCTCATGAACACCACCGATGTCGAGAACTTCCCCGGCTTCCCCGAGGGGATCATGGGGCCGGAGCTGATGGACAAGTTCCGCGCCCAGGCCGAGCGCTTCGGTGCCGAGCTGATCGCCGATGACGTGGCCTCGGTCGATCTCACCGGCCCGGTCAAGACGGTCTCGCTCGCCGACGGCAGGACCTTCTCGGCGAATGCCGTGATCCTCGCCATGGGATCGGGCTACCGCAAGCTCGGTATCGAGGGCGAGGACACCCTCTCGGGCCACGGTGTCAGCTGGTGTGCGACCTGCGACGGCTTCTTCTTCCGCGGCAAGGAGATCGCGGTGGTGGGCGGTGGCGACTCCGCCGTGGAGGAGGCGACCTTCCTCACGCGATTCGCCGAGAAGGTCACGCTCGTGCATCGCCGCGAGGAGCTGCGCGCCAGCAAGATCATGGCCGAGCGCGCCCTCAACAATCCCAAGATCGAGTTCGCCTGGAACAGCGAGGTGGCCGCCATCCACGGTGACGGCAATCTGGAGTCGATCACGCTGCGCGACACGGTCAACGGGGAGACCCGCGAACTTCCGGTGAGCGGCCTGTTCATCGCGATCGGGCACGATCCGCGTTCCGAGCTGTTGACCGGCCAGGTCGATCTCGACGACGAAGGCTATGTGCTGACCCAGCCCGGCACCACGGCCACGAACCTCCCAGGCGTGTTCGCCGCGGGAGATCTGGTCGACCACACCTATCGCCAGGCCATCACCGCTGCGGGCACCGGGTGCTCGGCGGCCCTCGATGCCGAGCGCTACCTCGCCGACTTCGCGGAGGCGGGCGAACCCGCTCCCGCCGCCGCCCTCACCGAATGACAACCCGAAGGAGTACCCATGGCAGACATCGCCGCAGTCACCGACGCTGATTTCGAGGAGAAGGTCCTCAAGGCCGACGGGCCGGTGCTCGTCGACTTCTGGGCTTCCTGGTGCGGTCCGTGCCGCCAGGTCTCGCCGATCCTCGAGGAGATCGCCAAGGAGCACGCCGGCTCGTTGACCGTCGTCAAGATGGACGCGGATGCGAATCCGGTGACACCCGCGCAGTACCGGGTCACCGGCCTGCCGACCATCAACCTGTACCAGAACGGGGAGGTCGTCCGGTCGATCGTCGGCGCCCGGCCGAAGTCCGCGATTCTCTCGGAGATCAGCGACTACGTCTCCTGATCTACTGACGATAAATCCCCTTGTAGATTTCTCTACAAGGGGATTTATCTATTTGTCGACTTATTGCCGTGAGCCTACTCGGGATTGATCAGGCCGACGATACGTTCGAGATCGTCGATGGTCGCGAAGTCGATGCTGATCTTGCCCTTCGACTTACCGAGCTGCACCTTCACCCTGGTGTCGAAGTGATCCGACAGCCGGCTCGACAGCTCCGCGACCTTCGGTGAGGTGGGCCGCGTGCTCAGCTTGCGCGCCGCCGGCGTCAACTCCTCCTCACCGAATCGCACGATCTCCTCGAGGGCACGGACGGAGATTCCCTCCGCGACCACACGCTGAGCGAGGCGGTCCTGCACCTGCGGGCTGGTGACCGAGAGCAGCGCCCGGGCATGGCCTGCCGATAGCACCCCCGCGGCGACGCGGCGCTGCACATCCGGGGACAGCTTCAGTAACCGGATCGTGTTGGTGATCTGCGGCCGTGATCGACCGATGCGGTCGGAGAGTTCGTCGTGCGTGCAGCCGAAGTCCTCCAACAGCTGCTGGTAGGCGGCGGCCTCCTCGAGGGGATTCAGCTGCGAGCGGTGAAGGTTCTCGAGCAGTGCGTCACGCAGCAGATCCTCATCGGTGGTCTGCCGCACGATCGCGGCGATCGTGTCGAGCTCCGCCTTCTGGTGAGCGCGCCAGCGGCGCTCCCCCATGATCAGCTCATAGCGGTCCTCGCCGAGCTCGCGGACCACGATGGGCTGCAGCAGTCCGACCTCGCGGATGGAGTGGACGAGCTCGGTCATGTCGTCCTCGTCGAACACCGTCCGCGGCTGCTTCGGATTCGGCTGGATCGACGACACCGGGATCTCCGCGAACCGCGCACCCTCGACCTCGGCCAGTCCCTCGCGCTGTGCCGCCGCACGGGAGGTGGGGATGAGCGCCTCCAGTCCTCTTCCCAGTCCCGGTCGCGTCGCCATCACTGCTCCTTCTGCGGATAGTGGGTGGTCATCTCCCGCGCCGCCTCCAGATAGGACAGCGCTCCCGTCGATGTCGGGTCGTAGGTCAGGATGGTCTGCTGGTACCCCGGCGCCTCGCTGATCTTGACCGACCGCGGGATCGCTGTCTGCAGGACACGGTCTCCGAAGTGCTGGCGCACCTCGGCCGCCACGCTGGCGGAGAGATTCGTGCGTGCGTCGTGCATCGTCAACAGGACCGTGGTGACGTCCAGGTCTGGGTTGAGGTGACGCTGCACCAGTTCGATATTGCGTAGGAGCTGGCTGAGGCCCTCGAGGGCGTAGTACTCGCACTGGATCGGGATCAATACCTCGCGTGCGGCGGCCATGGCGTTGACGGTGAGGAGTCCGAGCGAGGGGGGACAGTCGATGAACACGTAGTCGACATCGTGGCTCTCGACGTAGCTGTCGATGGCCTGCCGGAGTCGCTGCTCGCGGCTGACGAGCGAGACCAGCTCGATCTCGGCTCCCGCGAGGTCGATGGTGGCGGGCACGACGGTCAGGTTCGGGATATCGGGCGCCTGCTGTACGGCGTCATCGATGGCCATGCCGTCGAGCAGGACCTCGTAGGTGCCGGGGGTGCCGCTGCCGTGCTCGATATTGGTGGCGGTGGAGGCGTTCCCCTGCGGATCCAGATCGATCAGCAACACCGACAGTCCCCGCAGTGCCATCGCGGCAGCGATATTGACCGAGGTCGTCGTCTTACCTACGCCGCCCTTCTGGTTGGCCACCACGAAGACTCGTGAACTGGTCGGGGACCCGAACTCACCGACGGTCGACAGGCGTTCCATCAGGTCGACGTGGTCGCGCGCCTGCGTCGCCAACGGTGTCGAGGCATCTTCCTCGAAGTCCGGTCGCGCGAAGTCAGCGGCGGTCGGGGTCTGCTCCATGCTCATTCCTTCGGTGTTTCACGTGGAACCATCCAGCCCAATGGCGACAGCTGGACACCGGCATCGTCTGACGCCGCGCCATCCAAGGGCGGTGCGTCGGACGCCGGCCAGCCGAGCGGGCTCTGTGTCATCGGGTCACCTCCACCACGGTCGTCGGGACCTCCAGGACATCGTCGCCATAGGTCTCCACCACCATAGTGCGCGCACCGAGGCGTACGAGGTCGGCACGCGCAGCCTCCAGCTCATCGCTCGCACTACTTCCCTTCATCGCGAGCAACGCGCCTCCGGGTGCGACCAGGGGCAGGCACCACCGTCCGAGCTTCCCCAGCGCAGCCACGGCGCGCGCCGTCACGACGTCGAACCGCAGATCGACGTCCTCGGCGCGACGCCGATCGATGACGACGTTCGACAAGCCCAGGCGTTCGACCGCCTCATCCAGAAAGCGGGTGCGTCGCAGCAGCGGCTCGATCAACGTCATCTCGATGTCCGGACGAGCGATCGCCCAGACCAGGCCGGGCAGCCCGGCGCCCGATCCGACATCCGCCACACGCGACCCGTCGGGAATCCGCGGCGTCACCACGACGCAGTTGAGGAGATGCCGATCCCAGAGACGAGGCGCCTCGCGGGGGCCGATCATCCCGCGCTCCACCCCGGCTGTTTCCAGGAACTGCGCGTAGGCCTCGATCAGCGGGCGGCGCGCGCCGAAGTATCGATCGAGCGTCGTTTCACGTGAAACGGAGTCAGTCATCAGCCGCGACCAGCGCAGCGGAGATCACCACGTGGCGGCCGGCGCCCGTCCCGTCGGAGGAGCTACTGAGTCCAGCCTCGGCCACGGCATCGTGGACGACCTTGCGCTCGAAGGGCGTCATCGGATCGAGCGCCACCGACGGGGCGCCGGCGCGCACCTCTTCGATGGCAGCCTCCGCGATGGTGACGAGCTCCGCCCGACGCGCGGCACGGTGTCCACCCACATCCAACATCAGCCGACTGCGCTCACCGGTCTCCCGGTAGACCGCCAGCCGCGTCAGCTCCTGCAGCGCATCGAGCACCTCACCATCGCGACCGACCAAGTGCTTCAACGAGCCACCGATGATCTCCAGCGCCGCGCGATCACCGTCGACGTCGATATCGATATCTCCATCAAGATCCGCGATGTCCAGCAGCTCCTCCAGGAAGTCCGCGGCGATATCGCCTTCGCGTTCCAGATCCGCATCACTCATGTCGACTTCTCCGTCACTTCGAGGGCTTCTTCTTGCCCTGGGTGGATCCCTTCGAGGGGGAGTTCTTGGGCTTGCTCTGCTTCTTCGGCGTGATCGCTCCGTCGGAGGCCTCGCGCGCGTCCGCCGCGGGCTCCGGGGACGAGGACGACTCGTCCGACTCCGCTGCCTTGTTCGGCGGCGTGTCCTTGGCCTGCTGGCCGCCACCCTTGCGCTGATTGCGCGACTGCTTCTTCGGCTGCTGCCGGCGGGCGGCCGCCTCGCGGGCGATCTTCTTACGCTCCTCCGCCGCGGCGGCCGCCGGATCGATCTGCGGCTCCTTGCCCTTGCGGCGATCCCGCTCCTGCTTGGCCCGGAAGGCCTCCGTGCCGGGAGCCGGGTTGTTGCGGATCACGTAGAACTGCTGACCCATCGTCCACAGATTCGAGGTGGTCCAGTAGACGAGGACACCGAGCGGGAAGTAGACACCGGACACGGCGAAGACGAGCGGCAGGATGTAGAGCAACATCTTCTGCTGCTGGGCGAACGGCCCGTTCAGTGCCTCGGGCGGCATGTTCTTGGCCATCAGCTGACGCTGCGTGAAGAACTGGGTGGCGCTCATCATGACGACCATGACGAGCGCGATGATCTTGGTCTCGAGGTGATCGCTGGTGAGGAAGGTGTCGGCGATCCGGCCGCCCAGCCACTCGGCGTCCTGAAGTGCCTCCGCTTGGTCGCCACTCAGGAAGCCCAGCGCTCCATCCGCGCCCTTGCGCGACGCCTCGTTGATCACCCGGAACAGCGACAGGAAGATCGGCATCTGCAGCAGCAGCGGCATACAGGAAGAGAACGGATTGGTGCCGCTGTCCTTGAACAACTTCATCTGCTCCTGGGCGAAGCGCTCACGATCGTGCCCGTACTTCTCGCGCAGCTCACGAAGCTGCGGTTGCAGCAGCTGCATGTTGCGGCTCGACTTGATCTGCCGCACGAACAGCGGGATCAGCATCGCCCGGATCGTCACCGTCAGGCCCACGATCGACAACGCCCACGACCAACCACTGGCTGGGTCGAGGATCAGCGAGAACAGTTCGTGCCACGCCAGCACGACACCGGACACCGCGTAGTACAGCGGAGTCATCACCGCGTTGAAGATCGAGCCTAGGAAGTCGAACATGCTTCTCCTTGAGCCGACGTCGCAGATCGCGCCGTCGATGGGGGTACGAGATCGACGCCTCCGGGCGTCCACGGATGGCAGCGCACGAGGCGTCGCACCGCGAGCCAGGAGCCACGGATGGCTCCGTGCCGCTCGACCGCCTCGAGTGCGTAGGCCGAACAGCTCGGGTAGAACCGGCAGGTCTGGCCGTACAGCGGACTGATCACCGCTCGGTAGCCCCGCAGCAGCACCACCAGGAGCCACTTCATCGCGGCTTCCTCTCCGCTATCCGCGCCAGCGCGCGATCCAGATGCTCGCCGAGTTCGGCCGAGCTCGCTTCGGCAGCAGGACGAAGTGCCCTCACCACGACCCACTGCGGCTCGCCGAACTCGCTCACCCGTTCGCGCATGAGGTGGCGCAGCCGTCGTTTGACCTGATTGCGTTGCACGGCACCGCCGACCGCCTTGCTGACGACGAAACCGACGGACGAATCCGTCGGTTCCGTGGGAGCCATCGCATGCACGACGAGCGCAGGGGTCGCGCCCTTGCGCCCGCGACGGATCACGTGGCGAAACGTGTCACCGTCGCGCATGCGGTGGGCACGCGCGAGCACGTAGATCAGGCAGACAGATTGGCGCGGCCCTTGCGACGACGCGAGGACAGGATCGCGCGGCCGGCACGCGTGCGCATGCGGAGACGGAAGCCGTGCTTCTTGGCACGACGGCGGTTATTGGGCTGGAAGGTGCGCTTGCTCACGAGTCTTTCCTTTGACGTCTGTAGTGGGCCGCGATCGACGGCCACCGCTCGCCCGCGAAGTCTACCTCGTGGGCATGCGGCGGAAGTCGCACGTGTCGACCTCTCTACGGTACGGGGCGCACCAGAATCGGGTCAAACCGGCCCGTTGTACTGCGCCGCCGATGGAGACTTCCAGTCGACACGCCGATGTGTCCACAGATTTCTTCAACCCGGGTTGTGGGAGCGAGGCACTCGCCGTTAGAGTCCCAGAAGGCTTTTCCACAGGAATGCGCTCTCGGGGGCGTCAGTCATTCACAGTCTGTGGACAAGTCTGTGAACAAGTCGGGCGGCTCGCCCGTCATCACAGGCAGGACGAGACCAGCTACGAGGAGCGCGACGTCGGTGAGCGATGTGGATCACGGCCAGAGCCAGGACCTGAACGATGTGTGGGCCGAGGCCGTTGCCACGCTCTCGCCCGGCGCCAAGGTCTGGGTCTACGGTGCCAAGCCGCTATCGCACCACGACGGTCTGCTCATCGTCGCCGTCCAGGACGATCTCACCCGCGCGCAGCTCGAATCTCGCGTGCGTCCGGCTCTCGAGCAGTCGCTCACCGCGCGCCTCGGCCGGGACACCCGTCTCGTCGTGACGATCGACCCGAGCGTCCTCGATGAATTAGAGACAAAGACACATGTCGACAAAGAGACGTCAACCCTCATCGACGAGGACGACGACGATCTCGACGACACCGACGAGCCCACCGAGAGCGACGCCCTCACGCCGAGCTGGGTGAGCCGCCCCGCCGCGATGGGACCCGTCAGCTCCGAACAACACCGCAGCAGCATCGCCGAGGCGCGGCTCAATCCCCGGTACCAGTTCGAGAACTTCGTCATCGGCTCCTCCAACCGCTTCGCCCACGCGGCAGCCGTCGCCGCCGCCGAGGCACCCGGCAAGGCCTATAACCCCCTCGTCATCCACGGTGACTCCGGTCTCGGCAAGACCCACCTGCTGCACGCGATCGGGCACTACGTGCTCAACCTCTACCCGTCGTCACGAGTGCGCTACGTCAGCTCGGAGGAGTTCGTCAACGACGTCATCAACGCGATCGGCGAGAACCGCACCCCTGCCCTGCGCCGCAAGTACCGCGAGATCGACGTCCTCCTGGTTGACGACATCCAGTTCCTCGAGCGCAAGGAGTCCACGCAGGAGGAGTTCTTCCACACGTTCAACGCGCTCCACAACGAGAACAAGCAGATCGTCATGACCTCCGACCGGCCGCCGCAGGAGCTCAAGACCCTCGAGGAGCGCCTGCGCAACCGGTTCACCTGGGGGCTCCAGACCGAGATGCTGCCTCCGGATCTCGAGACCCGCATCGCGATCCTGCGCAAGAAGGCCTCCAATGAGAAGCTCACCGCGCCCGCCGATGTGCTGGAGTTCATCGCCAGCAAGGTGCAGACCAATATCCGCGAGCTGGAGGGCGCCCTCATCCGCGCCACCGCCTTCGCCAATCTCAACGGCACCACCGTCGATCTACAGCTCGCGCAGATCGTGTTGAAGGATCTCGTCGCCGAGGGCGAGGAGCCCGAGATCACCGTGGGCGTCATCATGGCCCAGACCGCCACCTACACCGAGTTCACGATCGACGAGATCTGCGGCACCAACCGGTCGCGCAGCCTGGTGCTGGCGCGCCAGATCGCCATGTACCTGTGTCGCGAGCTCACCGACATGTCGCTGCCCAAGATCGGCCAGGAGTTCGGCGGCCGCGACCACACCACCGTCATGCACGCCGAGCGCAAGATCCGCAAGCTCATGGCCGAGAAGCACGCGGTCTACAACCAGGTGACGGAGCTCACCGCCCGGATCAAGCAACAGGCGCGTCAAGCGTGATGCCCTTTACTACCAGCCGCCCGCGCGCGTCAACCTCTTCTCACAACTGGGGAAAACACTGTGGGTAACTGTGGACACGTGGTGGAGCCGGCGGGGGTCGCCTGTGCACGAAGGGTGGACGACGACGACTCGTCCACACCTAGACGGGGCCGCTCCACGAGGTGCTCCACACCCCGTCCACGTACCGTTCAATGCTCTGACCAGCACGAACACCGGTTCTCCACAAGATCCACAGTGCCTACTACGACGACGACAGAGATATACATGACAAGAACCCGACGAAGTCACCACCGCTCCCGGATGTGGATCGACCGGGCCGAAGCCTCCCGCGCTGGTTCGCTGTCGTCTGCTCGTGGCAGGATTCGATGCATCTCCCGTGCGACCCGAAAGGCCTTGCTCTCGTGAAGTTCCGCATCGACCGCGACACCCTCGCCGATGCCGTCGCCTGGACGGCTCGCAGTCTGCCCAACCGGCCGAGCGTGCCCGTGCTGGCCGGACTTCTGCTCCAGACCGCAGACGGGCAGCTGACCCTCGCCGGGTTCGACTACGAGACCTCGACCCGCGCCACGTTGCCCGCCGAGGTCCACGACGACGGCCAGGTCCTCGTCTCGGGCCGTCTCCTGGCGGAGATCGTCAAGGCCCTGCCGCACCAGCCGGTCGATATCGCCGTGGACGGCTCCAAGATGCAGGTCACCTGCGGTTCCGCGCGATTCAGCCTGCAGACCATGCCGGTCGACGAGTATCCGCAGCTGCCGCAAATGCCCACGGCCTCGGGCACCATCAAGGCCGACGCCTTCGCCACTGCCGTCGCCCAGGCGAGCGCGGCCGCCGGCCGCGACGAGATGCTGCCGCTGCTCACCGGTGTCCGCCTGGAGCTCGAGGGCGAGACGATCTCGCTGATGGCCACCGACCGCTTCCGCGCCAGCCTGCGTGATCTGCCCTGGTATCCCGAGACCGCGGACGTCTCGGCTCGCGCGCTCGTGCCTGCACGGGTGCTCGGCGAGACCGCGCGTGCCCTGGGCACCAGCGGCGAGGTGACGATCGCCATCTCCGGCGGCGATGCGGGAGACGGCATGATCGGCTTCGAGGGCACGGTCGGCAATGGCATCCGCCGCACCACCACGCGCCTGCTCGAAGGCGACTTCCCCCGTGTCCGCCAGCTGTTCGCCGCCCAGGCCGAGACGGTCGCCTATGTTGGTACGGCCACCTTCATCGAGGCCGTCAAGCGCGTTGCTCTCGTCGCCGAGCGCAACACCCCGGTCCGCCTGAGCTTCTCCGAGGGGCAGGTGCTCCTCGAAGCCGGAAGCGGCGATGAGGCTCAGGCTTCCGAGGCGATCGAGGCCACCCTCGACGGTCCGGACATCTCGATCGGCTTCAACCCGACCTACCTGCTGGAAGGCCTCGGCGTGATGTCCGAGCCCGTCGTCCATCTGGCCTTCACGCAACACACCAAACCGGCGGCGATGTCGGGCGTCTCGGAGGTCGGCAACGACCCCGACGGAGCGTTCCGTTACCTGATCATGCCGGTTCGCCTGCAAAACTGAACTCGATCTCCAAGGAAGTGACCTCGATGCACATCGGACTCGTCGGCCTGGGCAAGATGGGCGGCAATATGCGCACTCGCCTGCGCAACGCCGGGCTCACGGTCGTCGGCTACGACCGTGATCAGGAGCTCAGCGATGTCGCCTCGCTCGAGGACCTCGTGCGGCAGTTGCCCGACGACGCGCCGAAGGTCGTCTGGATCATGGTGCCGCACGGCGATCCCACCCATGCGACGGTCGACGCTCTCGCGGACCTGCTCGGCGAGGGCGATGTCGTCGTCGACGGCGGCAACTCGCGGTGGACCGATGACGAGCTCCACGCCGAGCAGCTCTCCGAACGCGGCATCGGCTACGTCGACTGCGGCGTCAGCGGCGGTGTCTGGGGGCTGGAGAACGGCTACGCGCTGATGGCCGGCGGTTCCGCGGAGGACGTCGCCAAGGTCCAGCCGGCCTTCGACGCGCTGCGCCCCGGGCCCGAGGAAGGTTTCGTCCACGCCGGTCGCGTGGGCGCCGGCCATTTCTCCAAGATGGTCCACAATGGCATCGAGTACGCGATGATGCAGGCCTATGCCGAGGGCTTCGAACTCCTCGAGAAGTCCGACATCGTCGACAATGTCACCGAGGTCTTCGACTCCTGGCGCGTGGGCACGGTCGTGCGTTCCTGGCTGCTGGATCTGCTGGTCAAGGCCCTGCAAGACGATCCGGGACTCTCCCAGATCCGCGGCTATGCCGAAGATTCCGGTGAGGGACGCTGGACGGTCGAGGCCGCCATCGACAATGCGGTGCCGGTGCACACCATCGCGGCTGCGCTGTTCGCGCGCTTCACGTCCCGCCAGGACGAGTCCCCGGCGATGCAGGCGGTGGCGGCCATGCGTCAGCAGTTCGGTGGTCACGCCGTGCGCGCCACCCAGGAATCCCCGGACGTCCCGCCGGCCACCGACTGACCTGGGCGAGCCATGTTGCCCTGATAGCTCAGCGATCCGTGGTCATCCCCCGCGGGCGGTGAGCTATCCCGCACGTGGAGCACGAAAGTGCGTGATAGCTCACCTGGCACTGACGGTGTCCCGTCAGACCCGTCACCACCCTCGGCCTCGAGCAGCTGGGCTCCGCTCGGCGGGGGCGGCAGTGAGACCACCGCACCGGCTACGGTGGACGCGTGCATGTCCGTCGTCTCTCGCTCGTCGATTTCCGCTCGTATGCGAGCGTCGACATCGACTTGCGCCCGGGGGCGACGGCGTTCGTGGGTGCCAATGGCCAGGGAAAGACCAATCTCGTCGAGGCGGTCGACTACATCTCGCGGCTGACGTCGCACCGGGTGTCCGGAGACGCTCCCCTCGTGCGGGCAGGGGCTGACCAGGCGATCGTGCGCGCCGAGGTGGTCAAGGACGACCGCCCGGCCTTGGTCGAGGTCGAGATCACGCCAGGGCGGTCGAACCGCGCGCGCGTCAATCGCAATACGGTGCCGCGCGTGCGCGATCTCGTCGGCATGGTCCGCAGCGTCATCTTCTCCCCCGAGGATCTGGCGCTGGTCAAGGGTGACCCGTCCGATCGCCGGCACTTCCTCGACGGACTGCTGGTCATGCGGGCTCCGCGACTCGCGGGCGTCAAGGCCGACTACGACCGGACGCTGAAGCAGCGCAACACCCTTCTCAAGACAGCGAGAAAGCGACAAGTAGATTTGTCGACTTTGGAGGTGTGGAATGAGTCGCTGGCCCGCAACGGCGGCGAATTGACGGCTGCGCGGCTGGCTCTACTCGATGAGCTCATCCCCTACGCCACCGTGGCGTATCAGTCCGTCGCGGCCGCCGCGTCGCCTGACCGGCGCGAGGTCAGCGCCGCCTATCGCCCGGCCGCGGGCGCGGTGGAGGTGCACGAACGAGATCCGAAGGCCCTCACGGACGCGCTGCTCGAGGAGATGGATCGGCGGCGGCGCGACGAGCTGGACCGTGGCGTCAGCCTCGTCGGGCCGCATCGCGACGAGGTGGTGCTCGGCATCGGCGAGCTGCCCGCCAAGGGGTATGCGAGCCACGGTGAGTCCTGGTCCCTCGCCCTCGCACTGCGCCTCGCGTCCTACGACCTATTGCGTGACGAGGGCGATGATCCGATCCTCATCCTCGATGATGTGTTCGCCGAGCTCGACCAACGGCGCCGCGACCATCTCGCGACCCTCGTCAGCGGGGCCGAACAGGTACTCGTGACCGCCGCGGTCGATGCCGATGTCCCCGAGGGTCTGGGCGACGAGCGGTTCGCGGTCCATGCGGGAAAGGTGACGCCGGCATGAGCGAGCGGAGCGAGCGTTGTGTGGGGTCTTTCTCATGCCGGCGTCGGCCTATCGTGTTCTTCTCTCGGACGGTGCCGGCATGAGCGAGCCGACACCGCCCGACGAAGAGCAGCCCGAGGACATCCCGGAGGACGAGGCGCCCTGGCACTCGGCCGATGACGTGGTCAAGATGGCGCGGGAGATCGCCGACTCCTACCGCTCGAGCGGCGCCCCGGCCGCGCCTCAACGGCGACGCGGGCGTGCTCGGCGACGGACTGCGCGTCCCCAGCGTGAGGATGCCACCCCACTCGGCGATTTCGTCGGGGAGCTGGTCCGTCAGCAGGGGTGGACCGATCAGCTCGCCGCGACCCGGGTGTTCACGGACTGGGCCTCGATCGTGGGTCCGGAGGTGGCCCAGCACAGCGAGGTGGTGGGCTTCGACGACGGGATCGTGCGCATCCAGGCGACGTCCACGGCGTGGGCACGCGAGCTGACCCTCCTCGCGCCACGTCTCGTCGCCAAGCTCAACGAGCTGCTGGGTGACGGTTCCGTCATCCGTTTGGACATCCGCGGCCCGCAGGCACCGTCGTGGACTCGGGGCCGACGCTCCGTCAGAGGCGGCCGCGGCCCCCGCGACACCTACGGCTGACAGAACGGTCAGTTGTGGGCCGGGGTCACGGCGACGAAGAGGGTGACGGCTGCTGCTGTCATGGCTGCCACGGCACCCAGCACGCTGGTCGCGAGCACGACATCGGACCACGACGAGGCGGGGCGGACGCCCACGGCGCCGAGGAACACGACGGACGCGGCGGCACCGAGCAGCGCGGTCAGCGCCGACGCCCAGGTCCGGCCGCGGTGCCCGCCGAGCACGGCGGCGACCAGACTCGTCCAGATCACCACCATCAGCAGCGCGCCGACCACGTCGGCGGGACGGTGCCAGCCGGCGACGATCGTGCTGAGACCCGTGAGCCCGATCGCCGCGGTGCCGACCGCGGCCATCACGGGGCGGACCGCGGCGGGAAGCACCAGCACCAGCGCGGCGACGGCGCTGGCCACCACCGTGGTGTGGCCGCTCGGCAGGCTATTGGCCAGGTGCAGTCCCACGCCGAGATCCGGTCGGTCCAGCACTGCCTTCAGCGCCTGGGTCGAGATATTGGCTCCCCCGATGATGGCGAGCGCACCGACCGCGTGTGCGAAGCGCCGTCGCAGCAGCGCTATCACGACACACACCGCGGCCACCGCCAGGATCGCACCGATCGAGACCCGGCCGAGGACGCTGAGCAGGGTGATCTCTGCGGTGTTGCTGGCCGTCACGGCGTTCATGGCGGCGTCGTCGACGAGCTGACCGGTCGAGGAGCTCAGGGCGGCCATGACAAGGCCGGCCAGTGCGAGCGTGCCGACGATCGCCACCGCCACCGCCGGTCCGGTGACGCGGCCTCGCGCGGCAGCCGATCTGGTCGGTTCGGCGACGAGCGGAGCGGTCATGACTCCACTGTGCCCCATGCGGTGAATCCGCAGCCGCATCGACCGCGGTGTCAAGCGTCCGCTGGGACGCCGAACACCTCTTCCGCCATGGTGGTGGTTGGAGGAGGGGGCGACAGTGCGTTCTAAGGGCCTTCTCGTCGCTCACAACCGCACTGTGGAGGAGACATGCCGTCCACATCTACCCCGCGCGTGTGCTGAACGCCACGAGGTTGCCCGTATACTTATCGAGTGACTCCAGCGCCTGAGAGCAACAGCGACCTTCCCGCGGATGGTCAGCCGCAGTCCTACGACGCCAGCAACATCCAGGTCCTGGAAGGGCTGGAAGCGGTACGCAAGCGTCCCGGCATGTATATCGGCTCCACCGGCGAGCGTGGCCTGCACCATCTCGTCTACGAGGTGGTCGACAACTCGGTCGACGAAGCCCTGGCCGGTTATGCCAGCGAGATCGTCGTCGTGCTCCAGTCCGACGGCGGTGTGCGGGTGGTCGACGACGGCCGTGGCATCCCGGTCGACGTCCATCCCACCGAGCAGATCCCCGCGGTCACCCTGGTGCTCACCTCGCTGCACGCCGGCGGCAAGTTCGGCGGCGGGGGCTACAAGGTCTCCGGCGGTCTGCACGGCGTCGGCGTCTCGGTCGTCAACGCGCTGAGCACCCGGCTGTTCATCGACGTCAAGCGCGACGGGTACCGGTGGACGCAGTCCTTCACCTACGGCGAGCCCGATGCCCCGCTGGAGCGGCACGAGGCCACCGACGAGACCGGCACCAGCAACACCTTCTACGCCTCCGACGAGATCTTCGAGACCACCACCTACGACTTCGAGACGCTCAAGACCCGCTTCCGGGAGATGGCCTTCCTCAACAAGGGCCTGACCATCACCCTGCGCGACGAGCGCGAGCTCCCCGGCGATGCCAATCCCGAGGCGACCGAGGGGACTGTCGACGAGATCGAGCGCGAGGTCACCTTCCACTACGACGGCGGCCTTGTCGACTACGTCAAGCACATCAACACCGGCAATCGCCAGCCGATCCATCCCGATGTCATCAACATCGAGCGCGAGGACGAGACCAGCGGGCTCTCGCTCGAGCTCGCGATGCAATGGAATGCCAGCTTCAGCGAATCGGTGCACACCTTCGCCAACACCATCAACACCCACGAGGGCGGCACCCACGAAGAAGGCTTCCGCGCCGCCATCACCACCACGGTCAACCGCTTCGCCGAGAACAACAATCTCGTCAAGAAGAAGGAGGACCGGCTCACCGGTGATGACATCCGCGAGGGCCTGACCGCGATCATCTCGGTCAAGCTCACCGAGCCGCAGTTCGAGGGGCAGACCAAGACCAAGCTCGGCAACACCGAGGCCAAGACCTTCGTGCAGCAGATGCTGAACGACGAGCTCGGCGCCTGGCTCGAGGCCCATCCCAACGAGGGCAAGACGATCGTCCGCAAGTCGATGGACGCGGCATCGGCGCGCCTGGCCGCCCGCAAGGCGCGCGACCTGGCTCGCAACCGCAAGGGCTTCCTCGGCAGCGGCGGTCTCCCCGGCAAGCTGGCCGACTGCTCGAGCCGCAATCCCGAGGAGTGCGAGGTCTTCGTCGTCGAGGGCAACTCCGCCGGTGGCTCGGCCAAGGGCGGCCGCGACCCGCGCACCCAGGCGATCCTCCCGCTGCGCGGCAAGATCCTCAATGTCGAGAAGGCGCGCATCGACAAGATCCTGCAGAACGCGGAGGTGCAGGCGATCATCAGCGCCCTCGGCACCGGGGTCCACGAGGACTTCGACATCGCCAAGCTGCGGTACAACAAGATCGTCCTGATGGCCGATGCCGATGTCGACGGCCAGCACATCACCACACTGCTGCTGACCCTGCTGTTCCGCTTCATGAAGCCGCTCATCGACGCGGGTCACGTGTACCTGGCGCAGCCGCCGCTGTACAAGATCAAGTGGACCAACGCGCCCCATGAGCTCGCCTACTCCGACCGCGAGCGCGATGCCCTGCTCGCGGCCGGCGACGAGGCGGGCCACCGGCTGCCCAAGGAGGCTCCGGTCCAGCGGTACAAGGGTCTGGGTGAGATGAACGACTCGGAGCTCTGGGAGACCACGATGGATCCCGAGCGCCGACTGCTGCGTCAGGTCACGCTGGCCGATGCCGCCGTCGCCGATGAGATCTTCACCGTGCTGATGGGCGAGGACGTCGACCAGCGGCGTTCCTTCATCCAGCGCAACGCTAAAGACGTCCGCTTCCTCGACATCTAGCCGGCCCACCGGTGGTCGAGTGCCGTCGCGAGTGAAACGAGCTGACGGTGTATCGAGACCACCAACCATATCTTGACTGAGGTATCTGACTTATGACTGAGACGCCGACCGGCGAGACTCCCTCCGACCGCATCGAACCGGTCGAGCTGCACGACGAGATGCAGCGCTCGTACATCGACTATGCGATGAGCGTGATCGTCTCGCGGGCGCTCCCGGATGTGCGCGACGGTCTCAAGCCGGTGCACCGTCGGGTGCTCTACGCGATGTTCGACGGCGGCTACCGTCCCGACCGCGGCTTCAGCAAGTGCAGCCGCATCGTCGGTGACGTGATGGGTCAATATCACCCCCACGGCGACACCGCGATCTACGACACCCTCGTGCGGCTCGCCCAGCCGTGGGTCATGCGCGCCCCGATGGTCTCGGGGCAGGGCAACTTCGGCTCGCCGGGCGACGATCCGGCTGCGGCGATGCGGTACACCGAGTGCAAGCTCGCGCCCATCGCGATGGAGATGGTGCGCGATATCGACCAGGAGACGGTCGACTTCAAGGCGAACTACGACGGCCGCTCGCAGGAGCCGACCGTCCTGCCCTCGCGCATCCCGAACCTGCTGGTCAACGGCTCGGCCGGTATCGCGGTCGGCATGGCCACCAATATCCCGCCGCACAACCTCCGAGAGGTCGCCGAGGGCGTGCAGTGGGCGTTGAAGCACCCGGGTGCCTCGGCCGCGGAGCTGCTCGAGGCGCTGATGGAGCGCATCAAGGGCCCCGATTTCCCCACGCACGGCCTCATCGTCGGCACCAAGGGCATCGAGGACATGTACCGCACGGGTCGCGGTTCGGTCACGATGCGCGCCGTGGTGAACATCGAGGAGGACACCAAGGGCAGGATGCAGCTCGTCGTCACCGAGCTGCCCTATCAGGTCAACCCGGACTCGCTCATGCGCAAGATCGCCGAGCTCGTCAACTCCGGGCGGTTGCAGGGGATCGCCGATCTGCGCGACGAGTCGAGCTCGCGGGTCGGACGCCGCATCGTCATCGAGGTCCGCCGGGACGCGGTCGCGCGGGTGGTCCTCAACAACCTCTACAAGCACACCGAGCTGCAGAGCAACTTCAGCGCCAACATGCTGGCGCTCGTCGATGACGTTCCGAGGACGCTCACGCTCGACGGCTTCATCCTCAACTGGGTCAACCATCAGATCGACGTCATCCAGCGGCGCACCCGGTACCGCCTGCGGGAGGCCGAGAAGCGCGCCCATGTGTTGCGCGGCCTCGCGAAGGCGCTCGATCACCTCGATGAGGTCATCGCGCTGATCCGTCGCAGCCCGACGGTCGATGAGGCGCGCGAGGGGCTCAAGTCGCTGCTGGACATTGACGATATCCAGGCCGGCGCGATCCTCGACATGCAGTTGCGCCGCCTCGCTGCCCTGGAACGCCAGAAGATCATCGACGATCTGGCCAAGATCGAGGCCGAGATCGCCGAGCTGAAGGCGATCCTCGAGAGCGAGGAGCGGCAGCGTCAGATCATCAGCGACGAGCTCGCCGAGATCGTCGACAAGTACGGCGACGACCGCCGCACGCAGATCATCCCGGCCGATGGCGATCTCTCCGATGAGGATCTGATCCCCGACGAGGAGGTCGTCGTCACGATCACCCGCGGCGGTTACGCCAAGCGCACGAAGACCGATCTGTACCGTGTGCAGGGTCGTGGCGGTAAGGGTGTCCGAGGCGCGTCGCTGCGCGGCGAGGACTCGGTGCAGCACGTGTTCGCGACGACGAGCCACCACTGGATCCTGTTCTTCACGACGGCCGGCCGCGTCTACCGGGCCAAGGCGTATCACCTCCCCGAGGGCGGCCGTGATGCCCGCGGTGGTCACGTCGCCGGGTTGCTGAGCTTCCAGCCGGGCGAGGAGATCGCCCGCGTGCTCGCCATCCGCGACTACGAGACGACGCCGTATCTCGTACTGGGTACCAAGAAGGGCCTGGTCAAGAAGACGCGGCTCTCCGACTACAACAGCCCGCGGCAGGCGGGTGTCATCGCCATCAATTTCCGTGACGAGGACGACGAGCTGATCGGCGCCGAGCTGGTCTCGGCCGATGACGACATCCTGCTGATCAGCCGCAAGGCCCAGTCGATCCGCTTCCGTGCCGATGACGAGCAGCTGCGCCCGATGGGCCGGGCCACCTCGGGCGTGACGGGCATGAAGTTCCGTGACGGCGACGAGCTGTTGTCGATGACCGTCATCAAGGCCGGCGCTGAGGAGGAATCCGATCCGCTGTACGTCTTCACCGTCACCGACGGTGGCTACGCGAAGAAGACGCCGATCGAGGAGTACCGGGTTCAGGGGCGCGGCGGTCTGGGCATCCGCGCCATGCAGATCACCGAGAATCGTGGTGAGCTGGTCGGCGGTCTGGTGCTGCGCGACAGCGATGATGTCATCAGCGTGACCGCGTCCGGTCAGATCACACGCAGCCTCGTTTCCGGCGTTCCCGCCAAGGGTCGTGGCACGATGGGAGTCAGCTTCGTCAAGTTCAAGGGGGACGACCGGGTGGTGACCATCGCACGCAACAACGAGCCGGTCCCGACCGAGGACGACGCGGCGACGGACGAATCAGGCACGACGAGCGACGAGGGGCAGAGCAGTGACTGAGAAGTCGCCGGGAGACAGCCAAGGCAAGCGCGACTCGCCGACCCAGGAGATGCCGCGGGTCGAGGCGGACCAGGACGGGCCGAAGAAGCCCGGTAACGACGCGAAGAACACGACGGAATCCGCCGAGACCTCTGCCCCGAAGTCCGGTGGGGCGGCCGCGCCCTCCGGTGCCAAGCCGGGGTCGGCCGATGGCGGTACTGCGTCTCAGAAGTCTTCTGCGTCGACGTCCAAGACGTCGCCATCGTCGTCGAGCGCCTCCGAGGCCCCCGCGGCGAAGAAGCAGGCAGCTGGGGCCAAGCCCGAACAGGGTAAGAACCCGGAGAAGGGCAAGAACGCGGATACCGGCAAGCCCGACTCCAGTAAGAAGCCGGGCGGGGGCGAGAAGCCGAGCGTGTCGGCGCGCCAGCCGCTGAGCCGCCCCTCGGGCGGAACGGCCACCGGGGGTCCGCGCAAGCCGCTGAGCGGTCTGAGCAAGGACGAGTACACCCGGACCACGGCGTCCAGCCCGGATGCCACCTCGGTCATCCCGGCGGTCAAAGATGACAAGCCGGCACCGGAGTCGGACACGACCAAGGACACCGGTACGGGCACCAGTACCGTCAAGGACAAGACCGAGAAGTTCAAAGGCAAGCTGAGGGGCAAGGGTCCGGCGACCCCGCCCGCGGAACAGCAGGTGCCGGCCCGCGGCAAGGCGGACGCGGCGACCACCAAGGTCGAAGTCGAACAGGACGCCACCGAGCCGGGGCGCGCACTGCTGCGGCTGCGCTATATCGAACCGTGGTCCGTGACGCGTCTGGCGTTCGTGATCTCGGTGGCGCTGATGATCGTGGCCGTGGTGGCCATGGCGGTGTTCTGGGTCGTTCTGCAGATCACCGGCGTCTGGGGTGCGCTGAACGACAGCGTCACCAATATCCTCAGCGACGACGCCGGATCCTTCGATGTCTCCGACTATTTCGGCTTCGGCCGTCTCGTGGGTCTCACGCTCGTGCTCTCTGCGCTCAATGTCGTGTTCATGACCGCGCTGGCCACGATCGCCGCCCATCTGTACAACCTGTCGGCGTCGATTCTGGGTGGTCTGAAGGTGACCTTCCTGGAGGATCAGCGCTGAGGCCACCCCGACGGTCCGCACCTCGCGGACGTAGGGTAGAGTTCAACGCTGTTGCGGGCCTATAGCTCAGCTTGGTTAGAGCGCTTCCCTGATAAGGAAGAGGTCGCTGGTTCAAGTCCAGCTAGGCCCACCGCACCCTGGAGGTTCACCATGAAGAAGATCGTCGTTCTCATCGCCGTGGCCGCGGGTGCTTTTCTGTTCTGGCGGCGCCGTTCCGGCGGCCAGGACGCCTGGGCTCAGGCCAGCGATTCGGTCTGATCCCCACCGGGGGCTGTGGCGCAATTGGTAGCGCACCTGCTTTGCAAGCAGGGGGTTAGGGGTTCGAGTCCCCTCAGCTCCACCAGACGCTCTTATCAAGAGCGCAAATCGACGTTAGTGAGACCGTCCGAGAGGGCGGCCTCAGTCGTTGCTGGGCTTGGTTATGCTCTCGAAGGGTTCGTTGAGTTCGGCGCGGATCCGGCCGGGGTCAGCGCCGAGGACGATCTCGGCGAAGATGGCCTAGTTGAGCTGCTTCCGCACCGTTGCAGGAGCGTCGGTGTACGTCGCATGGGCATCCTGCAGCAGGTCGAGGGTGTCACGGACACTGTACGGCGTTGAGGCGTCGCTGGTGGGTGAGGAACAGCTCGCGGCCGATGGAGTCGGCGTAGTAGGCATCGACCAGCTTGGTCTGATTGGTCTCGGTCTCCTCGGTGATCTCTGCGAGTCGCTCGTCGTTGACCGCCTGCTGCTGGCGGAGCGTGGCGAGCACGATCTGCTCGACGCGGTCACGCTCGTCGGAGTTCAACTCGATCGTGTAGTACAGGTTCTCGACCCGCTGCTCGACTCGGGCCATCGGCAGGGCTTTGCGTTGCGGGCAGACAGAGTTGTGGCGTAGGCGTTGAATGCCCAGATGATGTGCTCGGCCCGCTCTGGGTCGATCGTGACGGTGCGGACCTCGCGTCCGTCGTCGATGCGACGCTCGTTGAGATAGCCGAGCGGCGTCCGGCCAGGTGTGCCTCCCTGGATGGCTTTTTGTCGCATTCCTTTCATCACCTCGGTGGCGAGGTTCTGGGAGTAGAACTCCGCGATGGATGCCATGATCCCAGGCAGCAGCCTCCCGCTCGGTGTCGTGCTGATCGCCTCAGTTGTAGAGACCAGGTACGCGCCCGCTCCCAGGATCGTCTTCGTGATCGCCGAATCGTGGAGCCGGTCGCGGGCGAGTCGGTCGATCTTGTGCCGATCACGAAGTCCACCGAGCGGTCCTGGATGTACTCCAGCATCCGCCGCAGCTCCGGCCGCTCCAGCGACCTGCCCGAGCGGCCCCGCTCGACGAATTCCGCGACTACGAGCGCGCCCATCTCCAACGCTCGTCGCCGGTTCGTCTCCCGCTGCGCGGGAATGGACAATCCTTCGGGCTCAGAACCGCGGCGGGCCTGATCGAGAGTGGACACACGGACATAGGACACGGCCCGAAGCGGAGACAACGGACTCTCAGTGGTTGCAGTCATTCCCCAACGCCGCGGCTTGCGGATCAGTCAGCCGCGATCACACCAGCGGGATCGACGCCATAGCCTTGAACCATGTACACGCCGTGGGCGTCGAGCGCCGCCGCACGCAAGACGATGCAGGGCAACCGTGGTCGAGACACCAAGGCAGAGCTGGCCGTACGCCGCCTCGTGCACGCGCGGGGCCTGCGCTACCGGGTCAACGCTCGACCCGAGCAAGATCTGCGTCGGACTGCCGATCTGCTGTTCACCCGGGTACGGGTCGCCGTCTTCATCGACGGCTGCTACTGGCATGGCTGCCCGGACCACTTCTCCATGCCAGCGACGAATCTGGACTACTGGGAGGGCAAGATCGGTCGGAACCGCTACCGCGATGTCGAGACGACCGCGCTGCTGAAGGAGCGCGGCTGGACGGTCCTGCGGTTCTGGGAACATGAGGCGCCAGCCTCGGTCGCGGACAACATCGCCGAGACGGTCCGATCGCGCGGGGAGGTCAATGGCTGAGGTCGGCCAGGGTGCCAGTCCAGTCGTCGGTGATGGTCTGGATCGGGGCGAGACGGTCGGGGAAGTCCCTGTGCCTGGCCATGCGCGCGGTCAGGCCATAACGGAACTCCCAGCGTCCGGTGGGAGAGAACAGGCACGCTGCGACGACGTCGAACCCGTCGGCCGGGTAGAACCGTGAGGCAGGGTCGCCCTTGGAGGCGCGGGTCTTTTGCACCTCCACCTTGAACGCCCCACTCGCGGAGGTCTTCGGGCTAGCGTTCTTGCACTCCACCCGGAGATGGCGACCATCGGTCATCGTGACGTTGAAGTCGTGCATCGCGTCCACATCAAGCCGCTCCACCGCAGCGACGCCTGGAGCATGTTCGAGCAGATGCTCCAGGTGATGTTCGGCCACCCCGCCACGGACGGCGACGGAGAGTCGGTTGCGTCCACTGATGATGTCGAGGATCTGCTCGCTGGTGAGCGCGAACTGCTCCTCGAGCACATGTCGGCGCGGCAGTTCCTCGACCTCCGTCTTGTCGGCAAGTGTGACGGCGGCGGAGTACCGCAGGGGCGGGTCCAAGCGCAACGAGGTCGCACGGCGTTCCAGGCGGACGTAGTCGATCAGGCGATCTGGCGTGAATGCGACGACGGTCTCCAGGCTGGTGGGAGAGCGTGGCTCGGAGCGCTTCGTGCCGGCCCGGTTGATCTTCTCCCACACATGCCACCCGGATGCCTTGGCCTGCTCGATCTCAGCATCCTTGGCGTAGAAGGAGATGCCCATCGGCAGCGGGTCCCACAGGTTCGCGTCCAGCCCGAGGATCACGCCGTCGATCAGGTCGATTCCCAGGATCATGCTCACATCCACGCCCGCGACGTCGCGTCCGACCGGGTGCTCTCGCTTCCACGACTCCTCCGAGCCGTAGCGAAGCTGACCGCGAACCTCGTCGGCGGGGCGATTCTTGATCGTGTTTCGCGTGATCCGGAAGGGGTAGACGAGCATCCCGATCCGTTCGTCGGAGTCGAGCTGCACACCCAAAAAGACCGGGGCGCGGTGCGGATCGCTCGCGTACAGGAGCCGACCACCAGACGCCTTGACCGCCTCGATGAGGAACACGTGCAAGTCAGCGCGGCCCTGCACCCGATAGACCTCGCCGAAGACGCGACCGGCGAGTGGCTGCTCCTCCACAGGTCTCCTCTCTTCTCCGACTTGTCCACAGAACTCAACGTTCACGCTGGGCATGTCGGTGGCTCCCGGCAGACTCTTCTCGACGATACTGGTCAGACACGCACTGTCCGCAGACGCCGGGCCGTGCGTGCATGAATAGGAACGAGGTGGCATATGGGCGAGCAGCTCCCGGTCGTGAGCCTGTTCTCCGGCGCAGGAGGGCTTGACCTCGCTGTCGAGCGCGCCGACGCCGAGCCCTTGGTCTCAGGTGACCCGGGCGGTGGCCTGCTGCGGGTGTCGGTTGCGACGGACTACAACGAGCCCGCGTTGCAGACGCTGAAGGCGAACTTCC
The DNA here is from genome assembly GCF_016918125.1 of Aeromicrobium sp. YIM 150415. NCBI lineage: Bacteria > Bacillati > Actinomycetota > Actinomycetes > Propionibacteriales > Nocardioidaceae > Aeromicrobium > Aeromicrobium sp. YIM 150415. The sequence continues at coordinate 11,278 of NZ_JAERWM010000015.1, read as the reverse complement.
ACGATGCCGCCACCCTCACCGGCGACATCCGGCAAGTTTTCACGGAGCAGATACTCGATGCCGCGGGCCTTTGCGCAGAGGAGCCCGTGCTCCTGGTCGGTGGCCCGCCGTGCACCCCGTTCTCCAAGTCTGGGTTCTGGCTGGAGCAGAAGCGCGAGAGCCGCGACCCCAACGCCTCGCTGCTCGACGAGTACGTCCGGATCGTACGCGAGTCACGGCCCGAGGCATTCATCCTGGAGAACGTCCAGGGCCTGACCTACAAGACCCACAAGGCACAGTTCGAGCGCCTGCTCAGAGGTCTCGGCGAGCTGGGTTACAACCCGCAATGGAAGGTCCTGCTCGCCGCGGACTACGGCGTTCCTCAGCTGCGCCGCCGTGTGTTCGTTGTCGGACGTCGCGATGGGGAGAAGTTCGAGTTCCCCGAGCCAACCCATTCCGGGTGGAGCGAACGCGACCGTAGGATCGATGCGACCAAGATCCCACACGTCACCGCGGCACAGGCGTTCGCCGACCTGCCCCGACTGGTGCCCGCATCGCTCGACGAGATCGTCGACGGTCAGTATGGTGAGCTCGCGGCCGAGATCCCACCCGGGCAGAACTACCTCTGGCACACCGAACGCTACGACGGCCGCAACCAGTTCGAGTGGCGCAGTCGCTACTGGACATTCCTGCTCCGCCTGGACCCCAATCGACCCTCGACAACTCTCCAGGCTCAGCCCGGCCCGTGGGTCGGCCCATTCCACTGGGAGAACGTCCTCACCTCCTCCGGTGAAGAACGAGCAAGACGCCTCCGCGTGAACGAGATGCTGCGGCTCATGTCCTTCCCCGATGACTTCAAGATCAGCGGCACTCGATCCGACGTCCAACGTCAGCTCGGCAATGCTGTCCCGCTGGAACTCGGCAAAGCCGTCGTTCGAGCGTTGATGGACCAGCTCGGCTACCTCGATCGGCGGCAGGCGGTTCGTGACGTTGTGTTCGCGTGAGCCGAAGCAGTATGAATATGCTCCGCCGACTTGATTTGAAGGATTCCTGGCGCGCTCTCTACCGGGGCTTTTGGCCGGACGATCTTCCGTTGGGTGGCCGCACAGTCGTGTACGGCCACAACGGAAGCGGCAAATCGACGCTGTCTGAACTTCTTCTCAGCCTTGCCGAGGGAGGCTGCGCCACGGGCGTGGTCTGGGAGGACGAACAAAAGAACCGCAACAACATCAAGGTGGGTGGTGCAAGTCCCTTGACGTCCATGGCGGTGTTCACCCGCAAGTGGGTTGAGGCCAACCTGTCTGCTTTCCTCGACGGTGCTGGTGCCACGGCTATCGTGACCCTTGGCAAAGAAGCTATCGATGCGAAGGAGGAGGAACACCGACTCGTCGAGGAGATCGGCGAGCTTCGAGACGAGGCCGCGGAGGCCGCCAAGCAGCAGAAAGCCGCCGATGACAAGGTCGAGAAGCTGGCTCGCGGCCTCCAGGACCGCATCGTGTCTGAGCTCAAGGAGTTTGACTACAGCCACTTCACGAAGAACCGCTACTCCGTGCCGAAAGTCCAGGATGACCTGCGCAAGTACAAGGGAGATTTTCCAGATAGCAACGCGCACGCTGAGGCCCTCAAACGGCTTGGAGAGGCTGCGCCGTCACCCGTGCCGGAGATCGTCGCTCCGCCCAGTGGCATCGCCAGCCTCCTGGTCAGTCTGCCCGAGACGTTGGCCGAGACGCCCACTCGATTTGCTATCAAAGCACTAGAAGGCAACCCGGCGGCTCAGACATGGGTTGAGCAAGGTCTCATACTGCACGAAGGCCTCAATCACTGTCTGTTCTGCGCCGGGGAGATCAGCGGCAATCGTCGTGATCAGTTGGCTCGCCATTTCGATGAGAGCTGGCTCCAGATCCGCAGCAAGGCGAAGAAGCTGCTGGAAGCTGTCGTGGGCGAGAAGAAAGAACTTGTCGCCTGGCATGCGGCTCTGCCGGCCGCGGCGAGCTTGGCGAGCGAACTTCAGTCGGTCTACGAGGGGGCTGTGGAGCGAGCCAAGACCGATGTGGATGATCGCGTTGTCGTGCTTGTGGCCGTTGAAGAGGCGCTCAACGACAAGATCGCGGACCCCAGCGCCACCCCCAGTGTCCCAGAATGGGCTTCGCTCAACACGACTCCATCCGCCACACTGCTTGCCCAGGCTGTCACGGAGCACAACGACCGGGCTCGACGTCACGCAGAGGTCACCGCGGAGCGCAAGCAGACGGTTCTGGACCATCTCGTCGGATCCCAAAGCGAAGCCTTCCGAGCGCTTGAAAAACAGGCGAAGGAGCTGGCAGCCAAGAGTCAGACCGCCAAGGATGCCGCAAACCTGGCCGAACGACGTCTGGATGAGGTGCGTCAGGCACAGTTCACCACGAAGGACATGGCTGACACTCTGACCCGTGACCTGGCTCGCGTTTACGGCAAGGATCACCTCAGCGTTGCAGTCACGTCAGACGGCAAGTCGTATGCCTGCCGTCGCGGGAACGGGCCCGGTACGGATCTCAGCGATGGTGAGCGGACGACCTTGTCGTTGCTGTACTTCCTGCGGAAGCTGGAAGACGAGCAGACTCCTGGCGGTGACCGGTCGCAGCGAATCGTAGTGATCGACGATCCGTCCAGCTCGCTCGACCGGGAAGCTCTCTTCGCGACCCATCAGTGGCTGATCGACACGCTCAAGGGCTTCGGTCAGTACATCATCCTGACCCACGATTTCAGCTTGCTGCGACTATTCATCAAGTCCCACAAGAACGTCTGGGGCAAGTCGATGAGTCAGATCAAGAAGAACGATGCCGACGAGATTCGCTTCCCGAAGGTCTCGTTCCTAGAGATGTACGCGGCCTCGGTTGACGGCGAGCGCCGCTCTCGTGTCGGTAGACTTCCACGCGTCCTGCTCCACAACACATCGGAGTATGCCTATCTCTTCTCGATGGTGATGGCCGGCATCGCTGACTCCGAGGACCACGAACGCCTCTTCCTACTACCGAACGCCGCTCGCCGCGTCCTGGAGGTCTTCGCCAGCTACAAGGCGCCCCACCGCACCGACTTCCTTCAACAACTCGAAGCGTTGGTGGAGTCTCAGGAAGGCGAACCTTACCGCGACGTATATGACTTCTGCAATCGCTTCTCACACGGCGAGGGGAACGAGAGCATCGACGTGCTTGACGCCCGCGCCGTCCATGGGCAGATCCGCCGGTGTATGGAGTTCCTGCGCGCAGTTGACAGCGAGCACTTTGAGCGGATGTGCACAGGCGCTGGGATTGATGTTGCTGCACTTGCGTGACTCGCTGGTGAGTCGCAGCGCGTTGCGGACGTAACTCGCCCTGCCGACAGCGGCGTTGTCGGTCGTCGATGGGATACTGGATGCGACAGCCGCCGTAGGAAGGAAGCGTCGTGCCGAGAGTTCCCCGGATGCCCTCGCAGGCGAAGCTCCAAAACGACCTCCGAAAGCTCGAGCAGGCCGGCCGCAAGCTCAAGAGCGCGGCCAACGATCTTGATCGCCAGGCCAAGCGCTCCGACCGCGAGCTTCGTCAGCTGCAGTCACGGCTCCGGTCCAACGCAACCCGATCGCGCCCGGTTGTCGACTACACGCCAGACCAGGTTCGTCATCTCGAACCAACTAGCGACGCCCTCCGCGAGCTCCATGAGCGAAAGCCCGACCTGCGGGATGTGTTTCTCTGCCACGCATGGCCGGACCGGAACGAGTCTGCCAGGGAGCTACACGATCACCTCGAGAGCTTCGGCGCCTCTGTCTGGTTCAGCGAGAAGGATGTTCGGCTTGGAGAAGCGCTCACACGCCGGATCGACCAAGGCCTACGAGACTCGAAGCTGGGGGTTGTGCTGGTTACGCCCAACATGATCCAGTCACTGCGGAACGAAGGAATCGCAGACAAGGAGCTCGCCGCGCTGCTCCGCACGAACCGGGTCATTCCGGTCCTTCATGGTCTTTCATTCGATGAACTGAATGATGAGAGTCCGCTCCTTGCGTCCCGCGCCGGGCTCTCGACCGAGGAGAACTCGTTAGAAGAGATCGCCGCCATGATCGCCGACACCATCGACCGGTCGGAAGCCACACCCGAGGACGCATGACGGTCTGATGATCGATAGCGGTCTATCATGGCGGATGCCGCGTGCACTCCCACACGGTCACCCGATGGACGTTGAAGCGCTCCGTGATCGACATGACGCTCTCCCCTCGATCCCGGGCAGTTCGAATAGCGTCTCCTTCCTTCTCGGTCAGCGGTGTTCGAGTACGTCTACCAGGGTTCGTCATAACATCCCGATCGGCTTGTGCGGGCCCGTTCGGCTCAGATGTTTCTTCCTGTTCTACCTGTTCCCATGTGGAAATATGGTGTTCCAGTCGACGCTGGGTGTTCCGATTGGGTCGACCAGATTCCACTCAAAGTTGAATGTTCGAACCTTGCCCGCGTGATCGCGGGGCTCGCAGCTCAGGCGCGATCTGGGAGAACCGTTGACGAGTGCACAAGAGCCAGGCGCATCCGACGTCCTCGGGTGAGCCCTCCAGTACCGTTGACGAGTAATGAGCACTCAGCCCCCAGACCGATTGCCGTCTCCTCCGCCGCCGCAAGGACGGTCCCGTCATAGGGATGTGCCACCTCTACAGCAGCCTCAACCGGCGACGATGTTCGCCTGGATCTTCGGTGGCGTAGGGGCCATTGCCGTGATCGGCATCCCGTTCAATGAGTTTGTCTACAAGCCCCTGCTGGTCGAGGTCGCTTCGTCCATAGCGCACCAGGCTGGTTGGGTCGTTGAGCGCCCTTACAGCTGGAGCTCTGCGGCGTTCACGATCTTCGCGGTTCTTACGGTGGTGCAGGTCGCCATCCCATGCACGGCCTATCTTCTCTTCGTCGCGGGCATCACCCGACGCCGTCGACGAGGCGCTTCGATCACCGTATTCTGTGTGGCAGGTGTTCTGGGGGTCCTGTCGGTCATGATGGCCTCGATTCATCCACGCTGGAATCCTGGTCTTGGCCCACGTGTTGAGCGATTCGCCGAACGGTTCGATACCTACGATCCCCAGGTGCTCTCGGTGATCTGGCGGACCACTCCGGGAACTCAGACGGTGCTTTTGTGCTGCGGTGTCCTGGTGGTGGTGTTGGCGATGACCACCTGGCGGTCTGGCCGTTCGCGACGTCCACGAGCCGCCTGGCCGTGGATCCTGCCGCTGCCGGTCATCGCTCTGCTGGCGATCGCCTTCCAGCTGACCGGAGCCGCGCCCGACTTCGCCTCCTGACGGACGCCGCTTCAGACGATGGGGGCCGGTACTCCCAGTCGAATCGATGCCTTGACCGGGTCGGGAGCTCGGCGGTCATGGTCGCGGGCCTTTCTCAACCGTGGAACCGGAGTCGGACTCGGCCCGCGAGGGTGAACGGGCCGCCGATGCGGGCGTGAAGGGCGATGCGCTCGTCGTGGAGGAGTCCGTTGAGCTGGTCCCAGCGGTCGGTGTCGATGACGACAACCGCGGGGCTGGTCGCGCCGCGCGACGGATGGCGATGTCGCGGTTCAGGCGTGTGCGGCTGGGCCAGGCGACGTTGGGTATTCGGTGTGAGTTCACCAGCGTCCACCTCGCGTAGAAGGTGAGAAGCTGTGTGCCGGGCATAAGATCGTAGTGGTCATGATGTCTTCGGTCTCGATATCCGACGGTCAGGGCTGGCTGCAGGTGGGCGAGCTGGTGCTGGCCTTCGTGCTGAGCAGCCTGATCGGCCTGGAGCGCCAGCTCCGGGGAAAGAGCGCCGGGCTGCGGACGCAGGCGATCGTTGGCACGGCGTCGGCGCTGTTCCTCCTGGTCAGCAAGTACGGCTTCATGAACGTCCTCGGTGACCAGGTCGTGCTCGACCCGTCGCGAGTCGCGGCGCAGATCGTCTCCGGCCTCGGATTCCTCGGCGCGGGTCTGATCCTCACCCGACGAGGACGGGTCAGCGGCCTCACCACGGCCGCCTCGGTGTGGGAGACGGCGGCGATCGGCATGGCGGCAGCGGCTGGTCTGTGGGTGCTCGCGCTGGTGGTCACCGCACTGCATTTCCTCGTGGTCTACGGTTTCACGGCCCTCACTCATCGGTTACCGGGATCCCGGGATTCTCAGATCCAGATCGAGGTGGTCTACGAGGACGGCCGCGGGTTGTTGCGGGAGGTGTTGCCCCGACTGACCTCCGGCGGGTGGACGGTGAGTCGGGTCGAGTCGCATGGCGCATCCCGGGGAACGGCGGCGTTGACAGTGGAACTCAACGGGCCTTCGGACGATGGCCGACTCGTCGACGTGCTGACCCGTATCGACGGTGTTCGCAGCGTGCAGATCCTCGCCGAGGACGACCGCGAGTAGCTCGCTCAGACCGGTTGTCCCTCCAGGTGCAGTACCTCGCCGCATCGCAGGCGTTCTACGAGCAGTACCTCGGCCTCGTCCGCTCCCCAGGCCGGTCAGGAGTCCCGCCGCACCTTGCGCACCAGGGAGCCGCACCGGGAGGTACCCGCTCGTCCTCGATGACCTGGTCGTCGACAACCCGATCGCGGACTCCATCACGGTCTGTTCTTCTACTGAGCTGGGACTCCATCTCGTCGCCGCACGGAGATGAGCGCCGCCGCGCCGCCCAGGATCGCCATCGCGCCCAGACCGAGCAAGAGCCAGGGCGAGGTGTCCGATCCGGTTGCGGGGAGGGCGCGCGGCTCGCCGGCCCTGCCAGGCCTGTCTCCTGTGCCACCATCACGATCGTTGCCGGTGCCACGATCATGGTCGTCGGTGCCACCGCCGCCATCGTCACCGCTGGTGAGGCGCAGGCCATGGCTGGTCCGAGACGATGTCACGTTCTCATCGCCCGTGTAGACGACCTCGACCGTGTACTCTCCGGGATCCCCATCGAGCACGAGGGAGACATCTCCCGTCGAGGCCTCACCCTGCTGCTCGTCCGGTTCCGTGAGCGGCACGGGATCGCCATAGGGCATCCCGTCCACCAGCACCTGCACATCGCCGGTGGGCACGACACCGCCCCAGTCTGAATCCGCCTCGGCATCGCTCGACTCGGTACTCGTCACGGTGGCGCTCCACTCGATCGTGTCACCGACCGTCGCCTCGTTCGGGCCGCTGACCGATACGGTGCTTCCGGCCCGCAGCACCTCGACCTCGACGGGATCGGAGTCGCTGGGGTCGACGACGTCGTTGCCGAGGTAGCGGACGATGAGCTCATGGGAGCCGACACCGAGGCCGGGCACCTCGATCGAGGCCGTTCCGTCATGCTCGATCTCGCCTGTCGCGACGGGATCGCCCGACGTGTCTCCGATGTAGACCTCGAGGCCGCCGGTGTGGGTCAAACCGCCGAACGCCCCGACGCGCACGTCGAGCACGGGTGCTCCGCCGACCGTGACGGGAGTGCGCACGGCAGTCGCCGTCACCGTCGACGGCACGGTGACCGATACCTCGAAGGCGACGACGTGCTGCACCTGGTTCCCGTCAACGGTCTGCTCGACGGCGAGCGGCGCGAGCGCGGTTGAGTCCTCGACCGCCACGCCCTGACCGGTCGGCAGCGTGTTCCACACGGCACCCGTCGACAGCGCGGGGAAGTCCCGGTAGCCGGTGTCGAAGCTCGGCGCGTACACCCACACATCGTCGAGCATGGGTGCACCGAGGCGCTGGAATCGCACGAGGTAGGAGTTGCCCTCGACCAGGTGCGGCGCGTCCGGCCGGGTGAGGGCGATGACGCCCTGATTCTGCACGACCCCGGGACCGGTGAGCCGGGCGGTCACTGCATTGTCTGGCTCACCGAGGATCGCACCGTCGGCTCCGACACTCAGCGAGGTCGCCGCGGGCACGTGGAGCCGCGAACCGTCACTGATCCGCAGTTTTCCGTCGATCTGGATCTCGTGCGGCGCAGTGTCCGCGTTGGTCGTCGTACCCACTGCATTCCCCTCTGAGTAGGGGGCATCCGCGATCAGCGTCGCACCATCACCGAGAGCAACCGTCGAGGTCTCGGTGGGCACCGCCTCGCCGGGGATGCCGTGGCCGACCGCCGCTCCGAGCCGGGAGAATGCGACGACCTGAGCGGCGCCGTCGATCGTCACGTCGACCGATCCTCCGCCATTGCTTCCGGCACCGATACCCGCACCACCGTTGCTGGAGCTTCCCGTCACCTGCGCGTCGCCCGCGATGCTCACCGCAGTGTGACCGGCGGAAGTGAACAGCCACCCGGAGCCGATGCCCGCACCTTCTTCGGATTCGCCGCTCACCATCGCAGACCCCTCGATGACCACGCCGCTGCGGTCACCGCCACCGCCGATACCGGCTGCGTACTTGCTGACGCCGGTCGTACGCGCCGCACCGCGAATAGCCACATCGCTTCCAGAACTGCCGTCGCCGCTTCCTATGCCCGCACCGATGCCGCTCGCGGAGGCCTCGACCACCGCATTGCCGTCGATCACGACCGTGCTCCGGCCAGTACCGTCGCTCCCCGCCCCGATACCGGAGCCGTCGTGCGCAGTCGCGACGACATGAGCGGAGTCCGTGATCGTGACGGTGGTACCGCGCCCGGAGAAACCATCGCCGATCGCGGCGCCCCATGCACCGGTCCCCGAGGTGACGGTGGCCGTGACGGCCGCATTGCCGCCGATCGTCACGGTGCCATTTCCGCTGCCTGAGCCACCGCCGATAGCCGCCGAGTACTGCGCGTCGGCGGAAGCCTCAACAGTGGCGGCGCCGCGAATCACGATGGCGCCGTAGCCGCAGCCCGTGCATCCTGAGCCGATCGCGGGCCAGTTCGTCGAGCTCACGGTTGCCCGGGCATTGCCTTCGATCACGAGGCCGGTGCCGGCGGATTCGATGCCGATGCCCGCGACCGATCCGCCATCCGGGCTCCGCGCCGTATCGATGTCGAGCACGCCTCCGGTCGCGGTGTCGGTGATGGTTACCTGCGCACCAGGGGCGATGCTCATCGAATGAGGTGCGAGACGATGCCCGTTCAGGTCGATGACGACATCGCACGAGATCCGCACCTGACCCTCAGCGAGCTGAGGCGCGACGTCGATATCCGCCCCGAGCGTGGCGGTGTCTCCGGCTTCGCAGCCCGCGTCGCCATCGACCGCGGCTTTCAGCCCACCGAGGTCCGTCACCGTCGTGTCGGCGGCGAAGACCGGGGTTGCCGCGAGGGGCAACGAGATCACCAGCGCGGCAAGCAGCCCGAACGTCACCCTGGTGCTTCGTCGCATGCTGCTCCCCTGTCTCGCGCGTGGCGCGCATCGTCGACCGGCGCCCTCCACCGACTATGCTTCAACGATAGACAGGAAAATGCCAGATTGTGGGTCAGATAGATGACACGGCAGGAAGATGACATCGTTGCGGGTGTGCTCAGCGCGATCCTGCGAGGCGCGACGGACGTGGACGAGATCGCCGCGAGCACCGGGGCCGATCCGGCCGAGATCGCCGCGGCGACCTCCTCTCTCGCATCCGAGGGTCGAATCGCCCGCGAGGGTGATCGTCTGCTGGCGCGCTCACCCGTTGACCACCTGCGCTCGGTGGTCGACGCGCAGCTGCAGAGCATCGTGGGCGCGGGAGAGAGCATCCGGGACCGGCTCGACACCATGCCCCAACTGCTCAACGATTGGGCCATCGGGCGCCAGAAAAGCGGCGGCGAGTACCCCGTCGAGGTGCTCCAGGGTCCGCACGTGCTGCAGGAACTGTGGAGCGGCCGGTTCGGGTGGGAGATTCCCGGAAAGATCCGCATCATGACGAACGGACTCGAGCTCATCGAATCGTTCCGCGTGCCGGATGTCGCGCTCGCCGACTCGTTCATGAGCGAGCACTCGCTCGACGTACGGTGCCTCCTGCCGGGATCGACTCTCGCTGAAGCTGGTGCGGAGCGCGTCGGGGCCCTCATCGCACCGAGTACCCAGATCCGCATCGCACGATCGACGTCCGAATGGTTCGTGCTCCACGACGACACGCTCGCCCTGCCGACCTCGAGCGATCAGGACACCTTCGAGCGCGTTCTGCTCGTCACCGCGCCGCCGATCGCCAGGCTCGCCGCTCACTACTTCGATACGGTCTGGCAGCACTCGCAACCGTTCCCTTCGCCCGAGAACGATTGGCGCGCGCTGCTGCCGCTCCTGGCTGGCGGTGTCACGATCGAGTCGGCTGCCCGCACACTCGGTATCTCCGAGCGCACGGCACGGCGGAGGGTAGCGCTCGCGATGGACCACTACGGCGTCGATGGCCTCTTCGCGCTCGGTATGGCGTGGCACAGCGACTCCGCACGCTGATCCGGCTCCACGGACGGCTACACCGCGGTGGCGTCGTGGCGTAGGGAGCGAACCATGCTGCGTAGGATGCGGAGCGCTTCTGACTGCTCTGTCTCGCTCAGGCCGGCGAGCATCCTCATCTCGACCGAGCGGACGGCCGCCGATGCCTCCTCGAGACGTCGTCTCCCGCGATCGGTGAGCCGAGTGGGCAAGGCCTTCCCCACGGGCGCCTCCGCGAGCCTGGTCACGAAGCCGTCCCGTTCCAGAGCTTTCAGCAGCACGTTCATCGATTGCCGGGTGACGAAGGCTCCGCGCGCGAGCTCGGAATTCGACGATCCCGGTCGCTGTGCCAGCAGTTCGAGACAGGAGTAGTGCGTGATGCTCATCTCGAAGGGCCGCAGCGCTTCCTCCATCGCCAGGCGAAGAGCGCTCGATGCTTCCTTGAGGAGGTAGCCGACCGAGGTGTCGAGGTCGATCCCTGCACCGTCTTGACTCATGTCAGTATTCTGACATAGAGTCCTCGTGTCAGAAAACTGACATGAAAAGAAAGGGCACCACATGCCTGTCACCGGCCCCGACTTCCTGTCCCTTCAGGTGCGCGACCTCGCCGCATCGCAGGCGTTCTACGAGCACTACCTCGGCCTCGTCCGCTCCCCAGCCGGGCCCCCGCATGCGGTCGTCTTCGAGACGACACCGATCGCGTTCGCCCTCCGTGACATCATCCCCGGCACCGACATCGCCTCGGTCGACCAGCCGGGTATCGGCACGGCGATATGGCTCCACGCCACCGATACGCAGGCGATTCACGATGCCCTCGCCGCCGACGGCCACACCATCGTGGCCGACCCCTTCGACGGCCCCTTCGGGCGGACCTTCGCCTTCGCGGACCCCGACGGCTACCAGATCACCCTCCACGACCGTGCGTGATCGCCGTAGGGCGCGGGGGTGGGGGGGGGGGCGGGGGCGGGGGCGGCGGGGGGGGGGGGGGGCGCGGGGGGGGGGGCGGGGGGGGGGGGGGGGGGGGCGCGGGCGC
>NZ_JAERWM010000014.1:0-115101 GCF_016918125.1 Aeromicrobium sp. YIM 150415 | reverse complement strand
GCCCCCCGCGGGCTACCCCAACCCCCCCCCCGCCGGGGCGTGATCGCGGTTGGGCGGGGGGGTGCGCGGGCGCCCCCGCACGAGCGCGGCGAGGCCGGTGTCGACCTCGTGGCCCTGAACGAGTGCGCGACGACCTTGCGGGTGACCTCGATGAGGCGGACCCGGTCTGAGCCCTCGAGGATCTTCTCGGCGACGGCCTGGTCACGGAGGCCGTCAGCATCCCGCCGCGCGTGACCCGCCAGAGGGCCGGTACCGCGGGAGACTCAGATCTGCAGGACCGTTCGTGCGATGAGGAAGTAGATCACCAGACCGGACGCGTCGACGAAGGTGGTGATGAACGGGTTGGAGAAGACCGCCGGGTCCACCCGGAGCGCACGGGCGACCATCGGCATGATCCCCCCGATCGTCGCTGCCATCGAACACACCGCGAGCAGCGTGAAGCCGATCACCAGGCCGATCCTCGGCTCGTAGATCGCCGCGGTGATCGCTCCGCCCAGCACACCGAGGAGCGATCCGAGAGCGACTCCCACACCGAGCTCACGAGACAGGACACGACCGAGGTCGCGAGGCTGCACATCGCCGAGCGCGAGGGCACGGGTGACCGTTGTCGCCGCCTGGTTGCCCGTATTGCCACCCGTGCCGATCAGGAGCGGCACGAAGAGTGCCAGCACGGTGACCTGCTCCAGCGTCGCCTCGAAGACGGACAACACCTGCACGGTCAGCGTCGCTCCGATCGCCAGCACCAGGAGCCAGACGATCCGCGAGGACACCAGCGAATGGATGGGCGTCGCGAAGTACGGCCGGCGCAACGGCTCGACGCCGCCCTGACGCGCGGCGTCCTCGGTCTCTTCGAGCTCGAGGATCTTGACCGCGTCGTCGATGGTGAGCATCCCGACGAGTCGTGCCTCCTTGTCCACGACAGGAACCGCGAGCAGCCGCATTCCGGTGCAGATACGAGCCGCCACCTCCGCATCCTTGTAGGCGGTCACGACCTGGGCCGGCTGCATGATGTTCATGACGACCGTCTCCCGGTTGGCTCGCAGGAGATCGCGGAGGCTGACGATCCCGACGACGTGACGGCTTCCATCCAGGACAGGCAGGGTGTACACCGTCTCCGCCTCATCCAGCCGCGCATGCACCCGGCGGAGCGCATCGGCCACCGTGGATTCGGCGCGGGTCGAGACATACTCCGGTGTCATCCGCCGTCCCACCGAGCTCTTGGGGTAGCCGAGCACATCCGCGGTGAGCTGTCGCTCCCTCTCGGAGAGACCCTGCAGCAGTCTCGGGGTCACCGCGGCGGGAAGCTCGTCGAGGAGCCAGACCCGGTCGTCCGGGTCGAGGTCGGCGAAGATCGATGCGACCTCCGAGTCCTGCAATCCCCGGATCAGGTCGCTCTGAAGACCCGGCGAGAGCCGCTCGAACACGTCGATCGAGCGTTCTTTCGGGAGGAGCCGGTACACGACGGCACGCTGCTTCAGCGGAAGCCGCTCGAACAGTGCGGTCAGCTGCTCCGGGGTCGTGGGAGCGACGGCATCCACTACTGCCGCGAGATCCCCGCTGTCGATCCAGTCCTGGATCGTGTCAAGCATGGCGTCGAGGTCAACGATCGGGGTGGTGCTCATGAGACTGGCCTTTCCAGGAAGTGGCGACCCTGCCGATCCGGAAAGGACGGCACGGCATGGATCACCACGCCCGCGAGAGCTCAGGCTCAGACCAGGAGGAGGGAGCCACCGAGCAGGGAGGGCGTGGTGCTCGATCGATGACTGGAACTGTCACTGTTCATTACCCTCACCTCGCTTCCGGGGCTCGACTGCACAACCAGCTCACACTGTATCTCGTCGTTCCGCTGCCGTCGGAGCACACCCTGCGCGGCGGGCTCGTCGGTCAGGCGAGGAACCAGGTGGTCACGAGGAGGACGCAGAGGATCACGAAGCTGGTCATGGCGATCCGGGCGACCACCGGTCGGCGGGCCGGGGGGAAGGCGAAGGGGACGAACACGGCCGAGAGCAGACCGGCAGGAAACACCATGATGACGCCGAAGATCATCGCGTAACCATGAGGATCCCGCGAAGCGGGGCCGAACAGGCTGCTGAGCGTCAGGAAGGCGAACAGGACGAAGGCGATTCCGGTCACTCCTGCGACCACACCCGCCAGCACGCGCAGGGCGAGCCGGATCGCACGACGCGCGCTGGACTCTCCCCCGGATGACATGCTTCGATGATCCCAGATTCGGTCCTTGTACGGGTGCGGACGACATCGCGAGGTGACTGCGCAGGTAATCTTGCCTTCCGTGGTCCGCCGAAGCTCGAAGCGCAAGGCAGACCGGGCCACCTACCGGGTCACCTTCGCCGTCCTCGCGGCGGCCACCGTCTCGTTCTCGCTCGTGCAGTCGATGACGATCCCGGTGATCGCGCAGATCCAGGACCACTTCTCCACCACTCAGGCGACCTCGACCTGGGTCCTCACCGCGTATCTCCTCTCGGCTTCCGTGGCGACACCGATCGTCGGGCGGCTCGGTGATGCGGTCGGCAAGGAGAAGATGCTCGTCTTCTCCGTCGGCTCGCTCGCTCTCGGATCGCTCGTGGCAGCACTCGCCCCCACGATCGAGGTCATGATCGCGGCCCGGGTGATCCAGGGCATCGGCGGCGGAGTGCTGCCCATCTCCTTCGGCATCATCCGCGACGAGTTCCCGGAGCGGAAGGTCGCCGGCGCCATCAGCGTGACCTCCTCATTGATGGCGGTGGGCATGGGGATCGGCATCGTCGTCGCGGGTCCCCTGGTCGACTACCTGGGCTATGCCTGGCTGTTCTGGCTGCCCTGCGCGGTGACCGGTGTGACAGCGTTCATCGCCGTCTTCGTCGTTCCCCCGTCGCCGGTCCGCCGCCCGGGGCGGGTCAGCTTGGTCTCGGCGCTGCTGCTGTCAGCGTGGCTCGTGTGCCTGCTCCTCGCGGTCAGCCAGGGAGGGCAATGGGGGTGGTCGTCGGTCACCGTCATCGCGCTATTCGCCGGCGCCGTCCTCCTCGGACTCTGCTGGGCGCTGACCGAGACGCGGGTGCGGGTGCCGCTCGTCGACATGCGCATGATGCGACGCACGGCGGTGTGGACCACCAACCTGGTCGCTCTGCTCGTCGGCATGGGAATGTACGCGAGCTTCGGTTTCACGCCGCAGTTCAATCAGACGCCCCAGTCCGCCGGATACGGCTTCGGGGCGAGCGTGACCGAGTCGGGTCTGTTGATGCTCCCGGCGGCCGTGATGACCTTCGTCGCCGGCGTCGTCGCGTCCCGTATCGCCGATCGGATCGGTCCCAAGGCCGTGGTGGCCGGAGGCTCGGCCATCGCCTGCGGGGGACTGCTCATGCAGGGGCTGTGGCACGGCGAGCGTTGGCAGATGCTGGTCGCCAACGGACTCGCGGGTCTCGGCATCGGCCTGGCCTTCGCCTGCCTGGCCGCCCTGATCGTCGGCGCTGTGCCCGCGGATCAGACCGGTATCGCCTCGGGCATGAATGCGAACATCCGCACGATCGGCGGTGCGGTCGGATCGGCTGTCATGGCCGGTATCGTCACCGCGCACGCCACACCGGACGGGCTGCCCGTCGAGGCCGGTTACACGATCGGTTTCCTTGCCCTCGCCGGTGCCTTCGCCCTCGCGACCCTGTGCGCCCTCGCGATCCCCGTCCGATCGGAGGAGGAACTCGAGGACGCCCTCCTCCACGACGGTCTCAACGAAGAGCCGCGATGAAACCGAGGATCTGCTCTCGCAGCTGAGGGAATGCACCCTCGACCAGGCTCTTGGCCCCGAATCGCTCGATGCCACTCGCCGTCGGAAGGAAGTCGAAGGCCCGAGCATCTCCTTCGAGGGTCCCGATGATGTGGTCGTGGAGCTCAACGGCGAGTCCTCCCAGGTCGCCGTGAGTTCGATACCGGTCAGGCGCGCCAGGTCGAGGATCCGTCGCAGGTCGATGGTCGAGCCACCACTCTCGATGGCGCTGATCGTGCTCTGAGTGAGTCCGAGATCGTCGGCGAGATCGTGTTGTGTCATCCCGCGAGCCATCCGCGCCGGCTGGATGGCGAGGCCGATCTCGCCGGGAGCCCGCAGGCGTGCCTGTCGCCGAGTCATGGAGATCTCCGGAGAATGATCGGGATTTCGCGATACTGCGGGAGTATCGCGATATCCCGATCGAACACCCGCTCAGCGACGGAGCCGCAGCGCCAGATGGACGATGATCCCGGCGGCCAGCGCCCAGAAGGCCGCGCCGACACCCGCCAGGCTCACCCCCGACGCGGCGACGAGGAAGGTGATCACCGCCGGCTCGAGGCGGTCGTCTCCCATCAGCGCCGTTCGCAACGAGCCCGCCAGGGTGGCCAGTAGCGCCAGACCGGCGGCGGCCGCGACGAGATCGGCGGGGGCCGCCACCACCACCGCGGTGAGCAGGGCGGCGAACGGGGCGATCACGAGATAGGCCACCCCCATCGTCGTCGCGGCGATCCAGCGACGCGATGGATCCCGACCTGCTTCCGGCGACGCCGAGAGCGCCGCGCTGATCGCGGCGAGGTTGATCGCGTGCCCTCCGGCCGGTGCCCCCACGACGGTGCCGACGCCGGTCACGATCAGGCTCGCGCGCCACGGCGGCACGTAGCCGAAACCGGTGAGCACGGCGGCGCCGGGCACGTTCTGGGCGGCCATCGTGACCAGGTACAGCGGCACCGCGATGCTGACGAGAGCCTCGGTGGAGAACGCGGGCATCGTCCACCTCACCGAGGGCCAGAGCGCTCCCCCGAGTGGCTGCTCGGCGAAGGCGATGGCGAGCGCCACCGCCGTGAGGAGCGCCGCCGGCGCCGCCCAGCGGGGAGCGAGGATCATGATGACGAGCCAGACGAGGACGACGGGCCCGACGAGCCACGGCTCGGCCGCCGTCGCGGTGACCGGCACAAGACACAGCGGCACGAGCACGCCCGCCAGCATCGCCTGCGCGATCGACGCCGGAATGGCCCGCACGAGATCGGCCAGCGGCCGGAACGCCGCGGTGGCCACGATGAGGAGGCCGACGATGAGGAAGGCGCCGACCGCGGCCCGCCAACCCCCGGCGACCGCCCCGGTCGAGGCGAGCAGCGCGGCACCCGGGGTGGACCAGGCGGTCGTGACCGGAATCCGATAGCGGCGCGCGAGAAGGATGGCGCTGATCCCCTGCGTCACGCACAGAGCCAGCAGCCCGGACGCCGCCTGGGCCGGGGACGCCCCCACGGCCGCGAGCCCCGCGAGCACCACGGCGAACGAGCTGGTGAAGCCGACCGCCGCCGTGACGAGACCGGCGATCACCGGAGTGCGGGTCTCCTCACGCATGACCGGAGCGTACCGGTACGACGACGCCGCCGTCCCCAGAGGAGACGGCGGCGTCGGGGGACTCTCAGGTCAGGACGTGGAACCGGGACGCGGCTCGTCGGAGATCGTCTCCTCGAGCTGCTCGTCGATCGCGTCCTTGGTGTACGCGGCGGTGGCATCGGCCCGATCGTCGAGGGCCTGGGCCGCGGCTGCCAGGTCGTCGGCGAGAGCCTGGGCCTCATTGGACTGCTGGCGAGCCTCGTCGTCGGCCTGATCGCCGAAGGCCTCGTTCGCATCCGCGCGGTCGGTCAGTCGCTGGGACTCCTCAGCGAGGTCGTCGGAACGGTTCCAGGCCTCATTCGCCTTAGCGGCGCTGGCATCGGCCTCCTCCTCGGCAGCGAAGTCGGCGGCGCTCTTGACCTTCGCGGTCATCGCGCTGGCGGCCTCGTTCGCCCGCTCCGACACCTTGTCCGTGACATCGCTCGCCACATCGGCAGCCTTGTGGCCCGCCTCGGCGGCGACATCGGCCGCCTTGTGCTGCACGGTGTCGACCGTGCTCTGCACGGGCTCGGAGTTCCACAGCTTGTCGGCCTGCGCCTTGATCTGCTCGTAGCGCTCCCGCCCGGCCTTCGTGCCGAGCACGTAGCCGACGGCGGCGGCCGCCAGCAAGGTCAGCTTCTTCACGGTCGTTCACTCCTTATGGGATACGGGAAGACCACCATTGTGTCGCGCTCCGGACGATTCCTCACGTCGAGGCTCGCTCGGCCTCGAACCGCGGCCCGGACCCCGGGTCCGTGGCGGACTCGGGCGGGGTCATCGCCCAGCGGATGGTCGAGGTGACGACGATACCCGTCGCCCGCACGACGGTGCTCTCGGCGACGGGCAACCAGGGCACCCGCAGCGGCCAACGCGCCCAGCGAGGGAGCAGTCCGACGGCCGCCGCGGCCAGCGCGCCGTAGGGGCCGCGCAGGGTCAGTGGAACGGGTGGATGGACCAGGAGGAAGCGCGTGGCGGCGCGGGCGGCCGGCGTCGAGGCGAGGTCCGGTCGATAGGCGGCGAGCGTCTCGTCGAGCTCCCGCACCGATCGCGGCACGTCGGTCGCGCCGAGCGCTTCCCCGGTGACGGCCGCCTGCTCGACGTACAGGTCGCGCTCCTTCGTGGTGAGACGGCCGGAGCCGTACCGATCGTGGGCGCGCAGGAAGGAATCGACCTCGGCGACGTGCACCCAGCGCAGCAGCTCCGGGTCGCTCGCGGCATAGGGACGTCCGTCCGGCGCCGTGCCGCGGACGTGCTGGTGGACCGCGCGCACCACGGCCACGGCACGATCGGCGTCCTGGATCGTGCCGAAGGTCGTCTCGGCGAGGAAGGTGCTCGTGCGTTGCAGCCGACCCCAGGGATCGCCGCGGAATCCCGAGTGCTGGTCGACCGCGGCCATCGCGAGCGGGTGCAGGGACTGCAACAGGAGGGCACGGATGCCACCGACGAACATGGCGGCATCGGCGTGCACGCGCCAGAGGGGATCGTCCGGCCCGAACCGGCGCGGCCCTTCGGCACCGTGGATGCGTTCGCGTCGCCCGGCGCCTTCCGGTCCGGCGACGCGCGAGAAGATCACCCCGCCGAGGCGGGTCCGCGCGGCCTGGACCGGATCCATGGGTCGAGCATAGGCGGGCACTGGCGATAAGGAGCGGTGAACGAGCACGCACTCTGTGGTCGGTGCCGCCCTTGCTCGAAACCACCGTCCGGTGTTGCCCGGGGAGCACAGGGGAAGGCCCCGGCCGGAGCCGGGGCCTTCACGGTGACCGTCAGACGAGCCAGCGGTTCTTCTTGACGACCGGGAGGTTCTCCCACATCCGGCCGAGTCCGAGATAGCGACCCGAGGCGGTGAGGGCGAGGATTCCCAGCAGCAGCGCCTGGACGAGGTGCTCGTCCATGAACGGGTTGGTTGCCGGCCACAGCATCGCCGACCACATCAGGACCAGCATCACAGCCCCGGAGACGGACGCGATGTTGACGCCGATCCCGAGCATGAGCGCCAGCCCGATACCCAGGAGGCCGATCATGAAGAGCCAGTCGACCCAGGCCTGGCCGCCGAGGCCCTGATAGAAGTCCGCGAGCGGTCCGGTCGTGGCGTGACCCAGGAATCCTGCGGTCGGGCTGCCCCCGTTGACCCAGGAGTCCGCCCGGTCGGTGGAGAAGCCGAGGCCGAAGGTCTTGTCGAGGAAGGCCCAGAGGAACATCCACCCCATGCTCAGTCGAGCCAGTCCGAGGAGGACGTGTACAGGCCGCATGGCCGTGGTGGTGTCCGTGTGGGACGGGACATCGTGCTGGTAGGTGGTGCTCATGATGATCGCCTTTCCTTTCCGCAGGTGATCTAGCTGCCGACGTCCTCGGCGGGAGCCGGGACGGCGACGACGATGGTGGTGGAGTGGGTGAGGCAGTAGTGGCTCACCGAGCCTTGGAAGACCCGGCTCAGGCCCTTGTGCACCTGAGTGCCGACGACGAGCAGTGCCGCGTCGCGCGATGCCTCGACGAGCACCGGCCCCGGCATTCCGCTCACGACGGACAGCTTGCGAGGACTGTCGGCCTGGTCGAGCGGTCCGATGACGTCCTCGACCCACTGTTGGGCATTGGCGCGGGCGTCGTTCTCCATCGCCAGCCACGGGATCGCGTAGCCGCCCATCGCTTCGGCGGCGTCGATCTGCCAGCTGTGGACCATGTGGAGCTCGGCGCCTCGTAGATCGGCCTCGTGGGCGGCCCATCGCAGGGCCGCGGCACCGGCTCGGCTTCCGTCGACTCCGACGACGATCGTGGTGCTCATGATGTGTCCTTTCCTTCTGACACCTCCACTCTCCTCGTCGGCGAGACGTGCTGACAGGGCCGAGCGATGTGTCTGCTCGGGACGAAAGTCCCGGTCCGATCGGGACCTCTAGCGGTCCGCCGTCGTACCCCCAGACGCGTACCGGGGCGCCGGTAGAGCCACGTGACAGCAGTGACAGGCCTCTAGGCTGAGACCGTGGACGAGCGGCGGTGGGAACATGTGCTCGCGGCGGTGACCGATCTGGCGGCCGGCCGAGAGCTCGACGAGCTGATCGAGTCGATCGTCCAACGAGCCTGTGAGGTCACGGGCGCTCGATACGGCGCGCTGGGCGTCATCGATCCGGCTGCCAGCGAACACCGGCTGGCGCGTTTCACGACGTACGGGATCGATGACGAGACCCGGGCGCGGATCGGTGATCTGCCCGAGGGCCGCGGTCTGCTGGGTCATCTCATCGATCACCCGCATCCGCTCCGGCTGGACGATCTGCGCGAGCATCCGTCGTCGGTGGGGTTCCCGCCGCATCATCCGCCGATGACGAGCTTCCTCGGGGTTCCGGTGCACGTGGGCGAGGCGGTCTACGGCAATCTCTACCTCACCGGCAAGGACGGTGGCTTCGAGGTCGCCGACGAGCGCCTGGTGATCGCCCTCGCGGCCGCGGCGGGCGTGGCGATCGCCAATGCCCAGCTCTACGCCGCGCTGTTGGACGCGCGTGAGGAGCACGCGCAGCTCGCGGTGTACGCCGATCGCGATCGCATCGCCCGCGACCTGCACGATGTCGTGATCCAGCGGTTGTTCGCCACCGGCCTGTCCCTGGGTCGCTCCTCGCGGCGGATCGACGATCCGGCCGCGAGCGAGAGGGTCGCCGAGGCGATCGAGGAGATCGACGGCACGATCCGCGAGATCCGGCGCACCATCTTCGAGCTCGGCGACCGTACGGATCTGGTCAGCGCGATCCACCGGGTGGTCGAGACGGCCGCCGAGGCCCTCGAGCACCCGCCGACGGTCGAGATCGAGGGAGATCTCGAGGCCCTGGACCCGGCATTGGGCCAGCATGTGCTCGCGGTCGTCCGGGAGGGCCTGACCAATGTCGCTCGGCACGCTCATGCGGAGCACGTCACCGTCGAGATCCGGGTCGGCGCGGACGAGCTGAGCGTGTGCGTGGTCGATGACGGCCGTGGCATCTCCGCGCGCCCGCGCCGCGACAGCGGACTGCGGAATCTGCGCGAGCGCGCGCAGGCCCGCGACGGATCGGTGGCGGTGATCCCGCTGGCCCGCGGCGGCACCCAGCTGACCTGGCGCGTACCCGTCTCTCGCCTCTCCTGATCGCTGGGCGGTGACTTACGCACCCCTGACGTTGCTGCGCGGTGGGTTACGCACCCCTCGACCGCGTTGAGACGTGCGCAACCCACCGCCCACCGGGTCTGAGAGGTGCGTAAGTCACCGCCCGCGACCCGGCGATGGCCTAGATTGGAGGCGTGGAGACGACGCGGATCTTCCTGTTGGACGACCACGAGGTGGTGCGTCGCGGTATTCGCGATCTCTTGGAGGACGAGCCGGACCTGACGGTGGTCGGCGAGGCCGGTACCGCCGCGGACGCCCTCGCGCGTGTCCCGGCGGTGGCGCCCGATGTCGCGGTGCTCGACGCGCGCCTCCCCGACGGATCGGGCATCGAGGTCTGCCGCGAGATTCGTCGCCGACAGCCCGATGTGGCCGTGCTGATCCTCACCTCCTATGAGGACGACGACGCGCTCTTCGAGGCGATCAGCGCTGGTGCCGCCGGGTTCCTGCTCAAGCAGGTACGCGGAACCGATCTCATCGACGCCGTGCGGCGGGTCGCCGCCGGACAGTCGCTACTGGACCCGGCCGTCACACATGCCGTGCTCGAGCGGCTCCGTGCGAAGCCGCAGGATCCGCTGTCCGAGCTGAGCGATCAGGAACGACGCGTCTTCGTCCACCTGCGCGAGGGCTCGTCCAACCGGGAGATCGCCGAGGCGATGGTGTTGTCGGAGAAGACAGTCAAGAACTACGTGTCGACGATCCTCGCCAAGCTGGGACTCGAACGTCGTGCCCAGGTCGTGGTCTTCGCGCAACAGCACGGCATCTAAGCCCGATGCCGGGACGAGCTTGTCGTCAGGGCCGGATACTCTAGGGATATGAGCCATGACGCGCACCTCGTCGACTTCGATCCCGAGATTGCCTCGCTCCTCGATGCCGAGCTGAACCGCCAGCAGAGCACCCTGGAGATGATCGCCTCGGAGAACTTCGCGCCCGTCGCCGCCCTCGAGGCGCAGGGCAGCGTGCTCACCAACAAGTACGCCGAGGGTTACCCCGGCAAGCGGTACTACGGGGGTTGCGAGTTCGTCGATCAGGTCGAGCAGATCGCGATCGACCGGCTCAAGGAGCTCTTCGACGCCCGGTACGCCAATGTGCAGCCGCACTCGGGGGCGAGTGCCAATGCGGCCGCGCTCCATGCCCTCGCGAGCGCCGGCGACACCATCCTCGGTCTCGACCTCGCCAACGGCGGCCACCTCACGCACGGCATGAAGCTCAACTTCTCCGGGCGCCTCTACCACGTCGTCCCGTACCACGTGGTGCCCGAGACGGGCCTGGTCGACATGGACGAGGTCCGCGCTCTCGCGATCGAGCACCGGCCCAAGGTCATCATCGCGGGGTGGTCCGCTTACCCGCGCCAGCTCGACTTCGGCGCCTTCCGCGCGATCGCCGACGAGGTCGGTGCCAAGCTGTGGGTCGACATGGCGCACTTCGCCGGTCTCGTGGCAGCCGGTCTGCACCCCAGCCCGCTCCCCCACGCGCACCTGGTCACCACCACCACGCACAAGACCCTCGGTGGTCCGCGTGGCGGGGCGATCCTCACCAATGACGAGGAGGTCGCCAAGAAGATGCGCTCGGCGGTCTTCCCCGGGCAGCAGGGCGGTCCGCTCGAGCACGTGATCGCCGCCAAGGCCGTCGCCTTCAAGATGGCGCTCGAGCCCGAGTTCGCCGACCGCCAGCAGCGCACGCTCGACGGCGCGCGCATCCTGGCCGAGCGGCTGCTGGCCGATGACGCCAAGGCCGCCGGCATCCAGGTGCTGAGCGGGGGCACCGATGTCCACCTCGTGCTCGTCGACCTCCGTGACTCCGAGCTCGACGGACAGCAGGCCGAGGACCGCCTCGACGCCGTCGGCATCACGGTCAACCGCAACGCGGTGCCCAATGACCCGCGGCCCCCGATGGTCACCTCGGGCCTCCGCGTCGGCACGCCGGCGTTGGCGACCCGCGGTTTCGGCACCGACGAGTTCCGTGAGGTCGCCGACATCATCGCCGAGGCGCTCCAGCCCGGTGAGGTCGACGTCGACGGGCTGCGCAAGCGGACCGCCGCCCTGGCCGATCGCTTCCCGCTGTACCCCGGCGTCAAGCCCTTCACGGCCTGACCTTGACCGGCGAGCGCCCTCTCTCGACCTGGCGGCTGTGGTTCCGGCCGTCGATGATCGGGCTGCACGCCTTCGCGATCCTCGCGATCGCGGTCTGCGTGGTCGCCGGATCCTGGCAGCTGGGCGTGTACGACGCTCGGCAGTCCGAGCAGCGCGCCGATGTCCAGGAGGTACCGACCGCTCCCCTCGACGAGGTCTGGGGCCCCGACGACGTCTTCACCTCGGTGCAGCAGCGCCGTCCGGTGACCGTCACGGGCCAGTTCCGTCCGGCGGAGGAGCAGATCTGGGTGACGGACCAGGAGCAGGCCGGTGAGGGCGAGGGCAGCTGGCTCGTCGCGCCGGTCATGGTCGACGGCTCGGCCCTGCTCGTCGTGCGCGGGTGGACGGCCGAGGAGCCGGAGTCCTTCCCCGATGTCCCCCAGGGAATGGTGACCTTCGACGGCGTCCTCCAGCCGAGTGACACCCCGGCGGGCCGTTTCGACCCCGAGACCCGCACGATCGGTTCGGTACGGGTGCAGACCCTCATCAACGAGCTGCCCTACGACCTGTGGTCCGGCTACGCCCTCGGCGAGGACGAGGCGATCGTCCCGGCCGGGTTCGCCGCACCGGCCATCCCCGAGCCGGAGGTCTCCTGGACGGCTGGCGGCCGCAATCTCGGCTACGGATTGCAGTGGTGGGTGTTCGGCGGCTTCGTCGTCTTCATGTGGTGGCGGATGGGCCGCGAGTCCGTCGAGACCGCGCGCTCCGCATTGGACCGCGGCGATACGCTGACGACGTGACTTCCGAGCCGCAGACGACCGTGTCGCAGAAGGACGGGCTCCTCCGGGCCTATCAGGTGATGGCGACGATCGTCGGCATCAACCTCATCCTCGTGATGGCGGGCTTCCTCGGCAAGCTCGCCACCGACCACGGCTTCTTCCACGACAATGCCGGCGTCTTCCTGGTCATCGACCAGCTGCACGGACTGCTGTTCATCGTGCTCGTGGTGCTGGTGGCCAGGCTGACCCTGCGGCAGAGGTGGAGCTGGCTCTACATGGTCAGTGTGCTGTTGCTCGCCTGCATCCCGCTGGTCTCGTTCTGGTCGGAGCGCCGCACCACGCATCGGGTGCAGCGCGACCGTTCTCCCTCCTCCTAACCGCCCTCACCGCCGGGCGCCGTCATCGGCCTGCCGTTCGAGCTGGCCCTCGATCGTCGCGGCGGTGGCACGGAGCTGATCGACGATCTCGGAGAAGTCGCTGGGTGCCTCGACCATCGTCGGACGGGCGGCGGCAATCGCCGCGACGATCCGGCCGTCGTGGTGGATGGGCACCGAGGCGGCGTGCAGTCCGACCTCGTTCTCGCCCAGATTGGTCGCGTATCCGAGACGGCGCACCTCCTCGAGCTGCTGCTCGAGCTCACCGAGGTCGGCGATCGTGTGCTCGGTGACCTTGGGCGGGTCCTCCGGGTACAGGGTCGCGAGATGATGGGGCGGCAGTGCCGCGAGCAGCACCTTGCCGCTGCTGGTGCTGTGCGCCGGCGACCGTGACCCGATCCGGACGCTGACCCGCACCGGCCGGGGACTTTCGCACCCGTCGATGAAGCGGATGTCCGTGCCCTCCAGGACCGACAGGTGGACCGTCCAGCCTTGGGCGTTCGCGAGCCTCTCGATGTGCGGCATGCTGGCGCGCCTCAGTTCCTGATGATCGGTCGACGCGAGTGCGATCTCGACGAGGACCTCGCCGGGGAGGTAGACCCGCTTGATCGGGTCGTGCCGCAGGAACCCCAGATAGGTCAGGGTCGACAAGAGCCGGTGGGCTGTGGACCGCGCCACCCCGAGACGATCGCTGACCTCCGTGACGCGCAGCCGCGGCGAGTTACGGAGCCATAACAGGATGCGCAGGGCGTTCTCGGCCGACTCGACGAGATAGGGCGGCCGTGCCGCATCGTCCCCCTCAACGTATCGCATAGCAGAACATTACACCGATGATGTTGTTGTTAACAGAACGTTTCACGTCAAACCTCATTTGTTCTGTTCTAAAGAATTAACGCGGATGACATTTCCTTCCAGTGATACTCGTGCTTTGATATTGCCAGATCAACGATGTGACACGCGCCACAGGCTGGTGCGGCAATGGAGGAGAACCCGTGGACGACGTCCGAAGCCCTGTATCGACCTTCACCGGCTCAGTGCCGCTCGGTGAGCTGCCCGAGCCCGGAGAGGTTCCCAGCACCATGACCGCGCTCGTGGTTCGGGCGGAACGCTTCGGCGATCCCGAGCAGGCCTTCCAGGTCGAGACCGAGGTCCCTGTGCCGGCCCTCGGCCCCCACGAGGTGCTGATCGGCGTCAAGGCCGCCGGCGTCAACTACAACAACGTCTGGGCCGCCCGCGGCTATCCGGTCGACGTGATCGGGGCCCGGCAGCGTGCCGGGGAGCCCGAGGACTTTCACATCGGCGGCTCGGATGCCTCCGGCATCGTCTATGCCACGGGCTCCGAGGTCGAGGGCATCGAGATCGGCGACGAGGTCATCGTGCACCCGGGTTACTGGGACCAGCAGGATCCGTGGATCGCGGCGGGCAAGGATCCGATGATCGCCCCCAGCGCCCAGATCTGGGGCTACAACACGAACTACGGCTCCTTCGCCCAGTTCGCACGGGTTCAGGCCCACCAGGTGCTGCCGAAGGCCGCCCACCTCTCGTGGGCCGAGGCCGCCGCGCCGACCCTCGTCGGCACCACGGCGTATCGGATGCTGCACGGCTGGCAGGGCAATACGGTCCAGCCCGGGGACCTCGTCCTGGTGTGGGGCGGCTCGGGTGGACTCGGCACGCAGGCGATCCAGCTGGTGAACCAGGCCGGCGGCCAGGCGGTCGCCGTCGTCTCGGACGACGAGCGTGGCCGCTACGCCGAGAAGATCGGCGCGATCGGCTATATCGACCGGAACGACTACGGCCACTGGGGCGTGCCGCCGCTCGTCGACGACCGCGCCGGGCAGAAGGAGTGGACTTCCGAGGCGCGCCGCTTCGGCAAGCGCATCTGGGAGATCGCCGGTGAGCGCAAGGATCCGGCCATCGTCTTCGAGCACCCCGGCGGCACGACCGTGCCGACCAGCGTCTTCGTCTGCGAGTCCGGCGGCATGGTGGTCATCTGCGCGGGCACCAGCGGCTACGACGCGATGGTCGATCTGCGCTACCACTGGACCCGCCAGAAGCGCCTGCAGGGCAGCCACGGCACCAATGACGAGCAGGCGAAGGCCTACAACGATCTCGTCCGCGCCGGTGAGATCTCCCCGTGCCTCGGGCGGACCGTCCGCTTCGACGAGCTGCCGCAGGCCCACGCGGCCATGGGCCGCGGCGAACAGGTCTTCGGCAATGTCGTCGGCCTCGTCGGGGCCGTCGACGAACACGACGGCCGCTCTGCCTGACCCCCTTCCCCTGCTGACGAACGGAGCACGACCCATGCACTACGACGACCTGAACGTCTCTCGCGAGAACGGCGTCACCACGATCACCATCAACCGGCCCGAGAAGCACAATGCACTGCGGCAGCAGACCTTCGCCGAGCTCGGTGCGGCGGTCGCCGCGGCGGGCGCGGACAAGGAGACGCGCGTCATCGTCCTGACGGCCGCCGGCTCGCGGATCTTCTGCTCGGGCATCGACCTCGAGGCCGACGGACTCCCGGCGACCACCGAGGAGTGGGACGACCACACCAAGGGAAATGCCGATGTCATCCGCAGCATCTGGTACTGCGACAAGCCGGTCATCACCGCCCTCAACGGCGGCGCCATCGCCGGCGGCTGCAATCTGGCGATGGTCGGCGACCTGACGATCGCCGCCGACACTGCCTTCCTGTCCGAGCCGGAGATCCGCCACGGCGCCCTCTCGCCGCTGCTGATGCTGCCGTGGCTGATGAGCTTCAAGGGATTCAACGAGCTCTACCTGACGGGAGACCGCCTCGACGCGGCCCGGGCCCGCGAGGTCGGCCTGGTCAACTATGTGGTCGCGCCCGAGGACCTCGCACGGGAGGCGCAGCGTCTCGCCGAGCGGGTGGCCAATGCCCCGATGTACGCGCTCACCCTCGCCAAGCGCGCCGTGCGGCTCACCCTCGACATCCAGGGCTTCAAGGCGGCCCAGGATGCCCACCGCTATATCGACACGATCCTGCTCGGATCGCAGGGTGTCGTCGAGAAGGAGCGGATCATGGCCGTCCTCGCGGAGGACGGCATGGGCGCCTTCCTCCGCGCGAGGGACACGCCGTACGGGGAGCGATGATGGACGACCTGCGCACGCTGCTCGACCCGGTCTCCATCGCGGTCGTGGGCGCATCCCCTCGCGGGAACCGCGGTCTGCAGATCATCGAGAACCTGCAGCGCTTCGGCTCCTCGGCGCGGATCTATCCCGTCCATCCGCGGGAGACCACGATCGCCGGGCTGACGGCCTACCCCGACGCGGCGTCGTTGCCCGAGACCTGCGAGTTCGTCGCGATCGCCCTCGATGCCGATCGCTCCCTCGACGTGCTGGAGGAGTTCGTGGCCGCCGGCACCCGGGCGGGGTCGCTCATCGCCAGCGGCTTCGGGGAGGGCGGAAGCGGCGCCGAACAGCGGCGCCGCCTGGACGACATCCTCACCGAGTCCGGATTCCTGCTGTGCGGCCCGAACTGCTACGGGATCCTCAACGCCACGTCCGGATTCGCTGCCTACAGTGGCCAGCTCGTCGAGCCCTTCACCCGAGGGAATGTCGCCCTGGTCATGCAGTCCGGGGCGCTGACGCACTCGGTGACCGACTCGGCCGTGGGCCGCGGCCTCGGCCTGAGCCACCTCATCACCACCGGCAACGAGGCGGGCGTCGGTCTCGGACGTTATGTGCGGGCGCTGGCCCACGACGAGAATGTCGGCGTCATCGGCCTGTTCATCGAGGGGCTGCGCGATGTCGAGGAGTTCAGCTCCGCGGCCATCGAGGCCGCCGAAGCCGGCAAGCCGGTGGTCGCCCTCACTGTCGGCCGGTCCGCCCTGGGACAGCAGGCCGCGCTCGCCCACACCGGTGCGATCGCCGGCCAGGGATCGGCACTGGCCGGTCTGCTGCGGCGGTGTCATGTCGTCCAGGTCGACGACCTCGACGAGTTCCGCGAGACGCTGCTGCTCTTCTCCGCGGGATTGGTGCCCTCGGCCCCAGCGGCGGCGATCACGTCGATCTCCGGCGGCGGCACGGGCCTTTTGGCCGATCTGTCCGAGGACCTCGGCCTTCCGGTCGCTGAGCTGAGCGACGACTCCCATGAGAGCCTGGCCGCGGCCCTGCCGGGCTTCGCGACCGTCGCCAATCCGCTCGACCTGACCGGTGCCTCGGTCGAGGATCCCACCATCGCCATCCAGGCCCTGGATCTCCTCAAGGCCGACCCGGGAGTCGGCGTCGTGGCCCTCGCACTGAACGTCCTGCGCGGATCCGCAGGCCAGGAGTCGCTCTACCGCGAGCAGGCCGATCTGCTCGCCAAGTGCGCGGCGAACCCCGGGGCTCCGGTGCTCGCCTTGAGCCTGACGACCGGAGCGGCCGACGACGTCGTCGTCGACACCCTCACGCGCAGCGGCGTGCCGGTGCTATCGGGCGCCCGGGCCTCGATCGCGGCGATCACGGCCTGGCTCGCATGGCATGGCCGTGGTCGCCCGGCGCCGCTCGGCACCGGGATCACCGGGGATGTCGTGTCCTGGGACGGCGGACCTGTCGCGGCCGGGGCCCAGGCCATGGACCTGCTCGCTGAGGCGGGCGTGCCCACCCCCGCGTCGATCCTGGTCTCCTCCGCCGCGGAGGCCGTCGAGGCGTGGGACTCGCTCACCCCGCCCGTGGTGCTGAAGCTGGAGGCGGCCGGTCTCTCCCACAAGACCGAGGTCGGCGGGGTCGTCACCTCGATCGGATCCTGTGAACAGCTGATCGAGGAGGTCTCGCGCATGCGCGAGACCGTGCGGACGCGGGCCCCGGAGCTCGCCATCGACGGGTTCCTGCTCCAGGAGCAGGTCCAGGCGGACACGGTCGAGTGCATCGTCGGCGTCGTGCGTGACCCGCAGGTGGGGTTGGTGCTCACGGTCGCACCCGGAGGAGTATTGGCCGAGCTGATGGGTCCCGCTGTCACCGTGCCGGTTCCGGCGGTGCGGCAGGACATCGAGGAGCTCATCGACTCCTCGCCGCTGGCCACGCTGCTCGATGGCTACCGCGGCGCGGCGGCCAAAGATCGCTCGGCATTGGTAGATCTGGTCGAGCGCTTCGGCCGGCTCGCTGATCGATGCGGTTCCGACCTCGCGGCGGCGGAGCTCAATCCCGTCCTCGTAGGTGCCGAAGGAGACGGGGCGGTCGCGGTCGACGCCCTGTTCGTGAAGGAGGAGTTATGAGAATGACCACCACCGACCCAGCCCAGATCGACCGGCCCGAGGACGATCGGCTCATCTCGATCCGCGGGGCGACCCTCGCCTACCCCACGGCCAGTGGCGAGCCCGTCCAGGCCCTCGATCCGATCGACCTGGACGTCGCGAAGCAGGCCTTCGTCTCGCTCGTCGGTCCGTCCGGCTGTGGCAAGAGCACCCTGCTGAAGATCCTCGCGGGACTGCTCCGGCAGAGCAAAGGGGATGTCACCCTCAGCGGCACGCCGCTGAGCGGCCCGTCGCCCCACGTCGGCGTGGTCTTCCAGCAGCCGGTGCTGTTGCCGTGGCTGACCATCCTCAACAACGTCCTCCTGCCGATCCGAGTGCAGAAGCGCGATGTCGACCAGTACCGCGAGCGCGCGCGTGAACTGCTCTCCATGGTGGGCCTCGACGGCTTCGAGTCGCGCTATCCGTCCGAGCTGTCCGGCGGCATGCAGCAACGCGTCGGCATCGTGCGCGCCCTCGTGCCGGACCCGGAGATCCTCCTGATGGACGAGCCCTTCGGTGCCCTCGACGCGCTCACCCGCGAGCAGCTCAACGACGATCTGCAGACCATCTGGGCCGAGCAGCGCAAGACGGTCTTCTTCATCACGCACTCCATCCCGGAGGCGGTCTATCTCAGCGACCGTGTCCTGGTGATGTCCGAACGTCCTGGCCGGATCGTCGGCGACTTCACCGTGGACCTTCCCCGCCGCCGCACCCTCGACGATGTCGCGACCCCCGCGTTCGCCGAGCTCACCTCGCAGATCCGCCATCTGCTCAACGCCAAAGGAGGGATCGACTGATGTCCGTCGACACTGCCACCGTCGCCGCCCAGACCCGCGAGGACGCACCGCGCAAACGACGCCGCTCGACCAAGGGATCGGGTGACTGGATCGCCGTCATCGGCACCTTCGTCGTCGTGGTCGGCGGCTGGGAGGCGGTCGTGCGGATCGCCGATATCTCCGCGATCGTCCTGCCGCCGCCGTCGCTCATCGCCGTCAAGCTCTACGAGGGGATCGTGTACGGCACCTTCCTGCCCAATCTCGGCTATACGCTCACCGAGACGGTCCTCGGCTTCGCCATCGCGGCGCTGCTCGGCATCACCCTGGGGGCGCTGGTCGCCGAGATCCGCTGGGTGCGCCGAGCCGTCTACCCCTACATCGTCGCCTTTCAGACGGTGCCGAAGATCGCGCTCGCGCCGCTGCTGGTCATCTGGTTCGGCTTCGGCATGACCAGCAAGGTGATCGTCGCGGTGACGGTGGCCTTCTTCCCGGTCATCGTCAACACGATCGAGGGGCTGCAGAACACCGATCACCAGCGGATCGACATGATCCGGGCGATGGGGGCGGGACGCTTCGAGGCGTTCCGCCGGGTGAAGCTGCCCTCCGCGCTCCCGTACATCTTCGCCGGGCTCGACGCGGCGATCGTGCTCTCCCTGCTGGGCGCTGTGGTCGGCGAGTTCATGGGCTCACGGGCCGGACTCGGCAACCAGATCCTCATCTTCAACTCGGTGCTGGACATCGCCGGATCCTTCGCGGTGCTGATCCTGCTCTCGGTCATCGGGTTCCTGCTGCATCTCATCCTCGTCATGGTCCAGAAGCGCGTCGTGTTCTGGACCCAGGTCCACGCCGTCTCCAGCGGCGCCTAATCCGTCCCCCTCAGGAGTCAGATCCATGAACGCACTGTCCAAAGTCACCTGCTCGACCGCCGTCGCGATGACGGCCGTCCTCGCCCTGTCCGCCTGCGGCGGCTCATCGGGCGAGGGTGAGAACGAGAGCATCGTCGTCGCCATGGGCCACGAGGCGCCGTACCCCGGCGAAGAGGCCGTCATGTACGCCATCCCGAAGGGTCTCGGGCTGTTCGAGGACTACGGCATCGACGTGGACTACCAGCCCACGGCGGGCTCCGCGGTCGCCATCCAGCTGGTCCAGGCCGGTGAGGCCGATCTCGGTCAGGGCAACCCGTCCTCGGTGATGGCGGCCATCAACAAGGATGTCGACATCACCATCACCTACAACATCATCCCCGAGTACGGATCGGGTCTGGCGGTGCTCCCCGACAGCGCCATCGAGTCCCCGGACGATCTCGCGGGCACCACCATCGGCGTCGCGTCGCTGTCCTCCTCGCGTCTTCCCGAGGCGCAGGCCATGGCGGCCGAGGCGGGGCTCAGCGATGACGTGGAGTTCGTCGCCGTCGGTGTCGGCGCGCAGGCGGCGAGCGCACTCAGCTCGGGCAAGGTCGACGGGCTGTACCTCTGGGACGCCGCCTATCAGTCCATCCAGCTCGGTGGCACGGATCTGCGGGTCATCCGCGATGTGTTCCCTGAGGCCGACCAGCTGCTCGACTTCGTCCAGTACGCCAGCGGCGATGCGATCGAGAACAAGAGCGACGCCCTGGAGAAACTGGGGCGGGCTGGGGCGGTCGCCCAGGTGTGGGCCAAGGACAACCTCGAGGAGGCCCTCGACATGTTCTATGACGAGTTCCCCAATGCGCGATCCGACGGTGAGGGCCGCGAACGGGACCTGGCCATCTTGAAGTTCACGCTGGAGCAGTTCGATCCCGAGGGCAGCGCGCAGTCGGGCTTCGGTGACACGCCGAAGGATCGCACCGATGTCACGGCGGCCTTCCTCGCCGACAACGATCTGCTCCCCGAGGCGCTGCCGGCCGATGAGTATGTGGACAACAGCTTCGTGGAGGCCTACAACGAGGACATCGCTGCCGAGGTCGAGCGGATCTCGAAGGAATCGCGGTGAGATGAGGATCTACGAGGGCCTGGTCCGGGCGCTGCGGTCGGTGGGGGCCGATACGGTCTTCGGGCTGATGGGCGACGGCAATCTCGACCACGTGGTGACCTTCTCGGCGGCCGGGGGACGGTTCGTCCCCGTGCTGCACGAGGGCGGAGCCGTCAGCATGGCCGACGGCTGGTCGAGGACGACCGGGACGATCGGTGTCGCCTCCGTGACCCACGGCCCGGGGTTCACCAACACCCTGACCGCACTGACCGAGGCGGCGCGAGCGCACAGCCGCGTGCTGCTGCTCACCGGCGATACGCCCGAGGGCAGCGAGCATCTGCAGCGCTTCGATCTGCGGTCGGCCACCGAGCTCACCGGAGCGCGCTATGTGCGCGTCACCGAGGAGGGTGCCGCCGACCAGATCGCCGGGGCGCTCGATCAGGTCCGCACGGGTCCGGGGCCGGTGGTGCTCGACGTTCCGCTCGCGGTCGGCGGACGGGAGTTGCGTGGGTCTGTGGCATCGGCTCTGCCGGGCCGCGGCATCGACGTGACCGTCCTCGACGAGGATGCCCTCGATGCCGCGGTCGGTGTCCTCGCTTCGTCCCGCCGGCCGGTCGTCCTGGCGGGACGAGGAGCGGTGCTGTCCGAGGCACGCGGATCGCTGCTGGACCTCGCTGCCCGGCTCGGCGCACCGGTGGCCACCTCGTTGCTCGCGCGGGAGTACTTCGCGGGGGATGCGCGCGATCTCGGCATCGCCGGGACTCTGAGCGATCCGGCCACCCTCGACCTGCTGCTGCGCTCGGACTGCATCGTCTCCTTCGGGGCGAGCCTGAATCGCTTCACGATGGCGGAAGGGGCGCTGGCATCGGGCCGCGGCATCGTCCAGGTCGACCTCGACAAGGACGCCTTCGGCCGGCACGTGCGGCCGGATGCCGTGGTCCAGGGCGACGCGGCGGGGGTGGCCCGGGCGATGGTCGAGCTGCTCGCCGAAGCCGGGATCCAGCGTGAGGACTGGCACGCGGGTGTGCCGGCACCGTCAGCGGCCGCACCGCCGGTAGCGGCACGAGGGACGGTCGACGCGGGGGCGGCGATGGACGAGCTGAACCGGCTCCTTCCCGCGGAGCGGCTCGTCGTCACCGATACCGGGAGATTCGTGTACACGGCGTGGCGCCGGCTCGGTGTCGCGCACCCCTCGTCCTTCGTCCACACGCTCAACTTCGCGTCGATCGGACTGGGCGTCGCGACGGGTATCGGGGCGTCGGCGGCGCATCCGGATCGGCTCACGGTGGTGGTCGCCGGCGACGGCGGCGGGATGATGGGGCTGGGCGAGCTCACCACGGCCGTGCGCGAACGGCTCCCGCTGCTCATCGTGATCGTCGACGACGGGTCGTACGGCATGGAGCATCACGCGCTGCGGCAGGCGGGCCTCGACACCGACTACGCCCGGACCTCGTGGCCGAGCTTCGCCGATGTCGCGCGCGGCTACGGGGCCGAGGCGCACACGATCACCGATCTCGATCAGCTGCGCGATGTGCTGGAGCATCTGCCCGCAGTGCCCGCGGGTCCCGTGCTGATCGACCTCGTGGTGGACCCGGAGGCGATGGTCGCCGAGTAACCCCACCCCGTGAGCGGTGAGTTACGCACGTCTCAACCCGGTGGGCGGTGGGTTACGCACCTCTCAACCGTGTCGAGAGGTGCCTATCTCACCGCCCACGGTCGGGAGAGGTGCGTATCTCACCGCCCACGAGGTGGAGGTGCGGGTCAGCGACCGTGGAAGGTGGCGTTGCCGGGTCCGTCGGCCAGGAAGGACTCCATGCCGTGGCGCAGGTCTTCGGTGTCGAAGAGGGCGGACGCGACCGAGGTCGTGGCGGCGTTCGCGGCCGGCACTCCCCCGGCCTCGTACTGGCGCAGGATGTCCTTGGCGGCGCCGAAGGCCTTCGTGGGGCCGTCGGCGAGACCCTCGGCGAAGGATCGGACGTCGTCCTCGAAGGAATCGACCCCGTAGACCCGGTTGACGACATTCCAGCGTTCGAGCATGGCCGCGTCGTACTGCGCGCCGGTGAAGACGAACTCCTTGGCGCGGGCGACTCCCGCGCGGGACGCGAGCCGCTGCGTGCCGCCCATCGTGGGGGTCAGGCCGATCACCCGCTCGACCAGACCGAAGCGGGCCTTCTCGCTCGCGAGGAGCAGGTCGCAGGCCAACGCCACCTCGAAGGCCCAGGTGAGCGTCAGGGAGTGTGCCGCGAAGATCGTGGGGATCGGCAGCGCCTCGACACGGTCGGGGAGCTCGAGCATCCGATCGTAGAGTTCCTTGGTGGTCTCACGGCTGCCACGGGAGTTGAACTCGGAGACATCGACGCCGCCCGAGACGATCTTGCCCTCGGCGCGGATGACCAGAACGCGCGGCGGATCGGCCTCGACCTGCTCCAGCGCGACATCGAATTCCTCGTGCAATCGCAGCGAATAGAGGTTGACCGGCGGGTCGGAGAAGGTGAGGGTGGCGATCCCGCTGTCGCGGGTGAGCTCGACGCTCACCGCAGGCCGGCCGCGGCCGAGGACGGGTCGAAAGAGCCGCCCTTGTCGGCCGTGATCTTGCGGTAGACGACGACAGCGGCAGCGGCGAGTGCGCCGAGGACGACGAGACGACGAACAGACATGCCCACCACCGTAACGGTCCTGGTTGCCGGCTCGTGGGAGGATAGGAGAAAGCCCCCCGAAAGAAGGACCAGCAGTGCCCCTCAGCGCGACCCTGCACACCAATCGCGGCGACATCGTCGTGGACCTCTTCGAGCACCAGGCCCCGGTCACGGTGCAGAACTTCGTCGGCCTCGCCGAGGGCGGCAAGGAGTGGCTGGACCCCGAGACGCAGCAGGTCACCACACGGCCGCTGTACGCCGATGTGATCTTCCACCGTGTCATCGACGGCTTCATGATCCAGGGCGGTGACCCGCTCGGCAAGGGCACGGGCGGCCCCGGCTACGAGTTCGCGGACGAGTTCCACCCGGACTTGCAGTTCGACCGTCCCTACCTGCTCGCGATGGCCAATGCCGGCCCGGGCACCAATGGATCGCAGTTCTTCATCACCGTCGGCGCCCAGCCCCACCTGAACCGACGACACACGATCTTCGGCGAGGTGTCCGGCGATGAGAGCCGGGCCGTGGTCGATGCCATCGCCACCACCCCGACCGATCGCTTCGACCGGCCGACCGAGCCCGTCGTGATCGAGTCGGTGACCATCGACCGGTCGTGACCGAGCACAGCGAGGGCGGAGCGGGCGGCATGATGCCGCCCGCTCGTTCTCGCTGTTCGGTGGCGCAGCGTCTCGCCGGGGTGGCGATGTGACGCAACCCGCCGAGAACCATCGCTGCTACCGGCATCCCGATCGCGAGGCCTATATCCGGTGTCAGCGATGTGACCGGTACATCTGCCCGGAGGACATGCGCGAGGCATCGGTCGGCTTCCAGTGCCCCGAGTGCGTGGCCGAGGGGCGTGCCTCGGTCCGTCAGCCGCGTACGGTGGCCGGCGGCGCCATCTCACTGAACACCAGCGCGGCGACACTCACGATCATCGGCATCAATGTCGCGATCCACCTCATCGTGTTCCTGACGGGTGGATGGTCCAGTCCGCTGAGCCAGCAGGGCGCGATGTCAGGGGTGCGGGTCGCCTTCTTCGACGAGTACTGGCGCCTGCTGACGGCGGCCTTCCTGCACTCGACGTGGCTGCATCTGGGCTTCAATATGTTCGCGCTGTACCTGTTCGGTCCGTTCATCGAACAGATCCTGGGGCGCGTGCGGTTCGTGCTGACCTATCTGACCCTCGCGGTCGCGTCCTCGGTCTTCGTCTTCTGGCTGTTCGCACCCGGTGGGGCGACCGTGGGTGCCTCGGGGGCCGTGTTCGGGATGTTCGGGCTCGCGTTGGTCTTCCTCATCCGGCAGCGACAGAATGTCACGGGCATGCTGGTGCTGCTGGGCATCAACGCGTTCATCAGCCTGCAGCCGGGCATCAGCTGGCAGGGGCATCTCGGGGGTTTCGTCACCGGAGTGCTGCTGGGACTGGTCTTCGCCTACGCCCCTCGCGAGCGGCGGACGCTCTGGCAGGCACTGGTCTTCGTCGCCCTGTGGATACTGATCGCCGGCGCCACGACCCTGCGTTCGCTCGAGCTCACCAGTACCTTCTTCGGTCTCTGACCTCACCCGCCCGCTGGGCGGTGAGCCGTCAACCACCGTCTCCGAGTTGACCTCGGTCCCCTTCCGCGATCGAATGACACCCGTGTAGTTATCCACAGCTGTGTGCACACATGTGGAGAGTTACACGGGTGTTATTCACACGGTTACCCCCAGCCGTGGACAACTTGATCGACGGGAATGACGAACGCGCCGGACATCGGGCCACGATGGAGCTCTCCATCGGCCCGACGCCCGGCGCGTCGGTCGAGTAGGGGAAGGGACTACTCCCACTTCATCGCGAACCCGAAGGCCGCGACGATGAAGCCCATGCCGATCGCCAGATTCCACTGGCCGAGATCGGAGTACCAGGGGATCGTGATGTCGGTGGAGCTGATCGTGTAGAACACCACGATCCACAGCAGACCGATGACGGCCGAGATGACCATGGCGGGTGCGGCCCAGCGATTGCCGATCTTCTGCGGCTTCGGTCCGCGGGACTCGTTCTTCTTGCGAAGGGGCACGGTCGTACTCCGATGGGTTCGGCGGCCAGGCGGCCGGTTCGGTGTTCTGCACTAGCCTAGTGCGCGTGGCGAGGCATGAGGAGTCCGGGCGCGATCGGCGCGTCCGGCGCGGCTGGCATCTCGGTGTGCTGGGCGTCAGCGTCGTGTGCGGATACGCCTTCGTCGCGGCCAATGTCACCTCCGACGGTCTGGACCTGCGTCCCGCGGGTGGCGATATCTCGACCCTGCTGTCCGATCGGGCGCGCGTGGTCGAGAAGCGTCAGGCCGATGCCTCCGCGCTCCAGCGTGAGATCGACCGTTTCACCGAGCAGGCCACGAGCTCGTCGGGGCTGGACGAGGCCCGCGAGCGGGTCCGTGCCCTGGAGCCGGTGAGCGGTTTCTCCGAGCTCACCGGGCCGGGGATGCGGATCACCCTGACCGATGCCCCTCGCGAGGTCGCCCCCGAGGGCGTGGACCCGAACTTCCTGGTGGTCCATCAGCAGGACATCCAAGCCTTCGTCAACGCCCTGTGGGCGGGGGGCGCCGAGGCGGTCACCCTCCAGGGACAGCGGCTCATCTCCACCACCGGCATCAAGTGCGTCGGCAACACCGTCGTGCTCGACGGCGTGCCCTACTCACCGCCCTATGTCATCGAGGCGATCGGAGATCCGGGCGACATGTCGATCGCCCTGTCCCAGTCGCCAGAGGTCGTGACCTACCGGGACTGGGCCGCGCGGTACCAGCTCGGCTACGACCGCAGCACGGTCGACGCGCTCGTGGCACCGGCGTACGAGGGCTCGCTCAATCTCGAGCACGCCCAGGTCAGCGAAGACGGCTAGCTCTAACCCCTCGGCCCGGCGGCGGTAGCTCATCAACCTATCGATCCGGGCGGCGGTAGCTGGTCAACCTTATCGAGTCGCGATGGGGTTGATGGTCTACCGCCACCCGGGGAGGTGGGGTTGATGGCTTACCGCCAGTCGGGAGTGACCCGCTTACCGGGGTGACGGGCTCCTCGGTGGTGAGGGAGAGGGCGACTCGTCGTCATCATCATTGGTCGACACGGTGATGGTGATCTCCGCACCCGGTGACACCTGGGTGCCGCTGCCGGGGTTCTGCGAGATGACCCGTCCATTGGGCTCGTCGGCATTCGCATCCTCGGTGATGTTCACCGTGAAGCCAGCGTCCTCGAGGGTCTTCTGGGCATCGTCGCGATCCTGGCCGACGACATTCGGCACCGCGACCTGGCCACGGGAGATGATCAAGGTGACGGTGCTGCCCTTGGGCAGCGACGTGCCGGCCGGCGGATTGGTGTTCAGCACAGTGCCGGCGGCGGCCTCGTTGTCGTTCTCCTGCCGTTCGACCTGGAATCCGGCATCGGCGAGGAGCTTCTCGGCCGAGTCGGCGTCATAGTCCCTCAGATTGGGGACCTCGACCTGTTCGGGACCGGTGCTGATGACCAGATCGACGGCCGAACCCTCGTCGACCGTCTCACCCTCGCCCGGTTCGGTGCGGATCACCTGGCCGGACTCGACATCGGGATTGGCCTCCTCGACGACATCGCCGACCTGCAGTCCTTCATTGTCGAGTGCCCGTGTGGCGGTCTGCTCGTCCATGCCGGCGACCGCGGGTACCGCGGTCTGAGCGACCGGATCGTCCTCGCTCTCGAACCAGCCCGCGAAGTAGCCGAAGCCGAGCGCGGCGATCAGTGCGATGAGCAGCACCGCCAACGCGATCCACCACTTCTTCTTGGACGGGGACCCCTCCTCGTCGGCATCCGCCGCGGTCGGTACCGCCGCGGCGGCGGCCGGTGCGACCGCGGTGGCACCGATCGCCTGTGTCGCCTGGGTGGGAGCGTCGACGTGCCCACCGGCCAGCACGCGCTCGATGTCCTTGCGCATGTCGGCCGCGCTGGAATAACGGTCGTCGACGCGCTTGGCGAGGGCCTTGGCGACGATGTGGTCGATCTCGAGGCTGACCTCGGGATTGAGCTGCGAGGGGGGCGTGGCCTCCTCGCGCACATGCTGATATGCCACGGAGACCGGGCTGTCGCCGACGAAGGGCGGACGGCCGGTCAACAGCTCGTAGAGCACGCAGCCGGTGGAGTAGATGTCGCTGCGGGCATCGACGGTCTCGCCGCGGGCCTGCTCGGGAGACAGGTACTGGGCGGTGCCGATGACGGCGGCCGTCTGCGTCATGGCGCTGGAGGAGTCGGCGATCGCGCGAGCGATGCCGAAGTCCATGACCTTCACCTGACCGGCCGGCGTCAGCATGATGTTGGCCGGCTTGATGTCGCGGTGGATGATGCCCGCGCGGTGGCTGTAGTCCAAGGCGCTGAGGATGTCGGCGGTGATCGACAGGGCGCGTTCGGGCATGATCTTGCGCCCGTCGCGCAGCACGTCGCGCAGCGTCCGGCCCTCGACGAGCTCCATGACGATGTACGGGATGTTGTTGCCGTGGATGTCCTCGGCCTCGCCGGTGTCGTAGACCGCGACGATGGAGGGGTGGTTCAGCGACGCCGCCGACTGCGCCTCGCGACGGAATCGTTCCTGGAAGGTCGGATCGGCCGCGAGGTCGGCGCGCAGTTGCTTGATCGCGACGGGGCGTCCCAGACGCAGGTCACGGCCTTCGCGTACGTCGGCCATGCCACCGCGACCCAGGAGGCCGCTGATTTCGTAGCGGTCTCCCAGTGGAACGGGGGTCTCGTCCGATTCGGTCATGCTGTTCAGTCTCCCAGACGGTGTTGGGCGGTGAGGGGGGTCAGGGTCATCGCAGGATCGCCTCCATGACGGCGCGGGCGATCGGGCCGCCGAGGCGCCCGCCTCCGATATCGGAGGTATTGCCCTCCAAGGACTCGACCATGACGGCGACGGCGACCTGCGGGTCGTCCGCCGGGGCGAAGCCGACGAACCAGGCATATGGCGGGCGGCCCTCGGCCGACTCGGCGGTGCCGGTCTTGCCGCCGACCTGGACGCCGGGGATCGCGGCGGGACCTCCGGTGCCGGAGTCCACGACCGACACCATCATGTCCTTGAGCTGGCCGGCCTTGCCGGCGCTCATGGCCTCGCTGAGACGCTCGGGCTTGGTCGTGTCGAGGACTTCCAGATTGGGCGCACGCACGGTGTCGACGAGATAGGGCGTCATCACGGAGCCGTCGTTGGCGATCCCCGCGGCGACCATCGCCATCTGCAACGGCGTGGCGGTGACCTCGTACTGACCGATGCCGGTCTGCGCGAGCTGCGTGTCCTCGAGATTCGAGCTCTGGCCGGTCACCAGGCTCTCGTTGGCGGCGATCCCGGAGATGGGGTCGGTGCCGAAGCCGAACTTCTCGGCCTGCTCGATGAGCTCGTCCTCGCCGACCTGATTGGCGAGGTCGCCGAAGGTGACATTGCAGGAGACCTCGAGGGCCTGGCGCAGCGTGATCGGATCGCCACCGCAGTTGCCGCCGCCCTGATTGGGCAGCGTGTAGGTCTTGCCCGGGAACGTGAGCTCCGCTCCGCCCTTGACCTGCGAATCGGGATTGAGGTCGAGATTCTCCATCGCCGCGGCGGCGGTGACCAGCTTGAAGGTCGAGCCCGGCGGGAGCGTGGCCTGGGTGGCGCGGTTGGCCATCGGCTGGTTGTCGTCATTGGTGAGCTGGTCCCAGGCGTCGTTGGTGGCCTGGAGGTCGTGGCTCGCGAGAGCGTTCGGGTCGTAGCTCGGCTGCGTCGCGAGGGCGAGGACCGCCCCGGTCTGCGGGTCGATGGCGGCGACCGCGCCTCGGGTGCCCTCGCCGAGGTCCCGCAGCCCTTCGGCGGCGGCGCGCTGCGCGACCGGGTCGATGGTCAGCTCCACGCTGCCGCCCTGGGGCTCCTGGTTGCCGAGCAGGTCGACGACCCTGTTGACGAAGAGCCGGTTGTCGTCGCCGGACAGGATGCTGTTCTGGCTGCGTTCGATCGCGCTCTGGCCGTAGATGTAGGAGAAGTAGCCCGTCAGCGGGGCGTAGAGCGGACCCTCGGGATACTGCCGCTGGAATCGCCAGCGGTCGTTCGAGGGGACGCTCTCGGCGATCGCCGTTCCATCGACGAGGATCGCCCCGCGCTCGCGGCTGAACTGCTCGTCCATGACGCGACGGTTGCCCTCGCGGG
This sequence comes from Aeromicrobium sp. YIM 150415, assembly GCF_016918125.1. NCBI lineage: Bacteria > Bacillati > Actinomycetota > Actinomycetes > Propionibacteriales > Nocardioidaceae > Aeromicrobium > Aeromicrobium sp. YIM 150415. The sequence goes on along the minus strand of NZ_JAERWM010000014.1, from coordinate 85,647 downwards.
CGTTCAGGTTGTCGGCGTCCAGCGCCTGGATGTAGTTGACGTTGAACAGCAGCCCCACGAACATCACGAGACAGGCCACCGCGAGGATGCGGATCGGCTTGTTCACAGCTTCACCACCTGGGTCTGGTCATCCGCGTCGACGCGGGAGGTCTTCGGCGCGGGGCGCCGGGTCTGGTCACTGATGCGTAGCAGCAGCGCGATGATCGCCCAGTTCATGACGATCGACGATCCGCCCTGGGCGAGGAAGGGCGCCGTCAGGCCCGTGAGAGGGATGAGGCGCGTGACGCCTCCGGCGACGATGAAGACCTGGATCGCGAAGGACATCGTCAGGCCGATGCCGAGCAGCTTGCCGAAGCCGTCGCGGCAGGTCAGGGCGATCCGCAGGCCGCGTTCGACGATCAGGCCGTAGATCAGCAGGACCGCCATGAGCCCGGTGAGGCCGAGCTCCTCGCCGAGCGAGGCGAGGATGAAGTCGGAGAAGGAGAAGGGCGTGAGCTCCGGGCTGCCCAACCCCCAGCCGCGCCCGAGCACGCCGCCGTGGGCGAGCCCGAACAGTGCGCTGATGATCTGCCCGTTCTGGTCGGGATTGCTGAAGGGATCGAGCCACGCCTCGAAGCGCACACGCACGTGACCGAAGGCCGTGTAGCCGAACCACGCCCCGACCACGAACAACAGGGCGCCGACGACCAGCCATCCGGGACGTTCGGTGGCGACGTACAGCACCACCACGAAGAGCCCGAAGAACAGCAGCGAGGAACCCAGATCGCGCTGGAAGACCAGGATGCCGACGCTGATCAGCCAGCCGAGCAGGATCGGGCCCAGATCCCGGCCGCGCGGGAGGTCGATGCCGAGCAGCCGCTTGCCGGCCAGGGCGAGGACGTCGCGCTTCACGACGAGATAGCCGGCGAAGAAGATCGCCAGGCAGACCTTGGCGGCCTCGCCGGGCTGGAAGCTGAACGGGCCGAGGTGAATCCAGATGCGTGCGCCGTTGATCTCCTGGCCGATCCCGGGGAGGAGAGGGAGCAGCAGCAGACCGATCGCCACCAGTCCGAAGGTGTAGGTGAAGCCCTGGAGTCGGCGGTGGTCACGCACCACGACGAGCACCGCCGTGAAGGCCACGATGCCGACGAAGGTCCAGATCACCTGACCCGTCGCGAAGGCCCCGCGGTCGGGGTTGATCGCCTGCCGGCCGAGGTCGAGGCGATGGATCATCACCAGGCCGAGCCCGTTGAGACACAGGACGAGGGGCAGCAGCACAGGATCGGCATAGGGCGCGAAACGGCGTACGGCCAGATGGGCGCCGACGGCGGCCAGCACGAGACCCCCGATGAGCCGGTACGTGTCGGTGGGGATGGCGCCGGTGGTCCCGAGGCCGACGGCGATATAGCCGAAGACGCCGATGACCACGGCCATCAGGGTCAGGACCAGCTCGGCGCCGCGGCGCTTGCGTGGAGCGAGGGTGGGCGATTGATCGCTCATGGCGCCCCCTCCGTCGCCGGCTCGGTGGTGGCGCTCGGGGAGGCAGAGGGCGTGGGCTCGGGGAGTGAGGACTGCAGGTTCTCGACGATCTGGTCGGCGTCCTCGCGGCTGGCGGCGCTGATGCCGTCCTCGACCCGGCCCTGCTGGTAGTCCGGGAGGTCGGCGATCTCGATGTCGGTGCGCTCGTCGACCTGCTGCAGGGTGATGCCCGGGAGGGAGGCATCGACGCCGCGATAGATGGCGACCCGGCCGTCGTCCTCGGCGACGTAGTACTGCTGCTGGCTCCACTCGTAGGCCCAGTAGGCGACGCCTCCGGCGAGGCCGAGCAGGAGGAGGACGCCGATGGTCCACCGCACCCACCGCCAGCGGCTCGGCGGTCGGGGCGCGTAGCGGAGCTCCTCGGGGTCCTGCTGCTCGCGTCCCGTGGACGGATGCTCACCGGTGGTGTCGACCGGGGCTGCGACGGCGGCGACGGGGCCGGTCTCGTCGGACTGACGGGGTCGTGGGGCGTCGGCGGCGGCACCGACGATCTGCGGCTTGCCGTCGGCGCAGGCGAGTTCCGCGTCCGTCTCGTCCTCGGTCGTGGCCTCGACGAACTCTCCGATCACGACGGTGACATTGTCGACGCCTCCGCCCTCGAGGGCCAGCCGGACCAGCTCGGTCGCGGCGGCGTCGATCGACTCCAGGCGCATGGCCTGCTCGATGCCGTCGTCGTCGACCATGTCGGACAGCCCGTCGCTGCACAGCAGGTAGCGGTCCCCCGCGGACGGCTGCAACCAGGACAGGTCGGCCTCGTTGTCATCGCGGCCGAGCATGGCGCGGAGGAGCAGAGACCGGTGCGGGTGGACGCGGGCTTCCTCGCGGGTGATGCGTCCTTCGTCGACGAGGCTCTGCACGAAGGTGTGATCGGTGCTGATCTGGGCGAGGCGGCCTTCGCGGAGGCGGTAGACGCGCGAGTCGCCGATGTGCGCCCAGGCGAGCTTCTCGCCGTCCCAGAGCAGTGCCTCGAGCGTGGTGCCCATGCCCTCGACCGCCGGGTCGTCGGTGATGAGCTGTCCGAGGCGGTCGTTCGCGTGGTCGACGGCGGTGCCGAGGACGCTCAGCGCGTCGGTGTCCTCGGGCAGGTCCCGCTCGACCTCACCGCGGATGACGTTCAGGGTCTGCGAGGAGGCGAGGTCCCCGGCGGCGGCACCGCCCATCCCGTCGGCCAACAGCAGGAGCCGGCTGCTCGCGTAGCCGGAGTCCTGGTTGTTCGAGCGTCGCAGTCCTGTGTCGGTGAGTGCGACGTAGCGGTAGGTGAGTGCCATCTACTTGCGCAGCTCCACGATCGTCTTGCCGAGCCGCACCTGGGTGCCGAGCGGCACGGGGACCGGCGAGGTGATCCGCTGGCTGCCGATGTAGGTGCCGTTGGTGGAGCCCAGATCCTCGACGAACCACTGTTCGCCGTTGCTGGCGAAGCGGGCGTGACGCGTCGAGACGTAGTCGTCGTTGAGCCGGATCGCCGCGTCGGTGCCGCGACCGAGCAGCAGCGGCTCGTCACCGAGCGGCACGCTCTGTCCGGCATTGGGGCCGTCGACGATCTGCAGCACCGAGGGCCGGCCGCGGGCCCCGCGCTTCTTGGGCGTCTTCTTCTTGGGGGTGGCGGGTGTGGGGGTCTTGCCGGCCTTGGCCGCTTTGGCGACGGGCCGGGTGGGCACCCGGGTGCCGAAGATGTCGGTGCGGATCACCGAGACGGCGGACAGCACGAAGATCCACAAGACGGCCAGGAAGCCGAACTTGATGAGAGTCAGGGTCAGTTCGCTCATGGTGCTCCGGATCACCGAGTGGACGAGGGGATGCGCACGGTGAGCGTAGTGTTTCCGAGCCGAATCTGCGACCCGTCGGCCACCGGCGAGGATTCTACGCGCCGTCCGTCGACGACCACGCCGTTGGTGGAACCGAGGTCTTCGACGGCCACGGCGGGGGCATCGGCGAGCCCGCCCACGTGGATGCGGGCGTGCCGGCGGGAGATACCTGGGTCGTCGATCTTGAGATCGCTGTCGGAGCCGCGGCCGATGACCAGGCCGGGTGGACTGACGGGGTGCTTCATGCCGCCGACCTCGAGGACCACGGCGGCTGAACGCACGGAGGTGTCGGTGAGTCGCTCGGCGGGTGAGGCGTGGACGGTCGCATTCGTGCGGCTGTCGACCGTGAAGCGTCCCGTGCGCAGCGTGTCGTCGCGCTCGAAGGTGATCGCCAGCCCGCCGGCGAGGGTGTACCGCTGCTCCTCGACGTGCTCGCGTACCAACGTGGCGAGCTCCTCGGCGAGCGTGGAGCCGAACGGTGTCAGCCGCTCGTAGTCCGCCTGGGAGAGATGCACCGTGAAGTCGTTGGGGACGAGGATGCGGTCGCGGGAGAGGATGCTGGTGGAGTTGTCGATCTCGCGTTGCAGCTCGGCAGCGATCTCGACCGGCTGCACCGCGCTGCGGAACGCCCGCGCGAAAGCACCCGTGACGGCGCCTTCGAGGCGTCGCTCGAAGCGGCTCAGGACGCCAGCCATGGTGCACTCCTCTCGCTGGGGACCGGGCAGTGACTCTCCTTGATCGTATCGGTCCCGTGGAGGCGGGCCGGTACGCGACTGGCCGAAGGGCGCTGCTAGACTCATTCCTCGGTCGTAGCGTCGGTGACGGACGGCCACACGCGCGAGTGGCGGAATGGTAGACGCGCTGGCTTCAGGTGCCAGTGTCCGCAAGGGCGTGGGGGTTCAAATCCCCCCTCGCGCACAGTACTGATCAGCCCCTCATCCGGTCTCACGGGTGAGGGGCTGTCGCGTATTCGCGGCACGCTCGGGAGGCGGCGGTAGGTCATCAACCCCTCCCGCCGGGGGGCGGTAGCCGATCAACCCCATCGAGCGCGGATGAGGTTGACGGTCTACCTGCGCCAGGGTTGATCAGTCCTCCAGCGCACGAGCGATGTCCTCGGTGGCGTCGAGGAAGGTCTGTGCCTGGTCGTCGGTCCACCGCTCGATGACCTCAAGCAGCCGTCCGATGCTGTCGGCGTAGAGCGCCTGGAAGCGCTCGATGCTGGTGGCGTGGATGTGGATCGAGCGGCGGTCGGCGGCATCGGGATGGCGTTCGATCCAGCCATCCCTCTCCAATCGGGTCAGCACCCCGGTCATCGTCGCCAGATGCGTGGAGGTCCGGTGCGCGAGGGCTGTGGGGGTCTGCGGTCCTTCGCGGTGCAGCACCTCCAGTACGGTCAGGTCGCTCTCGCGTAGCCCTGCCGTGTTGGCGACGGCGCGGTCGTGGGTAGCGAAGCCGGTGCGCAGCCTGCGGAGCGCGAGTATCAGCGAGTCGCTCGAGGGCGTGGTCATGTCTCCAGTCTCCTCGCGAACAAGGGGAACGGCGTGATCCCCACCTCGCGCAGTTGTCCGCGCACCGTTCGGTAGAACGACGGACGCAGCAGCTGGTTCGCCAGGAAGGGCACCACCTTCCCCGGGATGACGGCGTAGTTCATGATGAGGAAGGGCGCGTCCCCGGTGAACTCCAGGAGCGTGGAATTGTCGACTCCGAGCTTGTCGGCGTACCACCTCGCCACGGAGGTCCACGCCCCGACCGCCTCCTCGGAGCTCGCCTCGCCGGCGAAGTGGTTCAAGAGGATCTCCCCGCCGCGGTCCTCGGTGTCGCCGATCCTCCCCGCGTTGCGAGCCGTCAGGGCGAGCTCCGGCTGATCCAGTCCGAGGGCTGCGGCCCGTTCGACCAGCAGGTCGCTCAGCGGTTCATCGGCGTGGACGAGCAGTGCGAGATCGTAACGGGGACCGCCATCGATGGGCGGGATCGCGGTGATCTCCAGTGCGTGGGCGGTGGAGACCTCCCCCTCTGCCGTGAGCTCTGTGGCGAGTCGTGCCAGCTCGCGCCCGTGCTCCGCGCGCTTCTGACTGAAGCGGACGAAGGGGCCGGTCAGGCGCAGGTCGATCGCCCAGGCGAGGTGGGTGAACCAGCCTTCCAGTGGCGCTTCGAGGTCCATGTGTCACTCCTTGCTACGAGATTCATATTTTATGAAAACCATAGTAACCGGACAGACACTTATGCCGCGAGGTGGCGTGTGACTACTGCCTTGTCGAGACCGTCAGGATTTTCGCTGGGGAGGATCGGCCCGGCGGTAGTGCAGGGCGACCGCGCCATTGCTGAGCGGCTTGGCGGACATCAGCTCGAGGCGTCGAGTGCCGGGCAGTCCGCCCTGGTGCAGCGTGGGGCCGTGGCCGGCGATCATCGGGTGCAGGAGGAAGGCGTACTCGTCGATCAGATCCAGTCGGTCCAGTTCCGTCGCGAGGGCGCCGCTGCCGACCAGCACCCCGTCGGGAGTCGCTTCCTTGAGTTCCCGAACCGCCGTGCGCAGGTCGCCGGTGAGGTGGTGGCTGTTGCTCCACGGGAAATCAGTGCGCGTGGAGGAGACCACGTACTTGGGCTTGGACTCCAGCTTGAGGGCCCACTCGCGGATCGCCGGCGGTGCGTCCTCGTCGCCGCGGGCGACCGCGGGCCAGGAGCTCTCCATCATCTCGTAGGTGACGCGGCCCCACAGCATGGCGCCGCTCTCGTCCATGAGGCGGGTGAAGTAGGCGTGCGTCTCGTCGTCGGCGATGCCCTCCCGGTGGTCGACGCAGCCGTCGAGGGTGACATTGAGGCTGAACGTCAGCAGGCCCATAGGCCGATGGTAGGCCGTCGATTCCCGGGCCGCCCCTCCAACGCTCAACGGGAACATGAACAATATCAGTATTGATAGTGATAGCCTTGAGGTATGTCGATGCCCTCGGTAGTGCTGCACCCGGTCCGGCTGCAGATCGTGCAGGCCCTCCTCGGTGAGGAGCTGACCACCCACCAGCTCCATCGACGTCTGCCCGATGTCCCCATTGCGACCTTGTACCGTCACGTCGCCCAGCTGGTGAGGCACGAGCTGATCGAGGTCGCTGGTGAGCAACAGGTTCGGGGTGCGAGCGAGAAGACCTATCGCTTGGCGGCGGGGTTCGCCAACCCGACAGCCGAGGAGCTGGCCGGCTCGAGCTCGGAGGAGTTGTTGACGGCCTTCACCGTGTTCACCTCCGGTCTGATCCGCGACTTCGGCGAGTACCTCGGAGGCGACGGGCGCGATCTGGCCGCCGACCGGGTGAGCTTCGCCCAGGCGGACTTCTGGGCGACCGATGAGGAGGTCGACGAGCTCACCGGTGCGCTGATGGAAGCGCTCGTCGCCGTGCGCGCCCATGGCCCGGGTGAGGGACGGCGGCGACGGAAGCTCACGACGATCCTGGTCCCTCGGCCAGAGCCTGAAGCGGAGGGCTCGGCATGAGCACCGCGCAGGCTGCCGGGCTCGTGGTGGGGTACGGAGAGACGGAGGTCGCCGGTCCGCTCGACCTCCGGCTCCGCCCCGGCATCACCGCCTTGCTCGGCCGGAACGGCTCAGGCAAGACGACCTTGATGCGGACGCTCTGCGGCATCATCCCGGCACTGCGTGGGACGTGCCGGGTGCTCGACGTCGAGGTCGAGGACGGCGCGGCGGTCCGCTCGCGAGTGGGCTATCTCGGGCATGAGTCCGCGCTGGCCACGTCTCTGACCGTCGAGCAGAATCTCGAGTTCTGGCAGAGCGTCACCGGCACCTATCCCGAGGTCACCAGGGTCGGCCTGCCGGAGCTGATCGAGCGTTTCGACCTGTCGGAGCTCGTGTCGCGGAAGGTCGCGACGCTGAGCCGAGGCCAGCGTCAGCGGGTCGATCTCGCGCGGCTGGCGATGACGGACCCGGAGTTCGTCGTGCTCGACGAGCCGCTCAGCGGACTCGACCCGGTCTACGCCGCGCAGACCCGCGACCTGTTGCGTGACTGGGGACGCGAGCGCACGGTGCTCTACTCGACGCACAGCGTGCCCGAGGCGATCGAGCTCGCCGACGCCTATCTGATCGTCACCGGACACGAGGTGGTCGAGCTCGGCGGTGACGGAACGGCGGTCACCGAGACGGACATCCTCGAGATCCTGGGGAGGACCTCATGAGCGTGGGCCGCCGCCGCATCCTCGCGTTCGCCCGACGCGCCTGGCGCCAGCAGCGCAGCACCGCCGTGTGGCTGGCAGCGGTGGTCGGAGGCGTGCTCGGCGTGGTGGTGTTCCTCGGGTCCGGGGGCGCGAACACGCTGCCGGAGCTGTCCGAGCTGATCCCGACGGAGGGGACCGGCCTCGTCTCCGTCCATGACGACGGTGGGTTCCTCCCGATGACCGCCTATGTGCTGACCATGGCTCCGGCCGTCCTCGGCATGCTGGTGGCCGTCGTCGCGACGCTGACCCTCCCCGGGGTCGTCGCCGACGATGTCAGCGGCGGAGGCATCGAGGTCCTGCTCGCCGGACCGATCCCGCGCCGCTCGCTCTTCATCGCGTACCTCGGCGCCGGTCTCCTGCTCACGGCGGCTTCTTGGGTCGTGGCCACGGTGAGCTTCGCCCTGGCGATGGCCGCGACCGCCGTGGTGCTGGGGGTGAGCGTCACGGTCTCGGTCGCCTATGTTGCGGCGATTGTCGTCGTGCCCCTGTCGATGGCGATCTGGTCGTCCACGGTGACGCTGTTCGGCGCGCTGCTGTATCCCGGCAGCCTGGAGTCCAAGGCGGGCTTGAATGGCGGGCCGATCAGGTTGCTGGCGATGCTCCCGGCGCTGGTGGCCGTGCCATCGGTCCTGCTGCTGCCGGGCTGGGTACTGGCGGCCCTCGCCTGCGTCCTCGTCGGTACTACGGCCGCGAGTGCGGTGCTGGTCGCGCTGACCGCCCGGGGCTTTCGGAGCACTCGGGTCCTCAGCGCCTGACGGTGTACCCCTACGTCAGCGGTAGCCGAGCACGCGGGGTGTGACGAGATCGTCGCGGGCGCGCTTCCGGGGTTGACCCACGTCATCTGCTCGGCTACCGGAGCCTCGCCGCAAGCGCGGGCGGGCTGCTGAGTCCACCGTGCGCTCTCAGCCATGTGAGAAGTGGCCCGGGGTCGTGCGGAAGTGTCGCTTGAAGGCGTCGATGTAGCCGTTCGTGCTCGTATAGCCGACGCCGGCGGCTACATCGTGCACGTGGTCACCTCGTCCGAGGGCGGGGAGGCTGGCGTTGAGGCGGATATTGGTCCGCCAGTTCGGAAAGCTGAGACCGGTCTCGCGCGAGATCAGACGTTGGAGGGTCTTGCCGCTGGTATAGAGGCTCTCGCCCCACTGGTCCAGGGTGCGGGCATCTCGGGGGTCATTCAGCAAAGCCGTGGCGAGCTCGTAGGCCCTGGGATCACGCGGAATCGGGATGACCAGTCCGTCGTCGTCCACCGGATGGAGAGCGCTCCGGGCGGTACGCCAGGAGCGACGCGCGACTTCCGTCCGGTCGGTCTGGGCGAGGGTTCTCAGTGCCTCCGCGGCGCGCTCGGAGACCAGGACGCGCCGGGCACCGTGGACGGGCGGCACATCCGCGCACTGGATGAACATGGCACGTGAGCACGAGTTCGGAACGACATCGCCCGGAACGCCGGGAGGGATCCACGCTCCCTGTCGGGGGGTGAGCGCCCAGCGCCGGTTGCCGAGGTGGACGGTCATGCTGCCTTCGAACGCCCAGACCAGTCCGCCGCTGTCGCCGGGCAGTAGGTCCCATTCGTAGGCGCCGAATCCGTAGACGGCCCCGAAGTCGGTCCGGTGCACTCGAAGGACGGATCGATCATCCAATTCGTGCACGCGAGAGAACAGCAGATGGTTGTGCACGCGCTCTCCGAGGATGTCCGGATATTTGGATGAACTCTAGCTTAGCCTCACCTAATCTTAAGCGCGATTGTCTGTGCCTCTCCGCGCGCAAGGCCGGGGTGAATGAGCTTTCGAAGGTCCGATGTCCCACGATCGAACTACCCAAGACGAGCCCGCCGTGCGGTCGGGTCGCTGGCCGATGCTGAACACCGAGGATCGGCGGACGATGCAACGTTCGGCAGGGGTGCGGTCCGCGTGGCTCATCGTCTGCGTCGGGGCTGTGTTGCTCGCGGTCGTCGGGAGTGTCCTGGTGGGCTCATCGTCGATCTCACCCGGAGAAGCGTGGCAGGCACTCCTCGACGGGGGTGTTCCACTGACCGATGCCGCGGTGGCCGTACGGGAGGTGCGACTCCCGAGGACGGTGACGGCCGTGCTCGTCGGTGCCGCGATGGGCGCCGCCGGTGCGCTCATGCAGGGCGTGACCCGCAATCCCCTGGCCGACCCAGGGATCCTCGGAGTCAATGCGGGGGCGGCGTTCATGGTGGTCGTGGCGATCGGCGTCTTCGGGCTAGCCACGCCGTCGCGGTTCCTGTGGTTCGCCTTCGCGGGCGCGCTGGGTGCCACCGTCCTGGTCTACGCGCTCGGCAACCGGGGCCCGGCGCGCGGTTCACCGGTCATGATGACGCTGGCGGGGGCTGCGGTGACGATCCTGCTCACCTCCGCCAGCTCGATCCTGCTGCTCACCGATCGTGCCGGACAACTGGTCTTCGCGCGCTGGAGCGTCGGATCGCTCGAAGGGGCACGGCTGACGGTCATCGGGCAACTCGCACCGTTCCTGCTGCTCGGCATCGCCCTCGCGATCGTCAGCGGACGCCTCCTCAACGCGTTGAGCCTGGGCGAGGAAGTGGCCCGGGGGCTCGGTCAGCGGGTGGGTCCCGCGCGGGTGATCGTGCTCGCCGCGGTCACCCTTTGCTGCGGCGCCGGTACGGCTGCCGCTGGGCCGGTGTCCTTCGTGGGGCTGGCGGTCCCGCATCTGGCCCGCAGGATGGTGGGCCCCGATTATCGCTGGGTGACCGGACTATCAGTGCTGCTCGGAGCGGTGTTCCTGTTGCTCGCCGATATCGCCGGCCGCGTCATCGTCGCCCCCTCGGTGCTTCCGGCCGGCGCTCTGACCGCGATCATCGGCGGACCGGTGTTCATCGCGCTCGCCCAGAGCAGACGATTGCGAGAGCTGTGAACGCGATGACCATCACGTCCTCCGAGACCGGATCGCCCCGCACTGCCGAGTCAGTGCGCAGCTGGCGGCGCGCTCGGAGTCGGCGCGAGCGTTCAGTGGGGGCCACCCTGATCCTGCTCAGCCTCCTGCTGGTCTGCCTGGCCAGCGTCAGGGGGTCTTATGACCTGAATGTCGCCGAGGTGGCGCTCGGGGCGGTGGGCATCGGCGATCCGATGACCGTCTATGTCGTGCAGCAGCTGCGGCTGCCGCGCTCAGCCGTGGCCTTCGGCGTCGGGATGGCGTTCGGCGTATCGGGGGCGGTGTTCCAGTCCCTCGCCCGCAATGCCCTCGCGAGCCCGGACATCATCGGGATCAGCACCGGAGCGAGCTTCGGCGCGGTGCTGGTGATCGCGACGATCGGATCGAGCGCTGTGCTCGTCCCGGCCGCGGCATTCGGGGGAGCCCTCGTGACAGCGGCCTTCGTGACGGCGTTCTCCTTGCGCAGCTCGGTATCGCCGATGCGGCTGATCCTGGTCGGCATCGGGCTGCAGGCCACGCTCGGTGCCGTCATCGGGGTCGTTCTCGCGCGTCTCGACCCCGGCCGGATCGAGCAGTCGCTGAGGTGGCTCAGCGGCAGCATCTCCGGTCGCGGGTGGCTGCACGTCGCAGGGATCGCCGGCCTCCTGCTCCTCCTCGCCGTCCCGCTGCACGTCGGTACTCGTCCTCTGGGCGTACTCCAGCTCGGCGATCAGGTGGCGCGCTCGGCTGGAGTCGGCACCCGGAGCTGGCAGATCACGCTCATCGTGTTGGCCTGTGTGCTCTGCGCCGGAGGGGTGTCGGTCGCCGGTCCCGTGCTGCTGATCGCTTTTCTCGGCCCGCCGATCGCCCGGCGCCTCATCGGCTCGCCGGGGCCGGCGCTGGCGATGAGCGGCATCGTCTCGGGCACCGTGATGGTGGCATCGGACCTCATCGCACGGGAGGGCATCGGCCATCTCAGTCTGCCCGTGGGGATCGTCACCGGGCTGCTGGGCGCACCGGTGCTGTTGTGGGTGCTGCTGCGCGGCAAGGGAGTAGGCCATGGCTGAACAGCTCTCCGTAGAGCTTCGTGCCGAGGGACTCGCACTCGGATACGGGCGGACCGACATCGTCTCCGGTGTCGATCTGACACTGGCTCCGGGCACGGTCACCGCCGTCGTCGGGGCCAACGGATCCGGGAAGTCGACCCTCCTACGCGGACTCGCGCGTCTGCTGCCCGCGACCAGTGGTCGCGTTCTTCTGGGCGGGCAGGACATCCGGCGGCTGAGCCAGCGCACCCTCGGCAAGCGGATCGCCGTGCTGCCGCAGGCTCCGGTGGCACCGGAGGGGATCCGGGTCGCCGACCTCGTCGCCCGCGGCCGCTACGTCCACCAGTCCTGGCTGAGACCGTGGTCGCGGGCGGATGAAGACGCCGTAGGGCATGCACTCGACGTCACCGGCTGTGCCGCCTTCGCGACCCGACCGCTCGATGAGCTGTCGGGGGGACAGCGCCAGCGCGCGTGGATCGCGATGGTGATCGCGCAGGATGCCGGCGTGTTGTTGTTGGACGAGCCGATCACCTTCCTCGACCTCGCACACCAGCTAGACGTGCTCGACCTCCTCGCCGATCTCAACCAGTACGACGGACGCAGTGTGGTGATGGTTCTCCACGACCTGAACCTCGCCGCCCGCTACGCACACCGCATCGTCGTCATGCGCTCGGGGCAGGTGCTCCGCGACGGCGCACCCGACGACGTGGTCGACGACTCCCTCCTCGCCGAGGCCTTCGGGTTGGACGCGAAGGTCGTACGCGACGAGGTCGCCGGAACCCCGCACGTCCTTCCCATCGGTCGGCACCTACGCCTGTCCGCTCCCCCCGCACCAGCATCCCGAAAGGAAATCCCGTGAGGCACCGCTCCCTGATTCGCGTCACCACCGCTGTCGCCCTGACTGTCATGCTCGCTGCCGCGTGTTCCCCCGCCGATCCCGAGCCGGCGTCCGGCGATGAGACGAGGACCGTGGACGATCAGTTCGGCACCGTGACCTTCACCGGCACCCCCGAGCGGGTCGTGGCCAGTGGAAACACTGAGTCTGACATCGCCATCGCACTGGGGGTGACTCCCGTTGCGATGGGTCAGTGGTACGACGAGGACGACGGCTCATCGCCGTGGCGCCGCGAGATGCTCGACGGTGAGCAGCCGGAGATCATCGGCTACAACCCGGACGGATACGACGTCGAGGAAACGCTGGCCTTCGAGCCCGACCTCGTGCTGGGCGGCTTCGATCTAGAGGAGGAGCCCTATCGGCAGCTGAGCGCCGTCGCTCCCACCCTCTCCATGCCCTATAGCGCGACGGGGGATGAGCTGACCCGCGCCGTCGGTGTCGCGCTGAACCGCGAGGCCGAGGCCGAGGACCTCATCGAGCGCACCCAGGCGATGGTCGCGGACGCCGCGGAGGAGTTCCCCGAGCTCGACGGCAAGACCATCTCCGTCGTCTCCGACGGGTCCCCAGGCACGCTCGTCGACATGACCGGCGCCACGCTGAATCTCGGGATGCTCGAAGGGCTGGGTCTGACCGGTGCCCCCGGGGTGTCGGATTTCGCCGCGGATGACTACACCGAGGTGCCGGCGGAGAACTGGACCGTCTTCGACGGCGACATCCTCGTGGTGGCCTACTACGACGAGGCCGTGCGTGCCGAGGTCGAGGCCAGCGAGCTTTTCCAGCGCATTCCGGCGGTGCGCAACGGCCATTACTTGGCGCTGACCGATCGCGACGATGTGGAGCTGATCCGTGCCGCCGCGCCGCCGTGGGTGCAGTACGCGCTGCGTATCCTGGTCCCTCGTCTGGCTGAGATCGCCCGCTGACCGGGGACGTCTCCTGAGATGTCCACTGGATCCGCGCTGCTCAGCAAGGCCCTCGGCCACACCCGGCGCGGGGTGGTCGGTGGCGCTGCCCTCGGTGCCGTGGGGGAGTTCGCGCTGGTCGCCATCCCACTGGTGATGCAGCTCGGACTGGATGAGGGACTCATCGGCGGTGACGCGGGGGCGGTGATCGTCTCGGCCCTCGCCCTGGCAGTTCTCGGGGTGACCGCGACGATAGTGCGTCAGGCCGAGCAGCATGTCACCTGGATGGCCGGTGCGCGTACCGTCGGCCTGCTGCGGGCAGAGGTCGCGGCGGCGGTCCTGCGATGCCCCGACAGGACATCGTCCGGTGATCTCAGCAGCAGGCTGAACCGGGATGCCGATGAGATCTGGGAGTGGCTGTCGGGCGTCGTGTCGAGCATCCGTCTGATCTTCGGGGTCGCCGGTGTGATCGTGGCCGTTGCGGTGCTCGATCCGATCCTGGGCGGCCTTGCCATCGTCGCGGCCGCGCTCACCTTCCTGACCGGCGTGGCCTTCCCCCGCCGGTACGAACGCCGGAGCGCCGTGGCCGCGCGGACGATGGGCGCGTCGACCCAACGACTGGAGGAGCTGCTCACCGGACTTGGAACGATTCGCGGTCTCGGCGCAGAGGCGCCGTTCCTGCGCCGTCATCGGCACGCATCCGAGCACGCGGCCGCCTCGATGCTGGCCACTGGACGGTTAGTCGCACTCTGGTCGGCTGCCGCGTCCGCCGTGCCGTTGGCGGCCGGGGTCGCAGGACTGCTGGTCGGTGGGCTCGCGGCCGCCGACGAGCGCCTCAGCGTCGGTACCGTGGTTGCCTTCTCCGGCTGGATGATCCTGCTCGCCGACCAATGCTCGGCATTGTCTCGGCAACATGCGGGTCGCCGCTCGGCCGCGGCAGCCGCCGCTCGGCTGGCGGAGATCCTCGACGCGCCGCCCTCGCGCACGGGCCGGCGTCTCCCGCAGTCCGGGACATTGCTTGCCGAGGGGGTGCGGGACGGCGAGACATCCATCGTCGACGTCGAGCTGCCCCCGGGGGCGCACCAGCGGATGGAGGTGTCGGACAGTGGCGCGGTCGCACGGCTGTTGACAGGCGTCCAAGCTCCTGATGGGGGCACCATCGGGTTCGGCGGTATCGAGTTCGCTGATGCTGCCGAGGATGCCGTCGCCGAACGCATCCGTCTCGCGCCCCAGCATCCGGTGCTGATCATCGGGACGATCGCCGAGAACATCGCCCTGGGTCGAGCGGTCACCGTGCAGACGCTCCGCGAAGCCTGCCGCCGCGCCGGGATCCTCGACGAGATCGATGCCTTCCCCGACGGATGGGAAACCCTCCTGGGCGATCGAGGAGCGGGGCTCTCCGGTGGGCAGCGGCAGCGTATCGGCATCGCCCGCTCACTGATCGGCGAGCCGGCGGTCCTCGTCCTCGATGACGCGACCAGTGCCCTCGATCCGGTCTCCGAGGCCCGGGTGAGGGCCGGCGTGACATCGGGTGAAGAGTCGACCGTGCAGCTGGAGACCCGGAGCACGCCATGAGAGAGATCAGGTTCCTGCTCCCCTTCCTGCGGACGGATGCGAAGCGAATCGCTCTCGCGATCGTCTGCGCTCTCCTGGCCGCTGCATCCCTCGCCACGTTGCCGTTGCTCACCGGCCGTGTCGTCGATCTGGCTCTTGCCGGGGAGTCCGGCGCCATCGTGTCGGCGGCCGCGTTCGCCGCGGCCGCGGTCACCTGCCACGTCGTCGCGGGCTGGGGGGCGGCCATGCTGCTGACCGGCGTCGCGTCGCGGCTCGGCCATCTTCTACGGCGCACCTACGCGGAGCGGCTCGCACGAACCTCGCTGTGCGAGCTCGAGGCTCATCGCACCGGGGACCTGCTCTCCCGCGGCAGTGCGGAGGTCGAGGAGGTCGCCGACTTCGCCGCCTCGGGACTGAGCAGTCTCATCGTCACCGTCGTGTACCTGATCGTCAGTCTGGCGGCCCTCACGACCTACTCGTGGCAGCTCACCCTTCTCGTCGTCTCCCTGGCCCTGCCCGCGGCGATCATCGTGATGATGCGCTTCCAGCGTCGTGCCGACGAGGCCTTCGGCGCGGAGGCGGAGGCGCTCGCGGACCTCACGGCGACGGTCGTCGAAGGAGCCACCGTCGCCGTCTCCCTTCGCGGACGCGAGTCTCGTGAATGGTGGTCCCGGCGCGTGGCGGGACTCAACCGCAGGCTGCTCGACGCTGTCTCCAGGACCGTTCGCGCGTTGAACACGCTGCCCGTGCTGACCGCGCTCGAGAGTCTCGTGCTGGCCGCGCTTCTCCTCGTGGGCGGCGTGCTCACCGCCGCGGGGTTGATCACGGCCGGCACCGTCACCGCCTTCCTCGTCGCCACCGGCACGCTGTTCGCCAGCACGAGCGATCTGGGCGATATCCTCGGCGCGCTTCAGTCGGCGCGGGCGCGGGTGCGGCGTTTCATCGAGGTCGCGGGCACCTCCCCCGACACCGGCAGCACCGCGTCTCCTCGCGATGGCGCACTCAGTCTCACCGATGTCACGTTCGAGTATGCGGGGCGGCAGGCGTTGTTCGAGTCGCTGCATCTCGACCTTCCGGCCGGGTCGAGAACTGCTCTGGTAGGACCCTCGGGAGCGGGGAAGTCCACTCTGGCGAAGATCCTCGCCGGTCTCTACGCACCTGACCGGGGTGTGAGCACGGTTGGCGGAGTTCCAGCGCCATGTGCCGTCAGTTCGACGGGCGGCCGGGCCATAGCCCTGGTGACCCAGGAGCATCATCTGATCCCTGGCACGCTGCGCGAGAACCTCTTCCTGCGAGAGGATGCCGACCCGGTTGCTGGGGTCGCCGCTCTCGGTCTGGGCTCGTGGGTCGAAGCCGCGGGAGGACTCGACGCACCGCTGGATCCCGCCGGGATCGGTGCCGTCGACCGGCAGCTGATCGGGATGATCCGCGCGGTCCTGACCCGCGCCGACGTGTTGATCCTCGACGAGCCCACGGCGAGCCTCGACCTCGAGACGGACACACGCCTGCTCGACGCATTGCTGCGCGCACGGCCCGAACTCACCGTCGTGGTCGTCACCCACCGTGAGGCCGCGCTCGACCTGTTCGACGTCGTCCTGGGCGTCGAGGGAGGACATGTCACCCCCCGCGCTCGGTCCGCGGGGGCGCCACCACCATGTGAGGAGAGCTCATGAGTACGACGTATGTGCGGGCCACCGTCGCCCATGTCCAGCGGTTGACGCCCGCGATGATCCGCATCACTCTGAGGAGCGACGATCTGCGCGACTATGAGGCCGACGGGTATCCCGACGACTACTGCCGGGTGCTGTTCCCACATCCTGGCGAGCGTGAGCCGGTGATCCCGGAGACTGTGGACGGACTGCAGGTCACTCCTGCCGGCCGCGTCGATGCGCCGATGCGCAACTACTCCATCCGGCGACTCGACCGAGATGTTCGTGAGGTCGATATCGACTTCGTCGTCCACGGTCGTGGGATCGCCACCAACTGGGCACAACGGGCCCGACCCGGGGACGTGCTGGCGCTAGGACCGGCCGGTGGCGGATATGCCCCGCCCGCCGGTGTCGCCTGGCGCCACCTCGCCGCTGACATCACGGCACTTCCCGCGGCCAGTCGCGTCATCGAGGAACTGTCGGCGGGGGAACGTCTCATCGCCAGCATCGTCGTACCCACGCCGGCAGACGAGCAGAGACTCGTCTCCGCGGGTGACGTGGAATTGCGCTGGACCCATGAGCCCGATCCGGCTCGCGTCGGCGCGGCCCTGCTGCGTGCCGTCGAAGAGTTCGCTGCCCCGGCCGGCGAAGGATATACGTGGGTCTGCGGCGAGAACACTGCCTGCCGTCTCGCACGTAGGCACCTGCGTCACACGCTCGGACTGCCCGCGGACCGCTACCGCACCCTCGGATACTGGCGTCTCGACGACGAACGCTGGGCCGCACGCTACCGGGAGGTCGCCGATGAGGTCGATCAGCGGATCGAGGAAGCTGGAGCCGCGATCAGCGATGACGAACGATTCATGGACGAGGTCGAGCGCATCTACGAGGAGGCAGGACTCGGCTGGTGACCGGCTTCGCCCGGCGGGCCGGGTCGTGTGCCATCGGGGACGATGGTGCGGTGGAGTTCGTCGGCGTCGACCTGGCCTGGGGTGAGCGCGGGCGCACCGGCCTGGCGGCACTCGATGGCTCCGGAGCGCTGGTCGACACTGCGAGTGTCCGGACCGATGACGAGATCGATGCGTGGCTCGCGCCGCGTGACCTCGCGGTCGTCGCCGTGGACGCGCCGCTGCTCGTGCCGAATGAGACGGGGATGCGCTCCGGTGAGGCGGAGGTGACCTCCGCCTTCGGCCGTTACGGTGCCGGTTGCCACGCCACCAACCGCGGGCGTCCGTGGTTCGACCCGCCGCGCGGTGAGCTATTGGCTCGTCGACACGGCTGGACGACTGATCCGCGGCGCGTGGAGGGCGTCGTCTGCGTCGAGGTCTATCCACACGCGGCGCTCGTGGGACTGTTCGCCCTGCCCTACCGGCTCGCCTACAAGCGCGGGCGCGGGCGGATGATCGATGAACGGCGCGAGGAATTCAGTCGGCTGCTCGGGCTCCTCGAGAGTGTGCGCAGGCTCCGTCTGATGTCGTCACCGGTGTGGGCACGGCTGCGTACCGCGGTGGAGGGCGCGCGCCGGCAGGTCGACCTGGACCGGGTCGAGGACGAGATCGACGCCATCGTCTGTGCGGATCTCGCCTGGCGGTGGCGTCATGAGGCGGGCACGCTGCGGGTCTATGGCGACCCGTCGGCCGGCTATCTCCTCGCGCCGCCTCCGCCGACGCACGCGGCGCGTCGTCAGTGAGCGCCCGAGATGCAGAACACGTTGCCGTCCGGGTCGGCCATGACGATCCAACGGAAATCGCCCATCGTCTGCTCATCGAGACGCTCCGCGCCCGACGCCACCAGTCGCGCGGCCTCGTCGTCGAGATCGCCATCGGCTTCCAGATCGAGATGGACACGATTCTTGCCGGGTGTGGGATCGGCGACCTTCTGGAAGGCCAGGCGGGGGCCGCTGCTCAGTTGCACCACCGAGAACCAGCCGTCGTTCTCGGCGATGACCTCGCCTCCGGTCTGCTCGGCCCACCAGCGGCCGAGTGGCAGTGGGTCGGTGGAGTCACAGGTGATCATCACGGGGCGCAGGCTCATGTACAGCACTCTAGAACCGACCACTGACATCGCAGCCGCGTAGACGAGGGGCCGCCGACCGGGTGGTCGGCGGCCCCTTATCGGGTGGCGCGGGTCAGGCCTTCTTGCGACCCGTGACCGCGTTGAACACGATGAGGACGATGATCGCGCCGATCACCGATCCGATGATGCCGGCGGTGTTGCCGAGACCGAAGCCGTCGCCGCTGATGACGGCGCCGATCGAGCCACCGACGAACGAGCCGACGACGCCCAGGATGATCGTGCCGATCACGCCCATGCTGTCGTCACCGGGGACGACAGCGCGTGCGATGAAACCGGCGATGAGGCCGACGAGCAGGAAGACGAGGAGACTCCACATGATGATGCCTTTCGTGACGGGGAAGTGAGGGGGGAAGTGAGGGGACGGGGTCAGTTACCGGGCCACTCGCCGGTGGCCTTCTGGAACGCACGCGCGCCTTGGCGTTGGACGAGGGCCTTCACCACGGAGAAGATCGCGCCCTGCAGCACGGCGGCCAGCAGGATCTCCTTGAGCGAGAACTCCGACTCCAGCGGGCCCGGGGCGTCTCCCTCGGAATTGGGGCTCACCCGCTTCCAGATCTGCTTGAAGGCGAAGCCCGCCACGACACCGGCGATGATCGAGCTGACGATGCCGACCGGCTTGTAGAGGATTTTTGCCGAGGTGCTCGCCTCGGCCTCCGCACCCGCGAAGTCCTTGCCGCTCATCGCTGTCCCACCACGTCCACGATGGTGGCGTTGAACGCCTCGAGATCGTCGGGATTGCGTGAGGTGATGAGGTCGAAGCCTTCTGCGGTGCAGTGCTTGACCGTCTCGTCGACCCACTGGCCACCCGCGTTGACGATGTCGGTGCGCAGGCTCGGGTATGACGTCAGCGTCTTGCCCCGCGTGAGCCCGGTCTCGACGAGTGCCCAGGGGCCGTGGCAGATCGCGGCGATCGGCTTGCCGGCCGCGGCGAAGGCCTTGATGAACCCGAGTGCGGTGTCATCGAGACGGAGGGTGTCCGCGTTGACGGTGCCACCGGGGATCACCACCGCGTCGAAGTCATCGACCGAGAGATCGGCGATGGTGGCGTCCGGGGCGAACGTCTCGTCCTTGTCGACATCGCCGACCATCGACTGAACATCGTCGGAGGCGGGGGCGGCATGGACGGCTCGGCCTCCAGCCGAGATGATGGCCTCTCGGGGGGACGTGAGTTCGACTTTCTCGACGCCGACCTGTGAGGTGATGATCGCGATGGACTTGCCTTCCAGAGACATGGTCCTCCCTTCGCCGTCAGCTGGCGATCCGCTGCTCGAGCAGCTTGGATCGTTCGGATTCGGTGAGTCCGCCCCAGACGCCGTAGGGCTCCTGGACGCGCAGGGCGTGCTCGCGGCACTGGTCGATGACCGGGCAGGTGGCGCAGACGGCCTTGGCGGCCTCTTCACGCCGATGTCGCTTGGCGCCACGCTCGGCTTCGGGGGAGAAGAACACCGAGGAGTCGGCACCCATGCAGGCGCCCTCCCACTGCCAGGCGTACGACTCGATGATGGGGGACGGGAGACGCTTGATGTTCACCATGCTGCTGCCTTCCACGTGCGAACTGTGGGACGTCGTGGCTGCTTGCTCAACCCCGAGTGATGACGTGCCGATAAACTTACTCATAACCTATTCACATGGCAAGGCCGTGAACAAGTTCTAAACTGATCGAGATGGTGATGACCCCCGACCCGCCCCCTCCCGCGGATCCTGACGAGGCCTCGACCGCTGCCCACTGGCGCGGTGCTGCCGACGTGACCTGGAGCGTGGGCATGGTCGCCGAGCGCCTGGACATCTCGGCCTCGACGCTGCGCACATGGGAGCGCCGCTACGGTCTCGGCCCCACCTTGCGCACGAGCGGAGGCCATCGCCGCTACTCCGCGCTCGACATCGACCGCGTCGATCTGATGCGTCGGCTGTTGGCGCGTGGGGTCACCGCCCAAGAAGCGGCCAAGGTCGCCAAGCGACTCGTCGGCGACCAGGCATCCGCGACGGAGATCGTCCCCGCTGCCGAGCCGACACCCGACCAGCGTCGCCTCGCCGAGCAGTTCGTCGAGGCGACCCAGTCCTTCGACGCTCGTGCGCTCCACCAGGTCGCGGCGACCGCGCTGGAGACCTTCGGCACCGTGGAAGCCTGGGACGACGTGTTCGTGCCGGCCTTCGTGGAGATCGGCGAGCGCTGGGCCGACGGCCGACTGGGAGTGGAAGGCGAGCATCTCGCCAGCTCGAGCGTCCTCAGCGCCTTGCGTGCGCATTCGCGCCGTCAGACGCTGCCCGAGCTCGACCGCCCGACCTCGGTCATCGTCGCGAGTGCGGAGGACGACCAGCACAAGCTCCCCGTCGTGGCGCTCGAGGCCGCGCTGTGCGAACACGGCATCAGCTCGGTGGAGCTCGGCGCGCGACTGCCCGCGTCGGCATTGGAGACGGTCCTGACCGCGGTGCGTCCGCAGGTGCTGTTCCTCTGGGCGTCGATGACCAGGCCTCCCCGCGACCCCGTGATCGCGGTGCTCGACCGGCTCGCGGACGACACCACCGTCGTGCTCGCGGGTCCCGGCTGGCCGGCCGATGTCGCCACCGTCAAGGGACTTCACGACACCGTCGAGGTCGTGCTCTCCCGCGTCCTGGCCACCTGAGCGCCGTCTCGCGCCGCACTCGGTCCGTGGGTGGGGCGCAGGACACTAGGGTGTGCTCATGAGCGAGCGTCAGGTGGAGACCGAGATCGAGGGACCGATCGCCCGGGTGTGGCTCAATCGGCCCGACAAACTCAATGCGATCACCTTCGACCTCCTCGACGGCCTGGTCGACGCCGCCGCGACGATCGAACGCGAGCGCGGCGTCCGCGCGGTGCTGCTAGAAGGACGCGGCTCCTCCTTCTGCGCCGGCCTCGACTTCGGTGCGGTCCTGACCCGCAAGCGCGAGGTGGCCAGGCGCTTCCTCGCCAACCCCCTTCGCGGCACGAACGGATTCCAGCGCCCGCTCTGGGTCTGGCGCGAACTGCCCGTCCCGGTCATCGCGCTCACCCGCGGACACGTCTTCGGCGGGGGCATCCAGCTGGCGCTCGCGGCGGACTTCCGCTTCACCACACCGGACTGCCAGTGGTCGGTGATGGAGGCCAAGTGGGGCCTCGTCCCCGACATGAGCGGCTCGGTTCCCCTCGGTGATCTCGTGCCGGCCGATGTCGCCAAGCGGCTCGTACTGACCGGCGAGGTCTTCTCCGGCGAGAAGGCCGTCGACTACGGTGTCGCCTCCGGGGTCCATGAGGATCCCTCGGTCCCGGCGGAGGAGCTGGTCGATCAGATCCTGGAGCGCTCGCCGGATGCCGTCGCCGCCGGCAAACGGCTCATGGACCGCACGCGCCGGTCCACCCCGCGCCGCGCATTCCGTCTCGAACGCCGCTTCCAGCAGGCGATGATGCGTTCGGCCAACACCCGGGAGGCGCGACGCGCCGGCACCGCCAAGGAGGCTCCGGCCTTCGGCCCCCGCACGTTCGGCTGAGTCGTCCGGGGCCCGGGTAGGGTGGTGCCGTGAGTGAGAAGCGCAAGAAGGTCGCCGACCAGTACGACCGCGATTACGACTACACCAAGTACTGGGACAACCGGGACTACGAGCATGCCGCCGAGGAGATCGCGATCCGACGGTTGCTGGACGGACAGCGCTTCGCCGCCGCCGCCGACATCGGTGGCGGTTTCGGTCGGCTGTCGCTGCTGCTGCGCGAGTACGCCGACCGCGTGACCCTCGCGGAGCCGAGCCGCACCCAGCTCGAGGCCGCCGCCAAGCTGCTGGAGGGCACCGACATCGCTCAGGTCCAGATGCAGGCCGATGACCTGAAGTTCGAGGACGGCGAGCTCGACCTCATCACCATGGTCCGCGTCATGCATCACCTGCCCGCCCCGGCGGACGAGTTCGCCGAGATCGCGCGTGTGTTGCGTCCCGGCGGCACCGCGATCATCGAGGTCGCCAACCTCGGCCACTTCAAGAACCGTCGTAAGTACAAAAAGCTCGGTCAGCCGCTCCCGACCGAGCCCGTCAGCATCCGCACGGCCCCGGTCGACGAGCCCGACGCGATCGCCTTCGTCAACCACAACATCGACACCGTCGTCGGGCAGCTCTCGGAGGCCGGACTGCAGCTGAGCGACAAGCTCTCGGTGAGCAATCTGCGCAGCCAGACCCTGAAGAAGTACCTGCCGATCGGGGTCATGACCACCGTCGAGAAGCTCGCCCAGCGTCCGCTCGCCGGTCGTGACTTCGGTCCGTCCATCTTCCTGAAGCTGCGGCGCCGCTGAGGTCGTACCGCACCCTCGGCCTCGCGGTCGGGAATGAGGCTCAGGCCGAGATCGAGGTCAAGCGGTCTCGGTTCCTCGCGTGTGTCCGCCGGGTGCAGAGTGAGGACGACGCCCGAGCGACCATCGAGGAGATCCGCGCCCGGCACCGCGACGCTCGGCACCACTGCACCGCCTTCGTCATCGGGCCACGAGCGGACCTCCAGCGCTCCAATGACGACGGAGAGCCGTCCGGCACGGCCGGTCGGCCGATGCTGGAGGTCCTCAACGGACACGGATTGAGCGATGTGGTGGCCGTCGTCACCCGCTGGTTCGGTGGCACGCTGCTCGGTGCCGGTGGGCTCGTTCGCGCCTACGGAGACGCGACCGCGGCGGCCCTCGATGTCGCCGGCACCCGTGAGCGTCGCCTCCTCGACATCGTGCGGGTCCAGGTGCCGATGAACGAGGCGGGCCCGCTGGAGCACCGCCTACGGCAGGCGGGGGAAGTGATCGACGCCCACTACGACGAGCGGGTCACCTATCGCGTGGCCACGACCGATGCGGACGCGCTCACGCGCGACATCGCGGTGTGGAGCGCCGGTGCCGTTCAGGTGGAGTCGGCGGGATCGCTCTGGCGCGACATCGTGGGATGAGGCGCGTCGGCGTCGCTGCCGGTGAAGACGACCTTCTCGGCGCGCTCGAGCCGGGTGCCGGAGACCGGTACCTCCTCGCGGTGATGTCCCCACACCCAGTACCGGTAGAGCACGAAGCGGAAGATCGTGCCGAGGGCGAGGCCCACGACGTTCGCGGAGATGTTGTCGGCCAGGGCGCTGGTCAGGTCGAGCACGTGATGGCTGAACCACAGGCACAGCAGGCTCACACCCATGCCGCCGAGCGAGACCACCAGGTACTCCAGGAACTCCTTGAACCATCCGGGACGCCGTTCGGCACGGAAGGTCCAGTAGCGATTGCCTACCCAGTTGAAGACGATGGCCACGGAGGTGCTCACCGTCTTCGCGCCCAGGGCGGTGGTCACCCAGGTCTCGCCGCCGAGGGGGCCGAAGCGCAGCAGATTGAACAGACCCACGTCGACGACCAGCCCGATGAGACCCACCACGCCGAACTTGAGGGCGTAGCTGACGACGCGATCCCACAGCGTGTGCACGGCGCGCGCAAGGGGGAGGGGCACGGGGCGGCTGCCTTCGGTGACGGGACGACGAGAGCCGGTCTTCCGGCCGATCTCCCACAGTAGCTCGCCGGCCGAACCATGCTCGCGGAGCCGATCGGGGTCGATCGGCACGATCCCGAGCGGGCTGAGGACCCCTGGCGTACCGTGGGCGGGTTGTGACTCCCGCGAGCCTGGGGAGTCGGCAATCGTGACCGCTACCGACCTCCGGGAGACGCCGCCATGGACCAGGGCACTCGTGCGTTGGTGATCGTGCCGACCTACAACGAGCGCGAGAACATCCTCGAAGCGCTCGATCGCGTACTGCTGGCAGTGGATGCCGATGTGCTGGTCGTCGACGATGCGAGTCCCGATGGCACGGCCCAGCTCGCCCGTGACTATGAGGACGACCGTGTGCACCTACTGGAGCGGTCCGGGAAGCGCGGCCTCGGCAGTGCCTACATCGCCGGCTTCGACTGGGGGCTGGAGCGTGGCTATGGCGTCCTCGTCGAGATGGACGCCGACGGCTCGCACCCGGCCGGCCGGCTCGAGGCCCTCATCGAGGAAGTGCGCTCAGGACGTGCGGACCTCGCGATCGGGTCGCGGTGGGTGCGCGGCGGCTCGGTGGTCGACTGGCCGCGGCACCGGGAGGTCCTCAGCAGGGGTGCGAACACCTACGCCCGGCTGATGCTGGGGCTCGGCGTGCACGATGCGACGGCGGGCTTCCGGGCCTTCTCCGCCGAACTGTTGCGACGCTACGACCTGGGCGCGGTGAACGCCCGCGGCTACTGCTTCCAGATCGACATGACCGTGCGCGGACGCGATCTCGGTGCCCGCATCGTGGAGATCCCGATCGAGTTCCGCGACCGGGAGAAGGGCACCTCGAAGATGAGCGGCGACATCATCCTCGAGGCGATGCGGAAGGTCACCTGGTGGGGTCTTCGCCGGCTGGCCGGCCGCAAGCTGCAGGAGCGCCCAGCGCTCGACGCCCCGCGCTGATCTCTTAGAAGTCCAGGCGGGCGAGCACGTCGCGCACGTGCTCGAGCGCCTGGGGATGGGTGAATCCCGAGGTGTCGTCGAAGTAGAGGCCGTCGCCGATCAGCTGGATCGTGCGGGCGAGGGCCTCGTCGCCGAGATGCTCGCTGAGCACCGCGAACCACTGTTCTCGCAGCGAGGCGAGGGCGTTGCCGGCCCGCTCGTCGTTCTCCTGGGCGATGCGGGCGGCGGCGATCAGTGCGCGATCGAAGGCCGAGCCGGAGTCCACGGAGGTCTCCAGGTAGTAGTCCACGGGTCCTTGCGGCGCCGTCCGCATCGCGGCGATATCGCGTTCACCCATCTCCTGCATGCGAGAGAGCATCGCGTCGACGAGGTCGTCCTTGCTGTGGAAGTGGTAGAGCAGTCCTCCCTTGGAGACCCCGGCCGCCCCGGCGACATTGTCGAGTGTCGCCGAGCGGCTCCCCTCGGTCACCAGCAGGGTCTCGAAGGCGTCGAGCAGCTTGTCGCGAGTGGAGGGTTCCTCGGCCGGCATGCGCCGAGTCTAGCGATGACCGTAGGGACCCCGTCCGCCAAGGAGCGAGCGCCAGCGAGTGACTAATGGAGCCATCGCAGAAGGGGCGTAGCCGCGATGGAAGCGAAGCGAGGCGGGTTACGCAAGCCGGTGAGCTTACGTATCCCGCCTCGCCCGCTCGTTCCTCGCGGGCTCACGTTCGGGCGCTGAGCGCCCTCACTGGCGAGCGAGTACACGCCCGTGAGCGAAGCGAGGCGGGGTGGGCTCAGTGTACGTGGCATAGCTCATATACCAGGGAATTTGGGTACTGTACCGGCTGGACGGTACAGTAAAGCTCATGACCATGATCGATACCTCTGCGCCGGTCCGTGCCGGCCGCCGTGAGTGGCTCGCCCTCGCGGTCCTCATGATTCCCGTCCTCCTGGTGTCGGTCGACAACACGGTCCTGAGCTTCGCGCTGCCGGAGATCAGCACGGATCTGCGGCCCACCGGGAACCAGCTGTTGTGGATCGTTGACATCTACGCGCTCATGCTCGCCGGTCTGCTCATCGCGATGGGCTCGATCGGCGACCGCGTCGGCCGTCGCCGGCTGCTGCTCATCGGCGCGAGCGGCTTCGGGGTCGTCTCGCTGTTCGCCGCGTGGGCCGAGTCCCCGGAGGCGCTCATCCTCGCCCGGGCCCTCTTGGGCTTCTTCGGCGCGACCCTCATGCCCTCGACGCTCTCGATCATCCGCAATGTCTTCGACCACGCCCGCGATCGCCGCGTCGCCATCGCCACGTGGGCGGCGATGTTCTCCGGTGGCGCCGCTCTCGGCCCCATCGTCGGCGGCTGGCTGCTCGAGCACTTCTGGTGGGGCTCGGTCTTCCTCATCAACGTGCCGCTGATCGTCGTCTTCCTGCCCTTGGCGCTGTTCCTGTTGCCGGAGTCTCGCGACCCCAACCCGGGGCCCCTCGACTTCGCCTCGATCGCTCTGTCGATGCTCGCCATGGTGCCCGCGGTCTTCGCGATCAAGCACGGCGCCAAGGCCGGGCTCGATTCGGTGACCCTCGCCTCGATCGGCCTGGCGATCGGCGCTGGCTGGCTGTTCGTGCGCCGGCAGCAGCAGCGCGACAATCCCATGCTCGATGTCACCCTGTTCAAGAATCGGGTCTTCACCGGCGCGATCGTGGCCAACATGCTGAGCCTGATGGGTCTGGCCGGGTTCCTGTTCTTCGGATCCCAGCTGCTGCAGCTCGTGATCGGGCTGTCGCCGATGCGGGCGGCCACGGTGCTGCTGCCCGGTCTGATCGTCACGGTGGTGTTCGGCTTCGTCGCGGTGCGTCTCGTCGAGCGCTTCCCGGTCCGGGTGCTGGTGAGCGGCAGCTTCGTCGCCTCCTCCCTCGGCTACACGATCGCCGCGTTCACCGGACATCCGACGGTGATGAGCGTGCTCATCGCCTTCGCGATCATGGGGATCGGCATCGGTATCGCCGAGACACTCACGAATGACCTCATCCTCGCGAGCGTCCCGCCCCAGAAGGCGGGCGCGGCCTCAGCCATCTCCGAGACGGCCTATGAGGTCGGAGCGGTGCTGGGTACGGCGGTGCTCGGCAGCATCCTGACTGCCACTTACCGGGCACAGCTCACGGTCCCGGCGGAGTTGGCGTACGGCGAGAAGCGGCATGCCTTCGAGACCCTCGGCAGCACGATGCAGTACGCCGCGAAGTATCCGAACGGTCTAGGCGAACAGCTCGCGGAATCGGCCCGGAACGCCTTCGATCTCGGCGTGCAGCTGACCTCGGGCACGGCGATCTTCGTCGCCCTCGCCGCCGCCTTCGTCTCGTGGCGGGCCTTCCGCCGCCTCTGACCTCGCCGCTCGGGCGGTGCGCTATCCCATACCTCACGACGCGAGGTACGGGATGACGCACCGCCCGAGCCCATGCCGTGGCCGGCGCTGTCGTAGCCCGGTGAGATCGTGGGAGCGTGCCGGCACGCGACAGCGCCCTGGCCGTGCTCGTCGCGGTGCTCTGGGGACTCAACTTCGTCATCATCGACGAAGGGATGAGCGGCGTGCCCCCGCTGCTGTTCCTCGCGGTGCGTTTCGCCTTCGTCGCCTTCCCGCTCGTGCTGTTCGTGCCGCGACCAGGGGCCCGATGGCAATCGGTGGTGGCTGTGGGAGCCTTCATGAGCCTCGGACAGTTCAGCCTGCTCTACCTGGGGTTGGCGGCCGGCATGCCCTCGGGGCTCGCCTCGCTGGTGCTCCAGGCGCAGGTGATCTTCACGATCGTGCTGGCCTGGGCCGCGCTCGGTGAACGCACGGCGACCCGTCAGGTCATCGGGGTGGTGGTCGGCGCGGCCGGTCTGCTCCTGGTGGCGATCGCCCACGGGCTGCGAGCCCCGGTGCTCCCGGTGGTCATCACGATCGGCGCGGCGTTCTCCTGGGCCGTGGGCAATGTCGTCGCGCGACAGGCCAAGGTGTCCTCGGGGCTGTCCCTCGTGGTGTGGTCGGCGCTCGTCGTGCCGGTGCCGTGTCTGCTGCTCTCACTGCTCGTCGACGGTCCCGCGGCGATCGCGGATGCCGTGTCCGCCTTCGGCTGGGGCGCCGCGGCCAGCACCGCCTACACGGCTATCGGTGCATCGCTGATCGGGTACACGATCTTCAACGGACTGCTCTCCCGGCATCCGGCCGGGTCCGTCGTGCCGTTCATCCTGCTGGTCCCCGTCGTCGGCATCGCGGCGGCATGGGCCGTGCAGGACGAGGTGCCCACCCCGCTGGAGGCGGTGGGTGCGGTCGTGATGATGACCGGTGTCGCGATCGCGAGCATCACTCGGCGGCGTCCGCCGGTCGCCCTCGGCGAGCCGTCCTAGCCCCCGAGACTCGCGCCGCTGACGCTCAACTCTTGCCGGGCTGTGGCCCCTGGGGCGCCGTGAAAAGGGCCACAACCCGGCGAAAGTCGGACCCGGAGGGTCAGGGGCCGAGGAGGGCGCGGTGGGCCATCTGCGTCAGGAGGGCGCGCATCTGCCGGTCGTTCAGGCGGGCGGAGTGCGGCGTGGAGTTGAGCAGGCCGAAGGCCGCCTGCACGCTCGCTCGCGCGGCCGGGCGATCGAGGTCCGTCCGCAGCTCGCGGAGCACACCGACCCACACGTCGATGTACGCCAGCTGCGTCTCGCGCACCCGCTCTCGTGAGGCGGCGTCCAAGGTCGACCACTCGCGCTCCTGGATCACGATGAGCGCCGGATGGGTGAGCGCGAATTCCACGTGCCAGTCGATGAGCGCGTCGAGGGCGGCTGAGGCATCGGGGGCCTCATCGGCGCGCCGTGTGCCCTCCGCGAGGAGCCGGTCGCTGACCGAGGTGAGCGAGTGCTGCAATAGCTCGGCCTTGCCGGAGAAGTGCTTGTAGAGCGCGGGACCGGAGATGCCCACCGCCTCGCCGATGTCCTGTACCGAGACGCCGTGGAACCCCCGCTCGGCGAAGAGCTCCGCCGCGACGTCCACGATCTGCTGTTGGCGGGTGACCACGATCGCAGCGTAGCGCATCGTGGTTAATGACTGTTAACCTTCGAGGCGTGACCCTCCAGGATCTCGTCTCCGAACTCCGTGAGCGCACCGCCGTCGCCCGGCGTGGCGGCAGCGATGCCGCCCGCGAACGGCATCTGTCCCGCGGCAAGCTGCTCCCTCGAGATCGCGTGGACCGGCTGCTCGACCCCGGCTCACCGTTCCTCGAGATCGCACCGCTCGCGGCGCACGACATGTACGGCGGCGATGTGCCGAGCGCGGGTATCGTCACCGGCATCGGCCGGGTCGCGGGACGCGAATGCGTCGTCGTCGCCAATGACGCGACGGTCAAAGGCGGCACCTACTACCCGCTCACCGTCAAGAAGCACCTGCGGGCGCAGACGATCGCCCAGCAGAATCGGCTCCCGTGCGTCTACCTCGTCGACTCCGGTGGAGCCTTCCTGCCGATGCAGGACGAGGTGTTCCCCGACCGCGAGCACTTCGGCCGGATCTTCTACAACCAGGCACAGATGTCGGCGCAGGGCATCGCGCAGATCGCCGCCGTCATGGGCTCCTGCACCGCCGGCGGCGCCTACGTGCCGGCGATGAGCGACGAGAGCGTCATCGTGCGCGACCAGGGCACGATCTTCCTCGGCGGGCCGCCGCTCGTGAAGGCCGCCACCGGCGAGGTCGTCACGGCCGAGGAGCTCGGTGGGGGAGACGTGCACGCCCGGACCTCCGGCGTGGTGGACCATCTCGCCGAGGACGACGAGCACGCGCTGGCGATCGTCCGCTCCATCGTCGAGACCCTCGAACGCCCACAGGCCCCCGCCTATGTCCGGCGCGAGCCCGTCGAGCCGAGGGATGACCCGTCCGGCCTCTACGACGTGATCCCCGACGACCCGCGCGTGCCCTATGACGTACGCGAGGTCATCCGCCGGATCGTCGACGACTCGCGCCTACACGAGTTCAAGCCGCTCTACGGCGATACCCTCGTCTGCGGTTTCGCCCACATCTGGGGCTACCCCGTCGCCATCCTGGCCAATAACGGCATCCTCTTCAGTGAGTCGGCGATGAAGGGCGCGCACTTCATCGAGCTGGCCAACCAGCGCGGCATCCCGCTGGTCTTCCTGCAGAACATCACCGGCTTCATGGTCGGCAGGGAGTATGAGAACGGCGGCATCGCCAAGGACGGCGCCAAGCTCGTCACCGCCGTGGCGTCCAGCGTCGTCCCGAAGTTCACCGTCGTCATCGGCGGCTCGTACGGCGCCGGGAACTATGGCATGTGCGGCCGCGCCTACGACCCGCGCTTCCTCTGGATATGGCCCAACGCCCGGATCTCGGTCATGGGCGGCGAGCAGGCCGCGTCGGTGCTCGCCACCGTCCGCCGCGACGCCCTCGAGGCCAAGGGCGGCGAGTGGAGCGAGGAGGACGAGGAGGCCTTCAAGGAGCCGATCCGCGCGCAATACGAGGAGCAGGGGTCCCCCTACTACTCCACCGCCCGACTGTGGGACGACGGCATCATCGACCCGGCCGACACCCGCCGCGTGCTCGGCCTCGGACTCCAGGCTGCCTCGCACGCTCTCATCCCCGCCACCCCACAGTTCGGAGTGTTCCGGCTATGACCTTCTCCCGTGTCCTCATCGCCAACCGTGGCGAGATCGCCCGCCGCATCATCCGGGCCTGCCGCGACGCCGGACTCGTCAGCATCGCGGTCTACTCCGAAGCCGACGCCGACGCCGCCTTCACCCGCGAGGCCGACGAGTCCGTGCGCATCGGCCCCACCCCCGCGAGCGAGTCCTATCTCTCGATCGAGGTGATCCTCGACGCCGCCCGTCGCACCGGTGCCGAGGCGGTCCATCCCGGTTACGGCTTCCTGTCCGAGCGGGCGGAGTTCGCTCGGGCGGTGACCGAGGCCGGGCTGGTGTTCATCGGCCCGAGCGCCGAGGTGATGGAGGCGATGGGCCGCAAGGACCGCGCCCGCGATATCGCCGAGCGCGCCGGGGTCCCCGTCACCCCGCGCTTCGAGCCCGATGACATCTCCGCGGACGCCTTCCCGGTCCTCGTGAAGGCGGCGGCAGGAGGGGGTGGCAAGGGCATGCACGTCGCTCGACGCCCCGATGACCTCGCCGATGCGCTCGCGGTGGCGAGTCGTGAGGCCCGGTCCGCCTTCGGCGATGACACGCTGCTGATCGAGAAGTACGTCGAGCGGGGTCGGCACGTCGAGGTGCAGGTCTTCGGCGACACCCGCGGCGAGATCGTGCATCTCTACGAGCGTGACTGTTCGGCGCAGCGACGGCACCAGAAGGTCATCGAAGAGGCTCCGGCGCCCTTCCTCGACCCGGCGGTCAGGCAGTTGCTGCTCGACTCGGCAGTCGCGCTCTGCCGCGAGGTCGGGTATGTGGGCGCCGGGACCGTCGAGTTCCTGGTCGCGGGCACCGATGCCTACTTCCTGGAGATGAACACCCGGCTCCAAGTCGAGCATCCGGTCACTGAGGAAGTCACCGGTGTCGATCTCGTGCAGTGGCAGTTCCAGATCGCGCAGGGGGAACCGCTGCCGCTGCGCCAGGACGAGATCGGCTGTGAGGGCCACGCGATCGAGGCCCGGATCTATGCCGAGGACCCCTATGCCGGCTTCCTGCCGCAGGCCGGTCGGGTGGTCGACGTGCAGTGGCCGTGGCACGAACGCGTCGAGGCGGCGCTCGACGGTCCAGGCGAGATCGGTACGGCCTACGATCCGATGCTGGCCAAGATCATCACGCGCGGGGCCACGCGGGACGA
Organism: Aeromicrobium sp. YIM 150415; assembly: GCF_016918125.1. Classification (NCBI taxonomy): domain Bacteria; kingdom Bacillati; phylum Actinomycetota; class Actinomycetes; order Propionibacteriales; family Nocardioidaceae; genus Aeromicrobium; species Aeromicrobium sp. YIM 150415. The sequence continues at coordinate 53,929 of NZ_JAERWM010000014.1, read as the reverse complement.
GGCGATCGACGCGCTCGTCGCCGCGCTGAGCGAGACGGCGGTGCTCGGGGTCACCACCAATACCGGCTTCGTCCGCCGGCTGGCGGACAGTACGGCCTTCCGCGAGGGCGATGTGCACACCGGATGGCTCGATGATCCCGAGCTCTCGTCCGCATTGCTCGATCGACCGGAACTCAGTGACCGGGCGCTGGCCGAGGCGGCTCAATGTATGACCGAGCCGGCCGAGGACGATCCCTTCGGGTGCCGCGACGGATGGCGTTCGGCCGGCCACGCAGGTCCCGACCGCGTGGTCCTCGTCGAACAGTTCGGTCAGCGGCACGAGATCGACCTGGATGCTTCCGCGCAATGTCGTCGTGAGGCGATACCTGAGCCGTGGATAAGTGCGCCGTGGCTACGGCGGATCGGCGGCCGGGTCTGGGTCGCCCAGCACGGTGAGTCGTGGGTTCTGGAGGTCCCGGATCCGATGTCGCGTGCCCGCTCCGCCGCCCAGGGCGACGAGACGGTGACGGCGCCGATGCCGGGAACGGTCCTTACGGTCGAGGTCGCCGAAGGCGATCGGGTCGTCGCCGATCAGCGCATCGCGACGATGGAGGCGATGAAGATGGAGCTCACGCTCGTCGCCCCCCACGACGGAGTGGTGGGAGAACTCGGCGCCCGGCCGGGGCAACAGGTGCCGATCGGGCAGGTGATCGCCCGGGTCACCGCGGCCGACGGGGACGCCTGATGGGCCGCGCCCTGCCGATGACGGTCCGCGAGGAGGGACTGCCCGAGCGGGTGACGATCTACGAGGTCGGACCGCGCGACGGGCTGCAGAATGAGAAGGCGATCGTCCCGCTGGAGGTCAAGGCGGCGTTCGTGGAGCGGCTGGTGGCTGCCGGCCTGCCGATCGTGGAGGCGACGAGCTTCGTGCATCCGCGCTGGGTGCCGCAGCTCGCCGATGCGGCCGAGCTGGTGGCCCGGCTCGACCTGGGCGGCCCGACCCCGCTGCCGGTGCTGGTGCCCAATCAGCGCGGCCTCGATCGGGCGATCGAGGCCGGATGCCGGCACATCGCGGTCTTCGCCAGCGCGACGGAGACCTTCGCGGCCAAGAACCTGAACACGACGCTGGAGGACCAGTTCGCGATGTTCGAGCCGGTCGTGCGGCGCGCCCTCGATCAGGGGATCGATGTCCGCGCCTATGTGTCGATGTGCTTCGGCGATCCGTGGGAGGGCGCGGTCCCGATCGAACAGGTGGTCGCGGTCGGCACCCGGCTGCTCGGCCTCGGTGCCTCGCAGCTCTCGCTCGGCGACACGATCGGCGTGGGAACCGTGGGTCACGTGGGCGCACTCGTCGAGGCCTTCGGCGCTGCGGGTGTGGGTGTCGACCAGCTCGCGATGCACTTCCACGACACCTACGGCCAGGCGCTCGCCAATGCCCATGCGGCGTTGCGCCAAGGGATCACGACCTTCGACGCCTCGGCCGGCGGCCTCGGCGGATGTCCCTATGCCGAGAGCGCTACCGGCAATCTGGCCACCGAGGATCTGATCTGGATGCTCGACGGCCTCGGCATCGAGCACGGCGTCGACCTCGATGCGGTGGTGGCGACGAGCATCTGGATGGCCGAACAGCTGGGTCGCCCCAGCCCGTCGGCCGTCGTCCGCGCCCTCACCTGAACCCCGAACCCGCTCTCTGACCCTCCGGGTCCAACTTTTGGCCACTTGTGGCCCCTTCGGAAGCCGGAGAAGGGCCACATCTTGGTCCGGAAGCTCACCTTGTCCGGTTGTCGAGACGATCTCAGTATGCGGTCACCCCGCGAGGAGAGAGCAGGATGTGGCCACTTGTGGCCCGTTCAGAGGTCGTCGAAAGGGCCACAAGTGGCCAAAAGTTGGACGGGGCTCAGCGCAGCCGGCGGTCGCGCAACTCGGTCTGGGCGTACTTCCCGACCTGCCAGGTGCCGAGACCGTCGGCGCCGGCGCCCACCGCGCCGCCCAGCAGCGGCACCCGCTTGCCGACGAGCATGACCGCACGCCGACCGACCGTGCGACCGACGAGCTCCCCGGTGACCTCCCGGGCGATGCGGTCGTCGAGCGCCGGGTCATGGACCGGCGAGGTGGCCATCGCCATCGGCGATGACGGCAACCGGTGGCTACGGATCATCTGCTCGACGGTCTCCTCGCCCAGCATGACCGCCAGGATCGCATTGCGGACCCGTGGGTCCTCGATGTCGTAGCCGCGCAGATGCGCCACGCTCGCGACCAGATGGCACTGCACGATCGTCACGCCCACGACATTCGCCGGCAGGGTCGCGGCCGCGATCGAGAGGCCGCCGAGATTGGTGACGAATCCCTGGAGCCCGGCCAGGCTGGTGTGCGTGCGCACGAGGGCTGCGACGGCCTTCTCGACGTCGCCACCGTGGCTCGCCAGCTTGCCGCCGGCCGTCTCGATGACCGGCCGCAGGGGTCCGGCGCCGTCGATGGCGCGATCCAGCACCGCGCGGACATAGCCGGAGGCGACGCGGGGAACCAGCTTCGATCCCGCGCCGACGGCCATAGTGCTTCCCAGACCCATACCCCCAGGATAGAAGCCGTTCCTATCCGCGGGGCCCGAATCTGCGCGAGGATGTGAGGGGGACGATCGAGGGAGCACCCATGACGGTCCGGACACCGCCTTTCTCGCAGCAGGTCGTGAGCCCGGCGTGGCGCTCCGCGGCGACGGAGTGGATCGCCGAGATGGTCACCCGTGCGGGGTGGCGTCTCACCGGCCCGATCCGCCAACCGCGTATTCGACCCTGGTCGACCCAGCTGGTGGTGGCGACCGACCACGGCGATGTCTGGTTCAAGGCCAACTGCCGCGCGGCCCGGTTCGAAGCGGGGGTGCACCAGCTGCTCACCCAGCTGATCCCCGAGCTTCTCCAGCGACCGCTGGCCGTCGACCCGCGCCGCGGATGGCTGCTCACCGCCGACCACGGAGAGCGTCCCCTCGAGGACACGGACGCCGGCACCGCGGACTGGTGCGCGCTCGTGCGCGAGGGAGCGCGATGGCAGCAGCGGCTGGCCGACCATGGAACCGAGCTGCTGGAGGCCGGGCTCCCGGATCATTCCCCCAGGACGGTGCCCGAGCGGTTCGATCAGCTCCTCGACGCCCTCGAAGGTCTGCCGGACCTGCATCCCTCGGCGCTCACGGCTGACGAGGCGACGCGATTCCGGCGGCATCGCGACGAACTCGCCGAGGCGTGCGCGGCATTGGAGGCCTCGTCGCTGCCCACCACGTTCCAGCACGGCGACCTGCACTGGGGCAATGTGTGGGGAACGCGCGAGCAGCCGCGATTGTTCGACTTCGGCGACGCGAGCTGGGCGCCCGCCGTCGAGCTGCTGTCCGTCCCCCGCGCGGTCGCGCGCATGGGGGCGGATGTCGACTGGCCCGGAGTCGTCGCCGCCTACCTGGAGGTCTGGGACATCGACCACACGGCCTGGGGCGTGGCCTGGAACGCGGCGACCTTCACCCATGCGGTCAATCGCGCCGGGAGCTGGTGGAGCCTGCTGCAGGAGGCGACCGAGGCCGAGTGGGAGCAGTGGGGTGAGGCACCGCTGGCCCATCTGCGCGAGATGATGAGGACATGACCGGACCGGTGCCGCTGCCGCCACCCGTGTGGGACTTCACCTCGGCGCGGTGGCCGGAGGACGACTGCGTCGCGGCGGGCGCCGACCTCGAACCCTCGACTCTGGTCGAGGCCTACCGCAATGGCCTCTTCCCGATGCCCGATGGGGGGCAGCTGTTGTGGTGGTGCCCGCTCGAGCGCGGTGTGCTCGAACCGGGGCGCATCCGGGTCTCGCGGTCGCTGCGCGCCTCGACGCGTCGGTTCACGATCACGGTCGACCAGGACTTCGCCGGAGTGGTCGCCGGGTGTGCCGATCCGCGTCGCCCGGGCGCCTGGATCGACCGCTCGATCGCGCGCGCTTACCAGCGATTGCACGAATTCGGCTGGGCACATTCGATCGAGGTCCGTGACGACGACGGTGCGCTGGTGGGCGGTCTGTACGGCGTCGCCGTGGGACGCCTGTTCGCCGGGGAATCGATGTTCCATCGGGTGAGAGACGCGTCCAAGGTGGCCCTGGTGGCGTTGAACGAACTCTTGGAATCGCAGGCAGGATCGGACTATCTTGTCGACACGCAGTGGCAGACGCCGCACCTGGCCTCACTCGGCGTGACCACGGTGAGACGAGAGGAGTACCTGCGTCGTATCGGCCCGCTGACCGCCGGTCAGCCGCTGGACTGGACGTTCTCTACCACCGGATAAACCCCGCGACACGGCCGGGTAGGGCTTGGAATTTCGCGGAGTATTCATAGACTGGCGGACGCACACATCAATCTGCACTAGGAGTTTTCGTGGCTCTCTCCCGCAACGACCTCGTCGCCGCCCTCGCTGAGCAGGCCGGCGTGACCAAGACCGACGCCGACAAGGTGCTCTCGGCCTTCAGCGATGTCGTCCTCGACGCCGTCTCCAAGGGCGACAAGGTCTCCATCCCCGGCATCCTGTCGGTCGAGCGCGTCGAGCGCGCCGCTCGCACGGGCCGGAACCCCGCCACCGGCGAGACGATCGACATCCCGGCCGGTTACGGCGTGAAGGTCAGCGCCGGCTCGCGCCTGAAGGCCGCCGCCAAGTAAGACGTCCCGCTCCGGACCTTCCTCGCCGCCGATCGCGGCGAGGGAAGAGGTCCTGTGCGTGATGGCGACATCGACGCGCCCCCGTTCCTCGTGGACGGGGGCGCGTCGTCGTTCCGGCTCCTGTGGACGGGCTCCGACGGTTGTGGGCGGCATATGTGACGATGCGAGGCATGGCCACCCGCTTCCACCGACTCGCACGCGAGTCCACCGACTTCGCCCACTGGAAGCTGCCGGTCGCCGCGGTGCTCGCGGTGTGCTTCTTCTTCGCGGCGTCGATCGTGCTCGTGCTCGGTGCGCTCGTGGTGGTGGCCATCGACGGGTCGCCCGGTGGGGTCGACGACTTCCTCGACGCCACGGCACGGTTCGACCTGCTCGATCCGGGCATCTTCGCGTTCGCGATGGTCTCCATCATCGTGATGGTCCCGAGTGTGTGGTCCGCGACGGCCATCGTGTGGCGCAGGCACGCGCGCTACCTGCTGTCGGTCGAGGGGCGGCTGCGATGGGGTTGGCTGGCGCGGTGCGCGCTGATCGCGGTCGGGGCGCTGGGAGTCGCGATCGGCGGGGCGGTGGCTATGGAGGCCTCCACCGGACCCCTGACCTACGAGTTCACCGGGCGATCGGCGTTGATGATCGTGCTCGTCCTGCTGCTCGTTCCGCTGCAGTCTGCCGCCGAGGAGTACGCCTTCCGTGGTTTCGGTCTGCAACTCATCGGTTCGTGGGTGAGATCGCCGGTCCTGCCGCTGCTGGTGACCACGCTGGTATTCGCCGCCGGACACATCTACGAGTTCTGGGGCCTGGTCGACGTCGCGGTGTTCGGGTTGACCGCCGGCTGGTTGACGATCCGTACCGGGGGACTCGAAGCGGCGATCGCGGTCCACGTGGTCAACAACGTGCTGCTGTTCGTGCTCGGCGCGGTGGGGCTTGTCGACCCCACGGGCGAGCAGGGCGATCTCGGTCCCGTCGATGTGCTGCCGACGGTGGTCGCGATGGCGGTGATCGTCGCGCTGGTCGAGTGGCAGGCGCGTCGAGTCGGACTGGTGACCGAGCGTGCGCCCCAGCCGCCGCGTCCGGTGCCGCCGGTCGGTCCAGCGACGCCCCCGCGTCCACCGGTGACGGGACCACCCGCCGGGCCGCCGATGAGCTGGCCCCCGCAGGCGGCGCCCCCGCCGCGGCATCCGGTGGTGCCGGTGCCGCCGAACGCGCCGGACTATCCCGGGCAGCTCACCCCCGGCTGGCCGCGTCCTGGAGAAAGGGGCAGCGGTGACGAACGGGTCAGGCGGTGGTGACGGGGCGTCCCGCGGCGTGCCACGCCTCGATGCCGCCCTCGAGGTTGACCACGTGATAGCCCTGCTGGGAGAGCCAGGCGGTGGCTCGTGCCGACCTGCCGCCGAGGTGGCACATGACCACGGTCGGGGTCTGCGGATCGAGCTCTCCGACGCGGTCGGGCAGCGTCCCCAGGGGGATATGCGTCGCCCCGGATACATGCCCCGAGGTCCACTCATCGGGCTCGCGCACGTCGAGCACGACGAGCTCGGCCGGCAGCGGATCGGGCAGGTCGGCGACGGTCACCGAGGGGATCGACGAGTCGTTCATGGTTTCATTGTGTCGCACGGTCAATTGCACGGCGAACTCCCCGAGTGGTTTCCTAGGTGACGCTGTCGGGTCCTTGTTCGAGTTGAGGGGCCGTGTCGTCTGGGCGAGGATGGAGCGACAGGAGGTGACCATGATCGAGACGTCGGCGTCTGTCAGGCTGCCGTTCGAGTCCTCCACGCCGAGCCTGGCGCGGACGAAGCTCGCGGCCTTCCTGACCCGACACGAGGTCAGCCCCGAGGTCATCGACAATGGCCTGATCGTCTTGAGCGAGATGATCGCCAACGCGGTGTCGCACGGCTCCCCGGACGACAGCGGATCCATGGAGATCACCTGGTCGATCAACGGCGAGCTGCTCGAGCTCAGCGTCCTCGACGCCGGCAGCGGAGCGACTCTCAAACCGGTCGACTTCGACGAGGACTCGCTGAGCGGTCGCGGGCTCTCCATCATCAACCGTGTGGCCGACCGCTGGTGGGTGGACATGTCCCAGGGCACGCGAGTCAGCGCCGAGCTGGCGATCAGCGACGCCCTCTGATCTCAGGAGACCTGTGGGTAGGAAAACACGTCGCGTGCGTCACCGCGTCGAGAAGATGCCCTTCGCCGCCCGACCCTTCGAGGGACTCCCCGATGAGCGTGAGTGGATAGCGCTCCGCAACTTCGTCGAGCGCGGACGCGCCACCGTGACCTTGCGCGATGGTCGGCAGATCAGCATCGTCAGTCAGCTGCCCGGTGCCGTGGCGGCCTGTGTCAAGGAGGACGGCGAGATCCAGGTCGCCATCCAGGTGGCGCACGATTTCGGTGATCTCAGCCGGGATCTGGCGCATGCGATCGCGCTGGCATCCGATCGCGAGCCCGGTTCGATGGTCTCGATGACCGACCCGGGGGTCGGGGAGCGGATGCAGGACATCATCGACCCCGACAGCACCTTCGAGATCGAGCTCCTGGAGAACTTCGACTTCTGGAAGCCCTCCGATCCGGAGATCGAGATCGACATGAACCTCGACACGGCGATGCTGGAGGCCAAGACGCTGTCGCACGCCAGCTGGCGGATCCGGCCCCACGCCTACGTCACGCAGTACGGGTCCTTCGAGTCCTATCTGCGGTGGTTCCTCGTCGAGGACGAGAATGCGGTGCTCACCGCTCTCGCGCGGCTCCACCTGGCGGCGACCGATCGCGTCGGGGGCCGCCATCTGCTGGGCACGTTCAAGGCCGACGGCCTCCCGGTCCTCGTGTGGGAGGTGGACCGCTTCGACGATCACGAGAAGCTCGCCAAGCATCTCGCGAATGTCGAGGAGGCGTTGACGGAGGCGCTCGCGCGCGATGACGAACCGCTCACCCAGGCGGAGCGGTCGGCGCGGCAGAGCCTGTTGTCGCGCCAGGTGGTCGTGCGCTGACCCTGTCGATCGGGCACGACATGCACCTCGGGCCGCCGCGGCCGGAGCCGAGCTCGGACCCGGGGATGGTCACGACGTCGATCCCGGCGTCGCGGAGCCGGTCGTTGGTCTGCTCGTTGCGTTCGTAGGCCACTGTCACGCGCGGTGCGAGGGCGAGGGTGTTGTTGCCGTCGTCCCACTGCTCGCGTTCTGCGGTGACCGGGTCGAGTCCGGTGTCGATGCGGTGCAGTTCCTCGATGCCCATGGCCTCGGCGGCGGTCTCGAAGAAGGGCCGGGCCGGTGCCGCGTGGAGATCCTCGCCGTCCCAGGTGATCGCGTGCGCTCGCAGTCGTGCGGCCATCGTCGGGTAGACCACCACCGTGTCGACGTCGACCATGGTGACGATCGTGTCGAGGTGCATCGTGGCCCGGTCCTGGGCGATCGGCACCGCGAGGACGGTCCGGGCGAGGCCGTGGGACAGCACCTGCTCGGCGAATCGCTCGCAGCCGGCCGGTGTGGTTCGCTCGCCGACGCCGACGGCGATCACGTCCGGCGCGAGCAGCAGGACGTCCCCGCCCTCGAGATGCTCGCGGTGGGGGCCGTGGAGGACGGTGGTGTCCTCGAAACGCGGATGAAAACGGTAGATCGATCCGGTCAGCTGGGTCTCGCGTGACCGCGCGGGCATCGCGAGGCTGGTCACGGCGACGTGCTCGGGGAGCCAGAACGAGGAGTCGCGGGTGAACAGGAGATTCGGCAGCGGGTCGATCAGGAAGTCCTCGTGGGCCAGCAGACTCGTGACCAGGGTGGAGGTCCCGCTGAGCTCGTCGTTGCGCAGGCCGGCGGTCAGGACGGTGGCGAGCGCGGAGGGCTCGAGATCGGCGAGGGCCTCGCGCAGATAGCGACGGAGCCCGAGGCCCAGTCGCGGGTCGGCCGCCGTCTCGTCGATGACGTGGTGCCGGGCGGCCGGGTCCTGCAGTGTCTCGGTGAGCAGCGCGACGAGGTAGAGCACCTCGACTCCTCGTGCCCGCAGCGCATCGGTGAAGGCGTCGTGCTCCTCCTGGGCTCGCGATACCCAGGGGATCGCGTCGAAGAGCAGCTGATCGTTGTTCCGCGGCGTGAGGCGCGCCAGCTCCGGGCCCGGCCGGTGCACCAGGACGGTACGCAGCGTCCCGGTCTCGCTGTCGGCGCCTCGGAACGTCATGTCGGCAATCTACGAGCCCGAATCGTCGCGCGCCAGCGGTCTCCACCGGCCGCCGACCACGAAGGATGTGACTCTGGGGTTGCTCCGGTGACCCCAGAGGCACATCTTTCGTCGGGGCTCGACGGACGATGTGACTCTGTGGCTGCCAGGGCAACCGCGGAAGCAGATCCTTCGTCGTCCTCGGCGGACCCGGGAAACCGACGATCGAGAACGTGGTTCGACTCACCGCGCCCAGGCTTTCGCATCGGAACTCTGGCCGTAGGCTTGGTGGGGTGAATTGGAGCGACTACGACGCCGCGCTGTTCGACCTCGACGGTGTCATCACGCCCACGGCCGTCGTGCACATGCGCGCCTGGAGCGCGATGTTCAACGACTTTCTCGCCGACCTGCCCGACCAGCGTCCGTACACCGATGACGACTACTACCGTTATGTCGACGGCAAGCCGCGCTTCGAGGGCGTGGCGTCGTTCCTGGAGTCGCGTGGGATCGACCTGCCCTACGGCGACCCCGCCGACGATTCGAGCCAGCGCACGGTGTGCGGGCTCGGCAACCGCAAGAACGAGGCCTTCTCCGAGGTGCTGGCCGCTGAGGGCGTCGAGGCGTATCCGGGGTCGCGACGGCTCGTCGAGCAGCTCGCGGAGCGGGGCATCAAGCTTGCGGTCGTGTCCAGTTCGCGCAATGCCCCCACCGTCCTGCGTGCGGCGGGGATGATCGACTACTTCCCCGTCATCGTCGACGGTCGTGTGGCGGAGGAGGAGCAGCTCGCCGGCAAGCCCCAGCCCGACACCTTCCTCGACGCCGCGGCCAAGCTGAGCGTCCCGAAGGAGCGCGCCGTCGTGCTCGAGGACGCGGTGTCCGGCGTGCAGGCGGGCCGTGCCGGGGCTTTCGGTCTCGTCGTCGGCGTCGACCGCGGTGCGGGCCGCGACACATTGCTGGAGAACGGCGCCGATATCGTCGTCACCGACCTGGAGGAGCTGGCATGAGCGAGCGCAGCGAGCGAATGGTGGGTGTTGACGAGTGCCGCCATCGGCCTAGTCTTCTTCTCGTCGAGGCGGTGGGGGCATGAGCTCACATGAGGCACCGCGCATCCACGACTTTCTGGATCGCGGCCGGTTCCCGCTCGACGAGTGGCGTCTGGTCGAGGACCACCCGAACCACGAGGATCTCGGGGTCACCGAGACCCTCTTCGCCGTCGGCAACGGCTACCTGGGCATGCGGGGCAATGTCATCGAGGGCCGCGACTCGCATACCCACGGCACCTTCATCAACGGCTTCCACGAGACCTGGCCGATCCAGCACGCCGAGGAGGCCTACGGCTTCGCCCGCGTCGGCCAGACCATCGTCAACGCCCCCGATGCCAAGATCATGCGGCTCTACGTCGACGACGAGCCGTTGCTGCTCACCATCGCCGACCTGGTCGAGTACGAGCGGTCGCTGGACTTCCGCTCCGGTGTGCTCGAACGCGACATCATCTGGCGGACGCCGAGCGGCAAGCGCGTCCGGGTCTCCACCAAGCGCATGGTGTCCTTCACACAGCGCCACCTCGCGGTCATGACCTTCGAGGTCGAGATGCTCGACAGCGCCGCGCCGATCGCCATCTCCTCGCAGATCCTCAACCGCCAGGACGGCGAGGACGAGTACCACGTGCGCTCCAAGGCGATGGGCGAAGGACACGACCCCCGCAAGTCCGACACCTTCAGCCGCCGCGTGCTCGAGCCGATGTACAGCTGGGGGAGCGCGGCCGACGGGCGGATGGTCCTCGGCTATCGCGCGGTCGACAGTGGCATGACCCTCGCGGTCGCCGCCGACCACCTCTTCGAGACCGACAACGAGTGGGAGCAGTCGGTCCAGGTCGACGACGACCTCGCCAAGATCACCTACAAGGTCAACGCCCAGCCGGGCAAGCCCGTCAAGCTCGTCAAGCTCGCGGCCTATCACACCTCGCGGGGTGTGCCGCCGCGCGAGCTCGTGGATCGCTGCCGCCGCACCCTCGACCGCGCCAAGGACGAGGGCGTGCAGAAGCAGTTCGACGACCAGCGTGCCTGGCTCGATGCGTTCTGGGAGCGCTCCGATGTCACCGTCGCCGGCCAGCCGGCGATCCAGCAGGCCGTGCGCTGGAATCTCTTCCAGATCGCCCAGGCCTCGGCGCGCGCCGAGGGTCAGGGTGTCCCGGCCAAGGGCGTCACCGGCTCGGGGTACAGCGGCCACTATTTCTGGGACACCGAGGTCTATGTCCTGCCGTTCCTGACATACACCTCGCCGCACTGGGCCCGCAACGCGCTGCGCTTCCGCTATTCGCTGCTCGACGCGGCCCGTCGACGGGCCACCGAGATGGCCCAACGCGGCGCGTTGTTCCCTTGGCGCACCATCAACGGCGAGGAGGCCTCGGCCTACTACGCCGCCGGGACCGCGCAGTACCACATCGACGCCGACGTGGCCTACGCGCTGACCCAGTACCTCGCGGCCACGGGGGACACCGAGTTCCTCACCCGCGAGGCGATCGATGTGCTCGTCGAGACCGCGCGGATGTGGGCCGACCTCGGATTCTGGCGCGACGAGCAGGACGGTGCGTTCCACATCCACGGTGTCACCGGCCCTGATGAGTACACGACCGTCGTCAACGACAATCTCTTCACCAATGTCATGGCCCGGTTCAACCTGCAGGCGGCGGCGCGGGCGGTGCGGGAGCTGGCCGAGCGCGACGGCGCCACCTACGATCGGCTCGTCTCACGACTGTCCCTCGTCGAGACCGAGGTCGAGGACTGGGAGCGCGCCGGCCGCGACATGGCCATCCCCTTCGACGAGCACCTCGGCATCCACCCGCAGGACCAGCATTTCCTCGAGCGGGAGGTCTGGGATCTCGACCACACGGGCCTCGACAAGCGTCCGCTGCTGTTGAACTATCACCCGCTGGTCATCTATCGCTTCCAGGTCATCAAGCAGGCCGATGTGGTGTTGGCGCTGTTCCTGCAGGGCGATCACTTCACCGATGAGCAGAAGCGCGCCAATTTCGAGTACTACGACCCGATCACCACCGGCGACTCGACCCTCTCGGGGGTGGTGCAGTCGATCATGGCCGCCGAGGTCGGCTATCACGACCTCGCGCTGCGGTACTTCCTCGGCGCGCTCTTCGTGGACCTCGCCGACCGGCATCACAATGCGAGCGACGGCGTCCATGTCGCCTCGACCGGGGGTGTCTGGAGCTGTCTGACCTCGGGATTCGGCGGGTTCCGCGATCACAATGGGGTCTTCGCCCTCGATCCTCGGCTCCCGGACGGCTGGCAGGAGCTCACGTTCCGGGTCACGTTGCACGGGGCGCGGGTACGCGTCTCCGTGCGGTCCGACGAGGTCGAGCTGGTGGTCGAGGACCAGCAGCCCGATGCCGACGGGCGTCTCGTCACGCCGACGATCGTGGTGCGAGGCAAGGAGATCGCGGTGCCCGACGACGAGCCCGTCGTCGTCGCCCTCGACGGCCAGGGGCCACGGCTGGAGGGCACGCCGCCCCCGGTGGCCGGCCGTCGCCGCGCCGACGGCACGATCATCTCGGCCATCGTCCCGGGGGCCTGAGCCGTTCATAACAAGCTCGCCATCATCTCTTGATGTTCGAACGTTTGTTCGATACTATAGGTGTATGACTTCGGGGGATCTGGCGCAGCGGCTGCGGGAGACCGCAGCGCTGTTGGAGGCGTTCGCCCCCTCGACCGATGCGCTACGGGCGCTCGAAGAGACGAGCAATGCGATCGATGCCGCTAAGGCTCAACTGACTGCTGAGATGTCGGAGACCCTGGAGTACGAGGGTGAGGGGTATAGCTCGGTGAAGGCGTGGTTGCGTGATCAGCTCCGGGTGAGCTCGCGGCGGGCGAGTGAGTTGGTCAGGTCTGGGGTGACGCTGAAGCAGATCCCCGAGGCCGCCGAGCTGGCCTCAGCCGGTGGGATGTCGTTGGAGCATGTGAAGCACCTGTCGTATGCGGTCACCCATGTCGGTCCGGGTCATACCCGTGAGCTGCTCCCGGAGCTGTTGGACGTGGCCTCGACTCACGAGCCTGCCGCGCTACGTCAGGTGGTCCGCACCCTGCGGGACGCGGTCTATCCCGATGAACTGGATCAGGCGTGGATCGATGGCATGGCCCGTGAGGATATCCAGGTGAACCCCGTCCCTGGCGGTGTTCACATCAACGGGTTCCTCAACTCCACCACCGGCGCCAAACTCACCACGTTGTTGCAGTCCCTGTCCGCGCCCCAGGGCGCCGATGATCCGCGCACGAGCGCCCAGCGGCGGGTCGACGGGCTGGAACGTCTCCTCGACTCGGTGTTGGAGAGCGGGCTACCGCGCGATCAGGGGGTGCGTCCGCACCTGGCCCTGACGATCGACGCCAGCACCCTGATGAACGATGCCGGGTCTGGGGAGTTGGTGGGGTTTGGGACCATCGGCATCCGCCAGCTGCAGGAGATGATCTGCGAAGCCGACCTCACTCCCGTCGCCATCGGGGGTAAGGACGGAGTCCTGGACGTCGGCAGATCCAGCCGGTTGGCGACACCCAGGCAACGGACTGCGGTCCTCGCCCGACAAGGACACCAATGCGCGTCCCCGGGATGTCGGGCACCCGTGGTGCATATCCACCACATCATCTGGTGGTCCCGCGGTGGACCCACCGACCTCGCGAATTTGATCGGGCTATGTCCGAGATGCCATAGGGCGGTTCATGCCGGAGCACTCGTGATCGACCCCACGACCCACGAGTTCCGCGACAGACACCACCGCCTCCTCCCCGGCAGTCACCCCCGACACCGACGACGAAAACTCGCCCACGCCAGCTGACCTGATCTGCTCGGCGTCGACGGACCGACTCCCGTAGGCTCAGCGGAACGCTGTCGACGAGGGGAGTGCCGTGATCGTGGCGTGGCTCGCCGTCGCCCTCGTGGCCGGCGGCATCGTCGCCGCGGTGCTGCGATGGCGGCAGACGGCCGACAGCCCGGCGCTCGCCACTCGCGTCGAAGGACTCACCCGGCGTCACCCGATCTCGCTATGGGGCGTCAACCTTCCCTACCTCGCCGTGCGGACCGTCCGGCGCTGCGGTGACGTGCGGGTCACCGGTCTGGCCGCCGAGATGACCTACTACGCGCTCATCTCCCTCCTGCCGTTGGCCAGCGCGCTCGGCGCCGCGCTCGGATTCGTCGAGAGGGTGGTCGGCCGTGCCGAGGCCGATCGTCTCGAGGAGGCGATCGTCGAGACGGTCGGCGGCGTGTTCGACGAGGACGTCGCCACGGATGTCGTCATCCCGATCGTCGAAGGCACCCTCCGTCAGGAACGCGCCGGGTTGGCGATCGGCAGCATCGTCATCGCCGTCTGGCTCGCGAGCCGGATGTTCAGGGCGGCGATCCGCGCACTCGACGATGCCTACCAGGTGCGGGAGCGCCGCACCTTCCTCCAGCAGGTCCTCCTCGGTGTCGGACTGTCCTTCGCCGCGATCGTGACGGTGCTGGTGCTCGTGTCCCTCATCGTCATCGGACCGCTCTTCGGCAGCGGCCGCGAGGTGGCCGAAGCCGCGGAGATCGGCGCCCTGTTCGACGACACCTGGAATGTGCTGCGGTGGCCGGTCGCGGCGGTGGTCTGCATCGCCTTCCTGGTGGCGCTCTACCGGTTCGGACCGAACACGACGACCACCTGGCGGCAGTGCTGGCCGGGAGCGGTCTTCGGCACCCTCGGTCTGATCGTGGCGGCCTGGGGGTTCCAGGTCTATCTGCGGGTGGCCGGACCACGGACCCCGCAATTCGACGACTCCACGATGGCGGTCGACATCGCCACCCAGGTGCTCGGCTCGGTCCTCGCCGGTGTGCTGTGGGTCTGGCTCAGCAGCATCGTCGTGCTCGCCGGCGGGGTCCTCAACGCCGAGATCACCCGAATCCGCGAGCGGTCGAACACGCCTGACGATGGCGAGTCGCCGGTGAGGGGCGGTGCGTGAGCGTCCATCTCGTCCGAGCAGATGGACGCTAACCCACCGCCCGAGGGGAGGGGCGTCAGGTGGCCGGGGGAAGCGCGACCGGCACGCGGATGAGCACGACTCCCTGATGCACCTCGGCGGTGATCTCGCTGCCCTCACCGACACCGTCGCCGTCGAGTTGCATCGGCACCGGCTTCTCGGCCTTCACGTGCACGCGCTCGCCGCTGAGCCGGGTCAGGCGTTTGTCATTGGTCAGCCGCCGAGTCATCACCCGCGCGACGATGGCCACCCAGCCGATGAACCGCTTGGGCGCCACCACGACGACATCCAGACGGCCGTCGTCGATCTCCGCGTCGGGGAGCAGAGGAATCCCACCCTGCAGCTGTCCCACATTGCCGACCACGACGGTACGCGCCTTGAAGGTCACCGGCTCCTCGTCGTCGATGGTGATGGTGACCTTGGTGCGCGGGAAGGTGATGGCCCGCGTGCCGGAGACGAAGTAGGCGAGGAAACCGACCTTCTTCTTCAGCTGGTCGTTGACCCCCGACATGATCATCGCGTCCATGCCGAGGCCGGCCATCACGAGGAAGGCGGTGTCGTCCTCGTCGTCGCGGCGGAAGGTCGCCAGGTCGATCGCCCGGTCCTGTCCGGCATAGACGACATCGAGCGCGTCCCGCGTGTTGACCGGGATGTCGAGATTGCGGGCCAGGAGATTCCCGGTGCCGTGGGGCAGGATGCCGACCGCGACACCGGTGCGAGCCGCCTCCTCGCACACCGCGCGCACCGTGCCGTCGCCACCGGCGGCCACCACGAGGTCGACGCCACCGGCGATCGCCGCGCGCGTCTGCCCGTGACCGGGATCCTCGACGGTCGTCTCGAACCAGCGTGGCTCGTTCCATCCGTAGGAGGCGGCGACCTGGCTCACCTTCGCCCGGAAGTCGGCCACATCGGCGATCTTCGACGGATTGAGGATCACGGCGGACTGGAAGCGGCCGCTGCCGGTGGCGGTGGCCGTCTCGGACGGTGCGCGGCCATTGCCGCTGACCAGCAGGATCCACAGCAGCATCGTGGCCAGCGACCCGAAGGCCACCCCGGCGACCACATCGCTGAAGAAGTGCACCCCCAGGAGGACGCGACTGGCGGCGACCGCGAGGGTGAGCAGGGTCCACAGTGTCAGCAGGACCCGGCGCTTCCATCCACGCCCGGTCGCGACGACCGTCAACAGTCCCAGAACGGTGAAGAAGACGCCCGCACCGGCACTGTGGCCGCTGGGGAAGGAGTAGCCACCGATCTCATGGAGTGGGTGATCCCAGAAGGGGCGATCGCGGGTGAAGATGAGCTTGATCAGCGCATTGCCGCCGATGACGACGATGCCGCTGGCGATCACCCAGCCCGCGATCCCGCGTTCCTTGCGCCACAGCATCCAACCCGCCAGGACGGCGAGTCCGATACCGGTGCCCCAGTTGCTGGCGACGACGGCGATGATCTCGAGGAGATCGATGAGCCACTCTCGTTGCCGGCTGACATCGTAGGCGGCGTCGGCGATGCTCCGATCGAGGTCGAGCTGGGCGGACCACCCCCACGACAGTCCGATCGCCGGAACGGCGAACAGCAGCGTCAGGACGGCTACCAACGCCGGTATCTGCCACTGCCGGTCGGGGTCAGCGCGTCGGACGTCGATCGCCACGGGGCTCCTCTCGGGTGATGCGGTGCTCGAACAGCGTAATCGACCGGCACCGGACAGTCCCGTCGGCGCGGGCCGGTCGATAGGCTGGCAGCGTGATCGACCCGCGCGTTCTCCGTGACCAGCCCGATGCCCTGCGTGATGCTCTGCGCCGCCGAGGCGAGTCCGTGGACCTCGTCGACGAGCTCATCGCCGCCGACGAACACCGCCGATCGTCCATCGCGGCCTTCGAGCACCTGCGCAGCGAGCAGAAGACCCTCGGCAAGCAGGTCGCCAAGGCCCAGGGCGAGGAGAAGCAGGCCCTGCTGACGCGCACCAAGGAGCTCTCCGCCCAGGTCAAGCAGGCCGATGCGGACCGGGACGAGGCCGGCCGCCACTTCCACGCCCTGATGCAGCGCGTTCCCAACTTCACCGCGCCGGAGTCCCCCGAGGGCGGCGAGGACGATTTCGTCGTGCTGGAGACCCACGGCACGCCGCGTGATTTCGCCGCTGAGGGTTTCGAGCCGCGGGACCACCTCGAGCTCGGCGAGCTGCTCGGCGCCATCGACATGGAGCGGGGAGCCAAGGTCAGCGGCTCGCGCTTCTACTTCCTGACCGGGGTCGGCGCACAGCTGGAGCTCGCTCTTACTCAGCTCGCGATGAGCAAGGCGGCCGAGTGGGGCTTCACCCCGGTCATCCCGCCCGCGCTCGTCAAGCCCGAGGCGATGGCCGGCACGGGATTCCTCGGCCAGGCCGCCGACGATGTCTATCGCATCGAGAAGGACGATCTGTACCTCGTCGGCACCTCCGAGGTGCCGATGGCGGCCTACCACAGCGACGAGATCCTCGACCCCGCCGCGATGCCGCTGCGCTATGCCGCCTTCAGCCCGTGCTTCCGTCGTGAGGCCGGGTCGTACGGCAAGGACACCCGCGGCATCTTCCGGGTCCACTGGTTCGACAAGGTCGAGATGTTCGTCTACACCTCCGAGGAGGAGTCCTACGCCGAGCATGAGCGCATCCTCGGCTGGGAGAAGGCGTGGCTCGACGCGCTCGAGCTGCCCTATCGGGTGATCGATGTGGCCACCGGCGATCTCGGCATGTCCGCCTACCGCAAGTTCGACTGCGAGGCGTGGATCCCCACGCAGGGCACCTACCGCGAGGTCTCCTCGGCCTCCAACTGCACCCAGTTCCAGTCCCGGCGGCTCGACATTCGGCTCCGCGGCGAGGACGGCACCGTCCCCGCGGCGACCCTCAACGGCACGCTCTGCGCCATGACGCGCACGATCGTGGCGCTGCTGGAGAACGGCCAGCAGGCGGACGGCTCGGTGCGTCTGCCCGCGGCCCTCCAGCCCTTCCTCGGCGAGATCCTGGAGCCTCGCCGATGAGCTGGTTCCCGAAGCTCGTGGCGCTGGACGTCGACGGCACGATCGTCGACGGTGAGAACCTGATGACGACGGCGGTCGGCACGGCGATCCACGCGATGCGCGAGCGCGGCTCCGAGATCGTCATCGCCACCGGACGGTCCGCCCCCGGCGTGTACGACGTGCTGCACAAGCTCGCGATCGACGACGGCATCGCGGTCTCCAGCAATGGCTCGGTGGTCTTCGATGTCGACCCCTTCCGGGTGCGTCACCTGGTGACCTTCGATGCGCGTGAGGCGGTCGCCCGGGTGCTCAAGACGATGCCCGAGGCGATCGTCGCGGTCGAGGACGTCGGTGTGGGCTATCGCGTCTCCCAGCCGTTCCCCGCCGGCGAGATCAACGGCACCATCGTCGTCGAGGAGGTCGATGACCTCGTGCGCGAGCCGGTCAGCCGCGTCATCATCCGTTCGCCCGAGCACGACTCGGAGGAGTTCCACGCCCTCGTCGCCGACCTCGGCCTCGACGACACCAACTACTTCATCGGCTACAGCTCCTGGCTGGACTTGGCACCGGTCGGCGTCTCGAAGGCCTCCGGGCTCGACTACGTGTGCCAGGCGCGGGGCATCTCGCCCGCGGATGTGCTCGCGGTCGGCGACGGCCGCAACGATATCGAGATGCTGCAGTGGGCCGGACGCGGCGTGGCGATGGGCCAGGCGCCCGACGAGGTCACACGCGTGGCGGACTCCGTCACCGGCGGCATCGACGAGGACGGTCTCGCCGAGGAGCTCTCCCGCTACCTCTGAGGTCCCCGGGCCCCTGATCTTCCGTCGGCCGCTCACGCAAGATGTGCCTCGGTGGTCGCCATGGCAGCCACCGAGGCACATCCTTCGTGGGGGTCAACAGCAGCCACGCTGTACTACTAGGCGGTCTTCTCCAGATCGTCGAAGACGTCGAGCACCTGGGCGATCGTGGGCGGCGCGACCGGACTCGGGGGTGCCGGTGACTCGGTCTCCCGGGCGCGCCGCAGGTGGCGCTTGACCGTGGACAGCGAGCATCCGAGGCGCTCCGCGAGCTGCCGGCTCGTGTCATCGGGATGTGCTCGGCGGGTCGCCATCACCAGATCGTGGTCGACCGGACCGCCGCCTGACCGAGGGGCGTCCTGGGTGGGATCGTGGAGAGGACCGTCGATCCCGAGCACACGGCGCATCCGCTGACGTTCCCGCTCGCTCGTGCACGCCACGAAGCCGGAGACGTCGACCTCGACGACCGCCTGGTACAGGCATTCGGGCAGTACCTCACAACCGGCGCAGCGACGGTGCGCCGCGTCCCGCTTGGCCTGGAAGTCCCGCCACTGCTCGGCCGAGGACTCGTGCCGGGCGGGAGGGCAGAGCAGTTGCTCGTCCTGGTAGACCTCCGGTCGCATCGCGCACGGAGGAAGCGAGCGTGAGGACGTGATCAGCACGGTGGCATCGCTCCTAGAGGTACATTCCGCCGGTGCCCGGGTCACCGCGTCCGCCGGCAGGATCGGCCGCGGAGGAATCGGGGGCCTGCGCGCCGGGTGGCAGCGCGAGGCGCATGTTCGCGAACTGCGTCTGGGCCTGCACCTGTTGGGCGTAGAGGGCGGCCTGGATGCCGTGGAAGAGTCCCTCCAGCCAGCCGACGAGCTGCGCCTGAGCGATCCGCAGCTCGGCCTCGGTGGGCGAGACCGCGTCGAAGGGGAGGCTGAGACGCTCGAGTTCGGCGACCAGCTCGGGGGCGAGTCCGTCCTTGAGCTCGGTGATCGACTGCTCGTAGATCTCGCGGAGCCGGGAGCGGCTGGCATCGTCCAGCGGCGCGGACTTCACCTCATCGAGGAGCTGACGGATCATGCCGCCGATGCGCATGACCTTGGCGGGCTGCTCGACGAGGTCCGAGAGCGGAGTGCCGGTCTCGGCGGCATCGCCCGAGGGCGCGGCGACCGGGTGCCCTGAAGGATCGATCACGTGATCGTCGCTCATGGCACCAGTCTAGATGACACGACGGCATGAACGTATCTGGTAGGCGAAGGAGCGCCGCCTTCAGGCGAGGGTGAGCAGGATCTTGCCCGAGTGGCTGGACTCCTCCATGATCCGGTGCGCGTCCGCGACCTGGCTGAGATCCATCGTGGCGTGCACGATCGGCTTGACCGTGCCGTCCTCGAGGAGCGGCCAGGCCTGCTCGGTCATCTGCTGCACGATCGTGGTCTTCTCCTCGACAGGACGCGCTCTGAGCGAGGTGGCGGTGACGGCGGCCCGTTTGGCGAGGAGAGCACCGAGATTGAGCTCGCCCTTGACGCCGCCCTGCAAGCCGATGACCACGAGGCGGCCCGCGGTGTTGAGGGCCGCGACATTCTGGCCGAGGTACTTGGCGCCGATGATGTCGAGGATGACATCGGCCTTCAGATCCGCCGCCCGCATCGCCTCGACGAAGTCCTCGTCGCGGTAGTTGATGACGTGATCGGCCCCGAGATCGCGGCACAGCTGAGCCTTCTCGGCCGTGCCGACGGTGGTGACGACGGTGGCGCCGAAGGCCGTGGCGAGCTGGATGGCCGTGGTGCCGATCCCGCTCGATCCGCCGTGCACCAGGAAGGTCTCGCCCGGATGCAGGCGGCCGATCATGAACACATTCGACCAGACGGTCGAGTAGGTCTCCATCAGGCCCGCGGCGGTCACCAGATCGATCCCCGCCGGAATCGGGGCGACCTGGCCGAGCGGGACGCTGACGTACTCGGCGTATCCGCCGCCGGTCAGGAGCGCGGCGACCTGCCGTCCCACCTGACCGTCGTCGACGCCCTCGCCGACGGCGGTGATCTCTCCCGAGCATTCGAGCCCCAGGACCCGGGTCGAGCCCGGCGGCGGATCGTAGAGCCCCCGTCGTTGCATGACATCCGCACGGTTCACGCCGGCGGCGGAGACGCGGATCAGCACCTCGCCCGGTCCGGGCTCAGGGATCGGAACATCGACCACTTCGAGGGCATCGGGTCCACCGGGCTCGTTCACGACGACAGCACGCATGGGACCACCGTAGCGATGCGACACTGGTGCGCATGCGTATCGCCGTGGTCCAGCTCGCCGCCGATATCGACGCGGCGCGCAATCGTGAGCTCATCGCCTCCGCCCTCGCGGGGGTCGAGCCCGGGTCGACCGACCTGGTGGTGCTGCCCGAGGCCGTCATGCACGATTTCGGCAGCGCCGACCATGATCTCGCCGCCGTCGCCGAGTCCCTGGACGGTCCGTTCGTGTCTTCGCTGACCGAGCACGCGGCACGTCTCGACACCACGATCGTGGCCGGGATGTTCGAGCGCACCGACGGACTGCCGTACAACACGCTCGTGGTCGCCGGCCCGCAAGGTCTGCGGTCGACCTATCGCAAGATCCACCTCTACGACTCCTTCGGCTATCGCGAGTCCGATCGGCTGCGCGCCGGGGCGATCGAGCCCGTCGCGATCGATATCGCCGGGACCCGGGTCGGGCTGATGACCTGCTACGACCTGCGCTTCCCCGAGCTCGCCCGGGCGCTGATGGACACCGACCCCGTCCCCGACGTCCTGGTGGTCCCGGCAGCCTGGGTCGCGGGCGAGCGCAAGGTCGATCACTGGCGCACGCTGCTGGCCGCTCGCGCGCTCGAGAACACCGTGTACGTCGTCGCGGCGGCGCAGGGAGGCGATCGCTACACCGGTCATTCCTTGGTCGTCGATCCCTGGGGCTCTATCGTTGACGAGGTTCGCGGTACCGACACCGCCGTGATCCGCGCCGATCTGGAACCCCGGGTCGTCGCCCGTTCCCGCGAGGTCAACCCCTCGCTCGCCAACCGGAGGATGCGCTCGACGTGAGCACCACGCAGCCCGGCCGCCGTCGCCGTCTCGACGCGTCGGTCGCCCCGGTCTACGAGCGACCCACCCGCGGACCGCGCTTCGCCTCGCCGCGCACGGCGCGTGCCTTCGAGTGGCTCACGGTCGTCGGCTGGCTCGTGGGCTTCGTCGGCTCGCTGAGCAGCGTCGTGGCGACACCCGTCTCCATCCCCGAATGGGTGTGGCGGTCGAGCGCCGCCCTCCTGCTGGTCGCGTTCTCGATGATGCTCACGCACCGGGTCGGTGGCCACATGCGGTTGTGGGTGCCGCTCGCGGTCCTGGTGGCCGCGGGAGCGATCATCACCGAGCGGGGGCTGCTGCTGGTGGCAGCCGCCGGACTGACCGCCGTGCTCTCCGCGCTGGTGGCGGTCATGCTGACGCTGCCGGCCCCGACGGTGGGCGCTTCCCTACGCGAGTACGGCATCTCGCTTCTGCTGGCCGTGAGCGGAACGGTCGGTGTCGCCGCCTGGAACGCCCCGGCGAACGTGCCGGTGTACAGCGGTCTCGTGCTCGCCTCGGCGGTCGCACTGGGCGTGGCGACCATGTGGAGTCTCGGCGCCGGTCTGCACGGCTTGAGCCGACAGCATCTGTGGATCCTCGTGGGCGTCGCCGTCGTCGCGGTGCTGCTGTTCGTCTACGGCGGCATCGTGCGCCTCTACGGCAGTCCGGGGCTGAAGGAGGCGCTCGACGACTCCATCATCTGGATGCGCCAGAACATCGGCGGGGTCCCCCGGCCCTTCGAGGTCCTGATCGGCTTCCCCGCCATCATCGTGGGTACGTCCTTGCGATCGCGCTACCGCGAGGGATGGTGGGTGTGCGTCTTCGCGGTGCTCGGCACCGCGGTCATCACGACCTCGCTCATCGACCCGGGTGCCTACCCGTCGTACTTCGCCTTCTCGACGCTCTACTCGGCCGCTTTGGGCATCCCGATCGGGCTGCTGCTGCGGCGCATCATCCTCTCGCCGCGCTCGGCGCGAGCCGCCCGTGCGGTGGCGCCTCCGTCCCGGGTCGAGCCCGGACGGTTCAGCCCGCTGAAGTGACCGCCTCTGCCGGCTCGGGGCGGTGATTGGTCAACCGCCACCGGGGGTGTGTCAGGTGCACCATGCACCGACATCGTGCCCGAGCGGATCCCGATGACGTGTCAACCAGCCGATCCCGCCGGTGGCAGTCGCTCGGGAGTTCCGTGCCGCCGCGGTGGTCACGACGGCCCATGGAGCGCTGTGCTGGTGCCGGGTGCGAGAATCGAGATGGCCTCATCTCGCGAGATGAGCCAGGAGGGGTGCCGGAGTGGCCGATCGGAACCGCCTTGAAAGCGGTCGCTGGCAGAGATGTCAGCCGCGGGTTCGAATCCCGCCCCCTCTGCTCCACGACGGACACCGTGCCGGCCGCTGAAAGGGGACGATCGTGACGAGACGACGCGTAGCGACCCTGGCCGTGGTGGTCGTCGCCCTGATCGTCCTCGTGGCAGTCGGGTGGTTGGTCGGCCGAGGAGAGGATGAGCCCACCGCGGCTCCGAGCCCCTCGCCCACTCCCACCGAGCCGGCCGAGGACCCCTGCACCACGGACGAGCCCTTCACCCCGTCCTCGGCCGTCGTCGACGGCATCGACGCGCCCGTCGTGGCGATGCCACGCGACGGCAACGATGTGCCCGGAGTGCTGCCCCTGGACGGCGAGGGGGCCTCGGCGATCGCCTGGGACGAGCCGCCGGGCGTCTCCCCGGGGGATCCGTCCGGCAATGTGCTGCTCAACGCGCACACCTTCCCCGACGACGGTGCACTGGGCAATCGGTTCCTGGACGAGCTCGAGCTCGGTGATCCGATCGAGCTGCGCGGCGACGACGGACAGCGCCTCTGCTACGAGGTGAGCGAGCGCGTCGAGGTCCTCGCGGCCGATGGCTTCCCCCGCTACTACGAGGACGCGGGATACCCGCAGATCGCCCTCATCGTCTGCTCCGGCGATCGTGTGGGACCCGGTGACTGGACCCACCGCACGATCTGGTTCGCCGTACCGGCCGAGGCCGATCTCGCCTCCTGACTGCGTGCGACACTGGTGTCGCCCGCCATCCGTCCCGACTCCCGATTGGGCCCATCGATCCTGTGACTCAGCAGCCTGAACCCTCCGCGCCCGCGCCCCGCTCGCTCTATCGCCTCGACTGCGCCCACGCGATGCTCAGCATCGGAGCCTATGTCCTGGTGGCCGGTGTCGCGGTCCTGGTGGCCTTCTGGACGGTCCAGTTCGATCCGTGGGGTGCCATCGTCGCCGCGACCGGCGCAGTGGTGGCGGTGCTCGCCCTCGTGCTCGCCGCGCGGCTCGCGCTGCGTCCCCCGGTGGTCCTCATGCTCGACGGGGCCGGGTATCGCGGACGTGTCCGGGCGCAGCGCCACGCCTTCGAGGGACGCTGGAAGGACGTGCGCGACGTGAAGGCCTCGTCCCGCCACCTCCGCTTCACCACCGTCACGAATGACGAGCAGGTCTTCCCACTCGAGACGATCGACACCCGCGACCGCGCCCGGCTGCTGCGCGATGTCTACGATCGCCTGAACACCGCCCACGGCTACACCCGCTTCACCTTCGACTGACCCTCACCGACACACCGCCTGGGCGGTGAGTAGGCGTCCTTCTGGCGACGCGATCGGTGTATCAGCGTCCTTTCGTTCGCTCAGAAGGACGCCTAGGCACCGCTCACTGACGGAGATGGACGCTGATACACCGCCCGTGGGGCGGGTTGGGTGCGGAGCGCTCGGGCGAGGGTCGGGCTGGGTGGTCATCCTCGGTGCGGAGCGAGCTCCGCACGCTATCGGGTTGGGTGGACACCAGCGAAAGAGAACGAGGAGCCGCCTTTCGACGGCTCCTCGCGTTGGGTGCGGAGATGGCGGGATTTGAACCCGCGAGAGGTTTAACCCTCAACCCGCTTAGCAGGCGGGCGCACTAGGCCACTATGCGACATCTCCTGGCGCACCGGATCAACCGATCCGATGCAACCTGTTCAGGATAGCGGCCGATCACGGCCCGCCCGGAATCGGGGGCGGGTCAGTTCCGTGCGCCGTGGACGAGTGAGTAGTGGTCCCGTCGGGACAGCGGGTCCTCATCGATCGGCGTCGCCTCGTGCGGATGGGCACGCAGGCCGTCGAGCATCAACGTGATGAGCCGGTGCGGCACTGACGACTCCTCGCCCATCGGGAGGGTCTGGATGCTCGACATCGTGAACGGGATCGTCGCGATATCGGTCGCGGTGACGTCCCCGCGGAGACGCCCCTCGTCCTTGGCCCGTTGCACGTACTCGACGATCGGCTCGCTCCACTTACGCCCCGGCTGGTACTCCGGGTCGTTGTGGTGCTGACGCCGCATGATCGACGCGGTGGCCGGCTGCGCGACCAGCAACTGCACGCTCCGCCGGATGAGTGTCTCGATCGCGTCCCAGCCTGAGGACTGCTGAGCGCATTCCTCGGCGACGACATCGAATCGCTCCACGATGCGGTCGTACAACGCACGCACGAGATCGGGGTGAGAAGGGAAGTTGCGGTACACGGTGCCGATGCCCACACCGACCCTGTCGGCGAGTCCGTGAAGAGGCGCGTCGATGCCGAGTTCGGCGAAGTAATCTTCGGCACCCACTAGCAGACGCTCGCGGTTCGCGACCGCGTCTCGCCGCGTGGGGAGCCGACGTTCTGGCTTGGTCATGGGTCCACTGTACGAGGCTTTGAGTAACAATGTTTAACGGGACGAATGTTTGAAATTCCAGTGACTATTGCGGGTCATACGGGTCCGGTCCTCCAGGTGGCGGAGGCCTGGTCCGGCATCCTCCGGAACGACCATGACGACCCGCCGATGAGAGCGAGAGCGGTCGAGGGGCAGGCCCGAATTGGGCGCCGCGCGGAGGACCGGGTAGAGTAGGCGAGGCCGTTATCGGCAAGCGCCTGTAGCTCAACGGATAGAGCATCTGACTACGGATCAGAAGGTTTGGGGTTCGAATCCCTACAGGCGCGCTTCACATCCCTCACGAGGTCTCCGGCATCCGTCGGAGACCTTCGTCGTTCTCCGGAACCCTGCGGGCCCGGCTCCGTCTCGGTAGGGTCGCACGGGAGATCGAGGAGGGTCCCATGGCCGAGCCCCAGACGCCCGATGCCGACACCAAGCGGCGCGTCGTCGACGCGCTGACCGAGCGCGTCCGCGGCGAGCTCGCCGCGGCGCAGGCGAGCGTCGAGGCCGAACAGGCCGCCAGCGAGCTCGACCCCGAGGATGTCGTCCGCGCCGATGACCAGTCCCAGGCCGATGATGCCGGTGACCTGAAGCCGCTCTTCGAACGATCCGCGAGCCGTCAGCGGGAGATCCTCGACGCGATCGAGGCGCTCGACTTCTCCGAGACCGATGTCGCCCGTCCCGGAGCGGTCATCGGCTTCGACGGCGATCGCTACGTGCTCGGCGTCGTCTCCGATGCCTTCGAGGTCGACGGCATCACCTATGAGGGCATCGCACCCGACGCGCCGGTCGCCGCCGCCGTCGACGGCCTGCGTGCCGGCGACAGCTTCACCGTCGGAACGCGCACGGTCCGCCTCGAGTTCGTCAGCTGACCTCGGGGTCGGCGTCCGCTGCCCCCTGGGCACGTTCCCGTGCTCGCGCCGCCACGCCCTCGTCGGTGCAGAACCCGGTACCCGAGGACTTGAGGCACAAGAGCCCGAGCAGCCGGTCCCCGTCCACGACGGCCAGTCGCCGGCGCCCCTCGGCCACCATCTGCCGCCGCAGCGGTTCGAGCTCGGTCGCCGGGGGGACGGTCCGCTCGGCGAGCAGGCCGTGGACACTCGCCAAGTCCTCGCGCCCGGCGGTCTCCAGATCCTCCCGCTCGATCACGGAGACGAGTCGGTCGCCGTCGGTGATCAGCAGCGCGTGCACGTGGTCGTCGGTGAGGATCTCCAGGGCCTGCGCGACGGTGCAGCCGGTCGGCTCGATGCGTGGAGATCGCAGCATGCCGTCGACGGCCGTCGGGGCGGTCGGCCGTTCGCTCATCGTGGGTCTCCCTCCGATCGATCTCCAGCCTAGGGCGTGTCTGACAATTCGTGGCCGTTGCGAGCGGCGTATCCGCGGGATGCCTCGCCAGGCGCCGGAGCGAAGCCATACCGGGGGATTGTCTTGCGAGCGACGGCAACGCAGCGAGGCGCCCGCGGGACGTCGCGCAGTAGGTCACGAATTGTCAGACACGCCCTGGGCGTGGGGAGGCCTACGCTGACCTCGTGACCACTACGCAACCCCGATCGGGGGAGGCCAGGCCCCGAGGAACGCACCGTGACTGAGCACGGCGACTGGCGTCGCGGCCGGCCGGTCACCACCCCGCCTCCGTCGCAGCCGCCGAGCTATCCCCGCCCGCCGCGGAAGACGAGCCGCGACTGGACGGTGGAGGACGCGGTCGACGGAGGCTTCTTCGTCGTCGCGGCACTCCTCGTCGTCTGGCTCGGCTGGGAGGTGCTCTCCGGCGAGTCCGGCCTGTCCCTGCTCGGGATCGTGAGCGGGATCGTCTTCTGGCTGCTGCTCGCCTATGTGGGTCTCCCGCGGCTGCAGCAGCTGCTCGCCCGGATCTACGTGCCCGACTACTTCATCGGGCGCGCGGTGACCGATGTCGGCCTGCTCGGCGACGTGGTCAACCTGGCCGCGGACGGCTCCGCCGAGGACGTGCACGAGGCGATGACCCGCGCCGGCTGGACGCGCGCGGACGACGTGACGCTCCGGTCCTCGTGGGGCATCGTGATCTCGGCGGTGCTGCGCCGGTCCTATCCGGCCGCGCCCGTCTCACCGCTGCTGCTGTTCGGCCGTCAGCAGGCCTTCGCCTACGAACAGGAGGTCGACGGCAACGCCTCGCAGCGGCATCACGTGCGATTCTGGCCGGTCCCCGAGGGTTGGGTGCTGCCCGGCGGCTTCCGCGTCGACTGGCTCGCCGCCGCCACCTACGACCGCGCCGTCGGTCTCTCGGCGTTCACCCTCCAGGTCACCCACAAGGTCGACGGCGACGTGGACATCGAGCGCGACTACGTCGTCGGCACCGTCCGCTATGCGATGCCGGAGACGCGACTGCGCGTGATCGAGGACTTCTCGACCGCCTTCACGTCCCGCAACGGGGGTGGTGACATCGTCCGCACCGACGGCTCCCTCGCCATCGTGGACGTGGACGGACTCAGCGGACAGGACACCGCGCCGTCCCCCGGCGCACCCCGGCGCGCCCCCTGGGAGCGACGGCTACCACCGCCCGCCCTGCTGATCTGCGGCGCCTTCGGTCTCGTCAAGGCGCTGTTGACGCTCATCGGCGCGATCACCCTCGCCTTGCACGGCGGACTCGCCGACACCATCACCGAGGTCGTCGGCATGGCCGTCGGCGCGGCGGCCGTGGTCGCGCTGTGGGGGTTCACCCTCGGGCGCCGGCGCTGGGCCCGCACCCTTCTGATGGCGGTGGCGACCGTCGACGCCGTCTCGCAGCTCGTCCTGCTCTCCGGCGACGCGCATCCCGGTCTGTTGGTCCTCGCCACCACCAGCCTGTCGGTGCTCGTCATCGTCACGGTGAGCTCGACCTCCGTGCGCCGCTGGGTCACCGGCCGCGCCTGAACCGGTCCGCGCGCTCGTCGTGGGGTCGTGTCGGTGCGACGTGCGACAATCACTGGCGATGTTCAGTGCCATTCTCGGTCGCGATGATTCGACCTCCCGGCTGCGGGAGGACGTCGAGCGCACCGTGTCCAGCCACGGCGGCCTGGTCCTGATCAGTGGCGAGGCCGGCATCGGCAAGACCACGCTCGTCGGCTCCGCGGTCGAGCACGCCCGCGCCATCGGGGCGATCCCGGTCGTGGGCACCTGCTCCAGCTCACCGGCGGCCCCGGCCCTGTGGCCGTGGACGCAGGTGGTGCGTGCCCTCCATCGCGCCCTCGGCACCTCCGAGTTCGGCACCTTCATCGCCGATGCCGGCCTCGATCCCACGGACCTCACCACCCTCGTCGAACCCGGGGCGGATCCTGAGTTCGGTCTCTTCGACTCGATCGCCTCGATGCTGGCCGCGGTCGCCCACGTGCACCCGCTCGTCATCGTCGTCGAGGATCTGCACTGGGCCGACCCAGCGACGGTCGATCTGCTGGGCCACCTCGCCCGACACACGTGGTTCGAGCGCCTGCTTCTCGTCGGCACCTATCGCGACACCGAGATCGACGACGGCGGCAGCCCGGCTCATCGAGCGTTGACAGCGATCGCGCCGCAGGCCGGAACGATCGCGGTCACTGGTCTCGATCTCGAGGCCGTCGAGGCGTTGGCCCATCGAGTGTCCGGTCAGCGACCACCGGCCTCGTTCATCGCCGACCTGCACCGGCGCACCGGCGGCAATCCGTTCTTCGTCGAGCAGACCACCCGCCTCTGGGCCGGCGGCTACGGCGAGCACGCCCTCGCCCCGGGGGTCATCGAGGCCGTCCGCCGGCGTCTCGCCCCGCTGCCGGAGAGCACCATCGCGCTCCTGCGGGCCGCCGCGATCGTGGAGAATCCCGCCTCCCTGCGGGTACTCGCGGAGGTGGCGGGGATGCCCTTCGGGCGTGCCTCGGCCGGCGGCGCCGCGGCACTCTCGGCGCGACTGCTCCGCGTCGACGGCGAGGGCCGGTACGCCTTCGTGCACGATCTCGTCCGCGAGACCGTGCTCACCGATCTCGATGCCGATGCGGCAGCGGCGCTGCACCGTGCCGTCGTCGTGGCACTGGACGAACACCCCGATCTCGTCCTGCCGGGGCAGGCCGCGGAGCACGCCGTCGCCGCGGGTGCCCTGATCCCGGCCGAGCAGACCGTCGACCTGCTCGTCGCGGCCGGTCGCGATGCCAACGCACGACTGGACCTCCCTGCCGCCGCGGACTGCTATCGCCGTGCCGCGGACCTGACAGCCGACCCCGACCGCAGGGCGCTCATCCGGCTCGACCTCGCCACCGAGCTGCACTTCGCGGCAGCACTGCGCCGTGAACCTGACGACGAGGCCACCGATCTCATGGTCGAGCTGCTCGACACCGCCGCGGAGCTGTCGCCCACCGCGGGGGCGCGCCTCGCGCTCGGCCTGCAGCGTTATCCCGATGTCGACTCCGCGCGGGTCCAGGCGTTGCTGAGGCACAGTGCGACGTCTCTGCTCCCCGACACCCCGGACGACGACGCCGAACTCGCGGCCGCCGTCGTCGAGCACCTGGCCGCGGCAGCACGAGCCGGGTCCGATCACGAGGTGCTCGCCGCCATGTTGACCGTGCACCACGCCTCACTGTGGAGACCCGGCACGGCGGCCGAGCGGCACCGGGTGATGCACGAGCTGGAGACGGTCGCCCGCCGCACCGGTGACCGCGACACCGAGCAGTTCGCCGCCTCGATGCAGTGGGTGACGATGCTGGAGCTGAACGACCCCGGCTATCTGGAGCAGTACCGGGTCTTCGCCACGCTCGCCGCGCGTTACCGCACCCCGCGGCTCGCGGCGAGCGAACATGTCGACGGCGCCCTCATCTCGGGCTTCCGGGGTCGCTTCGACGAGGCCTGGGAACGCTTCGCCACGGCAGAGACCCTGCTGCCCTCCGAGGACCTCTTCTGGTGGATCACCCGCTATCTGAAGTGGAACCTGCACCTGCTGCGCGGTGATGAGCGATCGGCACGGACCATGCTCGAGCCGTTGCTCGGGGGTGAGCTCGACAACGAGCTCCTGCTGGCGACTCAGTGTGTCGCGGAGCGGCGCTTCACCGAGGCCGCCGCGCATCTGCGCCGCGTCGATGCCGAGAGCGACTCCCTCCCGCAGGTGGTCCACGACCGGGTGACGGCCCAGGTGGCGGCCGGCACCGGCGACCCGGAGCTCATCGGACGTGCCCGTGCCCGCCTCGCCGACCTGAGCGGCAGCTGGTCGGTCGACCTCTACGGCATGGACCTGGGCGGCCCCGTCGACCTCTATCTCGCGATGGTCGAGGCGGCAGCCGGTCAGCGCGAGCGAGCCGTCGAACTGGCGGAACGGGCGATCGGCCAGGCTGAACATCTCTCGACGCCCTACTGGGCGACGGTGGCCCGGCTCGAGCTGATGTCGATGCTCGAGCCCCACGATCACCGTGTCCCCGTCGTCAGGGAGCGGCTCCGTGATGCCCTCGGCAGCATCGAGGCTCCCGCGATGAGAGCCCGGATCGAGAGCCTGCTCGATGACATCGCCTCGACGGTCGCCGTGGCCCACCCCACCGCGGAGGCGATGACCGGCGAGTTCCGTCGTGACGGGCCCACCTGGCGCGTCGGGATCGGTGGGAGGTCGGTGTCCGTGCCCGATGCCAAGGGGCTGGGAGACCTCCACGCTCTGGTCTCTTCCCCGGGCGCCGATATCGCCAGTGTGGACCTACTGACACCAGGAGCCGAGCTCGAGGCATCGGCGGCCTCGCGATTCGGGGGTGACCCGGTCCTCGACGACACCGCTCGCGAGCAGTACCGCATCCGGCTCGATCAGCTGGACGGGCTCCTCGACGCCGCGGGGCAGCGCGACGACACGGAGCGCCGCGACACTCTGCTGGCCGAGCGAGCCGCGCTCATCGACGAGCTCCGTGCGGCCACCGGGCTCGGCGGTCGCTCACGCCGACTCGGCGATCAGGCCGAGCGCGCTCGCAAGACCGTCGGCGCACGCATCCGCGACACGCTGCGCCGGCTGGACGACGTGCACCCTGAGCTCGCGGCCCATCTGCGTGCCTCGGTGAGCACCGGCAGTGCCTGCGCGTATCGGCCGCAAGAGCCGATCAGCTGGGTCTTGCGATGAGAGAATCGATCCGTCGGAGCCGGGCTGTCGATTCTTCCGCCGCTCGTTCGTCTACCAGGTGAGAGTCCGCATCCGGCGGATGACAACGGAAGGAACACCGACATGAAGTACGTCATGCTGCTGATGGGGAATCTGGACGACGCTCGCTGTGGCGAGGGCCCCGAGGCTCCGAGCGATCAGGACTTCATCGACTTCGACCGGGAGCTGGAGGAGGCGGGCATCCTGCGCGGCGGGTTCGGTCTCACCGATCCCGAGTTGGGCACCACCGTGACCAAGGCCTCGTCGGATGCCGCTCCCGTCATCACTGCCGGACCGTATGCGGAGAGCCGTGAGTTCGTCGGCGGCACGATCGTGATCGAGGTCGACGATCTCGACGAGGCGCTGCGCTGGGCCGCGCGGTGCCCGGGTGCCGTGGGCGGGCGTGTCGAGGTCCGCCCCATGCTGGAGTTCTGAGCGCGGATGACCGGCCGGCCCGACGAGCTCCTCGCGCGGCTGCACCGCGACGAGTGGGCTCGGCTGGTCGCCGTCCTCGTGCGCCAGTTCGGCGATATCGAGCTCGCGGAGGAGGCCGCGCAGGCGGCGATGGAGACCGCCCTCGTCCGCTGGCCGGACGAGGGCGTCCCCCGCTCGCCGAGCGCCTGGCTGCTGACCACGGCGCGCCGGACGGCGCTGGACCGGGTGCGCCGCGATGCCGTCTACACCGGCAAGCTCGCGGGGTACGCCCTCGAGCACCCGGCCAGCGCGCCGCCGGCCGAGAACGAGGCGATCGCCGGTCTCGAAGACGTCTTCGACGAACAACTCGCCATGATGATGGCCTGTTGCCATCCCGCGATCGGCCCGGCCGATCAGATCGCCATGATGTTGCGCTTCGCGGCCGGTCTGACGACCGTGGAGGTCGCCGCCTGCCTGCTGCAGAGCGTCCCCACGCTGCAGGCGCGGATCACCCGCGCCAAGAAGCGCATCGCGGCCAACCGCATCCCGATCGCCGTGCCCCGGGAGTCCGATGCCCTGGCCGAGCGCCTGGACCTCGTGCTGAGTGCCATCTCGTTGATCTACACCACGGGCTACGACACTCCCGCCGGTGAGCGGGTCGTGCGCGCGGAACTGACGGGCGAGGCGCTTCGTCTGGCGCGCATCGTGGTCGGGGCCCTTCCCGAGCAGGCGGAGGCCGAGGCCCTCCTCGGACTTCTGCTGCTGACCCAGGCGCGCGAGCCCGCACGTATCGATGCGGACGGGGTGCCCGTCGCCTTGGAGGATCAGGAGCGTGGCCGCTGGGATCGCGCCATGATCGCTGAGGGGACGACCTTGGTCGAACGGGCCGCGCGGCGTCCGACCGCCGGTCGCTTCACGATCCAGGCGGCCATCGCCGCCGTGCATGCCGAGGCGGTCTCCTTCGGCCGCACCGACTGGCGCCAGATCGTCGTGCTCTACGACCTGCTGCTCGCCCGAGGGGACGATCCCGTCGTCCGGATGAACCGCGCCATCGCCATCGCTCGACGCGATACTCCCGCGGCCGGTCTGGCGCTCCTGCGCGAGCTGGAGAGCGTGCCCGAGCTCGAACGCCACCATCCGTTCCACGCCGCGCTGGCGCTGTTGCACACCGAGGTGGGCGATATCGAGGCTGCGCGGGCATCGTGGGAGCGTGCTCGCGAGCTCGTCGACGGCACGCCGCAGCGGCGGTTCATCCAGCGAAGACTCGATGACCTGCGAGGTGGGCGGTGAGTAGGCGTCCGTTCTTCGGAGAGGGCGGTGAGTGAGCGTCCGTCTGCCCACGAGAACGGACGCCTACTCACCGCCCTGCTCGTCCCAGGGCCTGGTCGTTCTACTTGCGGTTGTAGAGGCGCATGGTCGCCGCGCCGAAGACCGCGATCAGGCCGGCGCTGAGGATCGCCAACCACAGCAGGTCGGTGCCCGGCCAGTCGCCGCTCATCAACGCGCGGACGCTGTCGACCGCGAAGGTGATCGGATTGACGTTGACGAAGGCCTCGAGCCAGTTCGGCATCGTCGACGGATCGACATAGGCGCTGGACAGGAAGGACAACGGCATGATCAGCATCATGCTGACGCCCATCACCGACTTCTCCGAGCGCAGCAGCAGCCCGAACATCGTCCAGATCCACGACAGCGCGAAGCAGAACAACAGCAGCACCGCCACCCCGGCGAGCACGCCGGTGACGCCGCCATCGGGTCGGTAGCCCAGGATCAGGCCCATCGTCACGATGACCACCGAGGCGATCAGGTAGCGGAAGCCATCGCCCAGCAGGTAGCCGACCATCGGCGCCGGCCGCCAGATCGGCAACGTGCGGAACCGGTCGAAGACGCCCTTCTCGATATCGGTGTTGACCGCGAGACCCGTGTACATCGTGATCATCACGATGCTGACGACGAGGATGCCCGGCAGGAAGAACTGCAGGTAGTCCGTCGGCGAGCCCGCGAGCGCGCCACCGAACAGGTAGGTGAACATCAGCGTCATCATGATCGGGAACAGCGTCACGTCGAACAATTGCTCGGGCACGTGCTTGATCTTCAACAGGGCGCGCCAGCCGAAGGTCGTGGACGCGGCCCAGGCGGACGGTCGCGGTGGCCGCTCGGTGGTGAACACCCGAGCCAGGTCGGCCGAGGTCGGCGTCTTCGGCTCGGTGGCGGGAGCGGTGTCCTGCGCAGTCATGCCGTCACCTCCAAGAAGAGAACAGGATAGGACGGTGCCGGCATGACACCTTGTCCGTTCGCTCGCTGGCGCTCGCTCATGCCGCATCCTCCTCGGTCGTAGCGGGTCGGTCGGTGAGAGCGAGGAAGACCTCGTCGAGGCTCGGCTGCCCCATGGAGAAGGCGTCCACGACGATGCCCGCCCGCGCGAGCTCGCCGAGGGCCACACCGGTCTGATGCGCGGCCATCTCGCTGACCGGACCACTGCCGATGTCCTCCTGCTCGCGGACGCGGGCGGTGAGCGCCACCGGATCGGCATCGCGCTGGATGTCCGCCGCGAGGGTCTCCGCGAGGATGGCCGCGGCCTGCTCGCGTCGTTCGGCGTCGCGCAGCCGGACGTGGACGCTGCCGAGCCCGATCGAGGCCTTGAGCTCGCCCTTGGTGCCCTCGGCGATGACCTTGCCCTCGTCGATCACGGCGATGCGGGAGGCGAGCTGGTCGGCCTCGTCGAGGTACTGGGTGGTGAGCAGCACGGTGGTGCCCTGGCCCACGATGGCGCGGATGATCTCCCACACCTGGTTGCGGCTGCGCGGGTCGAGCCCGGTGGTGGGCTCGTCCAGGAACAGCAGCTGGGGCACCGACAGCAGGCTCGCGGCGATATCGAGTCGCCGGCGCATGCCGCCGGAGTAGTTCTTGACCTGACGCCGTGCGGCGGCGGTCAGGCCGAGCGTCTCGAGGAAGAGATCGGATCGCGCCGCGGCCGCCTTCTTCGAGTAGCCCAGCAGCCGGCCGAGCAGGACGAGATTCTCCTGGCCGGTGAGGTCCTCGTCGACCGAGGCGTACTGACCGGTCATCGCGACGAGACCGCGCACGGTATCGGCCTCACGGACGACATCGTGGCCGAAGACGCGGGCCTCCCCGTCGTCGGGGCGCAGCAAGGTCGCCAGCATCTTCACGGTGGTCGTCTTGCCGGCTCCGTTGGGGCCGAGGACGCCGTAGACCGTCCCGGCGGGCACGGTCAGGTCGATTCCGTCGACCGCGGCGGTGTCGCCGAATCTCTTGACGAGTCCGCGGACTTCGATGGCCGCATCGGACACGGCTCACTCCTCTCGTTGGTTTCACCCAGAAGGCGCGAGGAGCCCGCTAGATCCGATCTAGCGGCCACCACGTCGATACTCGCCAGAGGGCGGTAGGTCATCAACCTCTCGTCGCGGGTAGGGGTAGCTGGTCAACGTCATCGAGGCTGGATGGGGTTGACCAGCTACCGCTGCGCACGGGACGGAGGCGCGAAGGGTTGACCAGCTACCGCCATGAGGCGGGGAGAGCTGGCCTCAGCCGCAGATGGAGGTGTCGGCGGTGGTGGCGCCGGCGCTGGGACCAGTGGAGGAACCGGGCTGTTCGGGCTGCTCGGGGGCCGCGGGATCGGCAGGCTCCGTGGTCTCCTCGGCCGCCGTCTCCTGGCCCGGAGGGACGTCGTCGCGCAGCGCGGCGAAGAGCGCACGAGCCTCGTCGGTCATCTCGACGCGGTTCTCGTCGAAGCTGGCGGGCTGCCAGGGCATGACCTGGAAGGTGATGCCCGAGAGCGGCACCCGCGCGAGCCGGCGCGCGAGCCCGGTCATGTCGCCGACACTCCCCAGCTCGTCGTCCACCGTGAGCGACTTGGTGACCGCGTCGAGCAGCCGCACGAGACGATCCGGACGGGTCAGCACGCCCTGGCTGGTGGCCTTCTGCGCGATCGAGGACATCACCAGCTGTTGATGTTCGAGGCGGGCGATGTCCGATCCGTCGCCGAAGGCGTGCCGGGTGCGCGCCAGGGCGAGGGCCTGCTCGCCGTCGAGCTCGTGCCGCCCCGCGTCCAGGTCGACCATCGAGAGCTCGTCGCGCACCGGCTCCTCCAAGCACATCTCGATACCGCCGATCGCATCGACCATGCCGGCGAAACCGTCGAAGTCGAGCACGACGAAGTGGTGAACCGGGACCCCGGTCACCTCCTGTACGGCCTTCACGGCGCAGCCGGGACCGTATTCGAAGGTGGCGTTGATCATGCTGAGGCCACCGGCGAAGCCGTCGTCCTCGCAGGCGGGGACCTCGGTGGTGAGATCGCGGGGGATCTGCACGGCGTCGACCCGGGAGTCGTCCTCGGAGAGATGCGCGAGGACCATCGAGTCGCTGCGCCCGCTGCCGTCGTCCTCGCCGTACTTGCCCTCACCAGCCGAGCGGCTGTCCGAGCCGATGATGAGGATGTTCAGCGGACCATCGGGCTCGGAGGCCGCCGTCGTGTCGACGTCGATCGTCTTCACATTGCCGGCGAGCTTGAGCGCGATACCGCCCACGAGGAGCACGGGCAGCACGACGGCCACGATCACGCTGGTGATGATCCGTCGTTTGCGCTTGGGGCGGATGATGTGCCGGCCGCGCTTGCCCATGGTGCTCCCTGATTTCTGATGACCGGCTCAAGGGTAAGCGGTCCACACTAATCCCTGTGCCGCCGGAGCGCATCTGGGGGCCCTGTCGCCTTCATCGTGCAGGTGGACGCCCACGGTCGTAGCGTGAAATCCCCGTCCATCTGCGAGGAGCGATCCGTGGAGTCCACCCCGTCCGATCATCTCGAGCCGCAGGTCATCGTCCTGTTCGGCGCCAACGGCGACCTCGCCAGTCGCAAGCTCTATCCGGGTCTATACGCGCTCGCCGCGGCCGGTCTGCTGCCCCCGGACTTCCGCCTCATCGGGACCGGCCGGCACGAGCCCGAGGGCGGGGACTTCGGTGCGGTCATCGAGGGGGCGCTCGACCGCTTCGTCGGCGATACCGATCCGGCCGTGGTGGAGAGGCTGACCGACCGGGCCTCGTTCGTGACCTCGGCCGACGACGGTGAGGATCTCGCGGCCGCGGTCGGCGATGCGCGCGACGAGCTGGGCGGCGACGCTCGCGTGCTCGTCTACCTGTCGGTGCCTCCCTCGGCGATGACCGGGATCGTGCGGATGCTGGGGGAGACCGGCATCGCGGACGGCGCACGGCTCATCGTCGAGAAGCCCTTCGGCAGCGACCTGCCCTCGTCGCGCGAGCTGGACGCGGCCTTGAAGGAGGTGGTCGCCGAGGACCAGGTCTTCCGCATCGACCACTTCCTCGGCAAGGAGGCGGTGCAGAACATCCTGGCCTTGCGCTTCGCCAACGGTCTGCTCGAGCCGGCCTGGAATCGCGGGCACGTGGCCTCGGTGCAGATCGACGTGCCCGAGGAGCTCACCATCGAAGGCCGTGGCTCGTTCTACGAGGGCATCGGCGCCTTCCGCGACATGATCGTGACCCACCTGAGTCAGGTGCTCGGCTTCGTCGCCATGGAGCCGCCCGTGCACCTCGACGCGCTGAGCCTGCGCAATGAGAAGGCGAAGGTCTTCGCCGCGATGAAGCCGCTCGACCCCGAGCGGGTGGTCTTCGGGCAGTACGAGGGTTATCGCGACGAGGACGATGTCGATCCCCAGTCGCAGGTGGAGACCTTCGTGGCGGTGGAGGTGTTCGTCGACAACGACCGGTGGGACGGTGTGCCTTTCTATCTGCGCACCGGCAAGGCGCTGGCCGCGACCCGCCGCACCATCACCCTCACCTTCCGCACACCGGCCGGCGGTCGCTTCGGCGATCAGATCGACTGCCCGGATCAGCTCGTCCTCGAGATCGGCGACGAGCCTGAGATCGGGATGGAGATCTGGGCGAAGCGGCCGGGCCCGGAGATGTCTCTGGTGCGCTCGGCCGTCGCGATCGAGGTGCCGGCCGAGACGGACTCCGCTCCCTTGGAGGCCTACGAGCGTCTGCTGCTCGACGCCATGCGCGGCGAGCAGACCCTGTTCACGCGTTCGGACGAGATCGACCGTCTGTGGCAGGTCGTGACTCCGGTCTTGGACGACCCTCCCGAGCCGGTGCCCTATGCCCAGGGGTCGTGGGGGCCGGAGGCCGCGCTGGAACTGCCGGGCGCCATCGGGTGGCGGGTCGGACGCGACGATGGCTGAGGAGGACGGGGGCCCGGAGTTCCTGCCCATCGCCGATCACGGTCTCATCGGCGACCTGCGCACCGCGGCCCTCGTGGGCACTGACGGCACGGTCTCGTGGTTCTGTCCGAGCCGCTTCGACCAGCCGAGCGTCTTCGCTTCTCTGCTCGATCCCGAGAAGGGAGGCTCGTGGGTCCTGCGCCCGGTCGACGGCGCGGTCCGCACGCAGCAGTTCTACTTCCCCGACACCGCGATCCTCGCGACCCGATTCCTCACCGAGGAGGGGGTGGTCGAGGTCCACGACTTCATGCCGGTCACCGGTGCACACGATGACGACCACCGACAGCGGCTGGTGCGGCGCGTCACCGCTGTGCGGGGAAAGGCCCGGATCTCGACCCGGGTGGCCGTGAGACCGGACTACGCCCGCGAGGATCCCCATCTGGAGGGGGTCGACGGCGGTGTCCTCCTGACTGGCCCGCGCACGCGGCTGGGTCTCAGCTCGACGGCCGAGCTCACGATCGACGGCCCCGATGTATGCGCCGATGTCATGCTCGACAGCGGCGAGTCCGTCTTGTTCGTGCTCGAAGCGCTCGAGGACGGCGACGCCCTCGAGCCCTGCGGCGACGAGGACACCCACGCACTGTTCGAGAAGACCTCGCGCTTCTGGCGCGGGTGGCTGGCGACCTCGCGCTACCAGGGCCGATGGCGCGAGACGGTCCATCGCTCCGCCATCACCTTGAAGCTGCTGACGCACGAGCCGAGTGGGGCGGTGGTGGCCGCGCCGACCACGAGCCTGCCCGAGCGGGTCGGCGGCGGGCGCAACTGGGACTACCGGTATGTGTGGATCCGCGACGCCGGGTTCACCTTGTACGGCCTGCTGCGCCTGGGATTCACCGACGAGGCCGGCGCCTTCGTGCGGTGGCTCTCCGAACGACTGGGCGACGAGGACCACGCCGACCACGATCTCGGTCCGTTGCGCGTGCTCTACGACATCGACGGCGACACCCCGGTCGACGAGCATGCGCTGGATCACCTGCGGGGCTACCTGGACTCCCAGCCCGTCCGGGTCGGCAATGCCGCGGTCGACCAGCTGCAGTTGGACATCTACGGCGAGGTCATCGACTCGATCTACCTCTACAACAAGTACGGCCCGGGCATCAGCCAGGACGCGTGGTCTGACCTGCGTCGCGTGCTCGACTGGCTGCTCGAGCACTGGGACGACGAGGACGCCGGCATGTGGGAGATCCGCGAGGAGGGCCGCAAGCACACCACCTCCCGGCTCATGTGCTGGGTCGCCGTCGAGCGGATGATCCGGATGGCGCGCTTCCGCAGCCTGCCCGGCGACCTGGAGGAATGGTCACGTGTCCGTGACGAGATCCACGCGGCGATCATGGAGAACTGTTGGAATGAAGAGCTGCAGGCCTTCGTACAGTCCGAGGGCGGCTCGGCTCTGGACGCCGGCGTGCTGCTGATGCCGATGGTCAAGTTCACCTCCCCGGTCGATCCCCGCTTCCTGTCCACGCTCGCCGCGATCGAGGAGCGGCTCGTGGCCGACAGCCTCGTCTTCCGCTACGACATCGACGACGCCCCGGACGGACTCGACGGGGAGGAGGGCACGTTCAGCCTGTGCTCCTTCTGGTACGTCGAGGCGCTGACCCGGGCGGGCCGTCTGGAGGAGGCCGAGATCGCGCTGGAGAAGATGTTCACCTATGCCAACCACCTCGGGCTGTATGCCGAGCAGGTCGGGGCGACGGGCGATCAGCTCGGCAACTTCCCGCAGGCGTTCACCCACCTGGCGCTCATCAGCGCTGCGCTCAATCTCGATCGCGCCCTGGGCTGACCGCTCGGCGGGCCGGGGCAGTGGGAGGATGGCGCCGTGGGTGCAGAGGTCATGGTCATCGGTGAGGCTCTCGTCGACATCATCGTGCGTCCCGGTCGCGGGGACGACGAGTACCCGGGCGGGAGTCCGGCCAATGTCGCGCTGGGTCTCGGCCGGCTCGAGCGATCGGTGCGGCTGCTGACCGCCCTCGGCGATGACGACCGCGGTCGGCGCGTCCGCGGGTGGCTGGGGGATTCGGATGTCGAGGTCGACGCGCATCCGCTCGCGCGCACCGCGACGGCGCGGGCGACCCTGGCGGCGGACGGCAGCGCCCAGTACGACTTCGATCTCGTGTGGGACATCGCCTCGCTGAGCATCGACGACGCACCGCGGGTGGTCCACATCGGTTCGCTGTCGGCATTGCGCGAGCCAGGAGCCGGGCGTGTCCGTGAGCTCGTCGACGGTCTCGGCGACGACATCGTGGTGACCTACGACCCGAACATCCGTCCGAGCCTCATCCCGCCGCGCGAGGAGAGCCGCGCCCTCGTCGAGGACTGGGTGCGGCGCAGCACGCTGGTCAAGGTGAGCGACGAGGACCTCGCCTGGCTGTATCCCGCCGAGCCGGCGCGGGAGGTCGCGGAGCGTTGGGCGGGGCTCGGTCCGGAGTCGGTCGTGCTGACCCGTGGAGGCGAGGGCGTCGAGGTCTTCGGCCCCGGTGACCGCGTGCGGGAGTATCCCGCGCCGCGGGTGGAGGTCAGCGACACGGTGGGAGCGGGGGACAGCCTGATGGCCGCGCTCGTGGATGCCACCCTCTCGGCCTCGCCGGCCGCGTGGGATCTCGACGAGGTCGCCGAGCGAGCGCTGCGGATCGCGGCGATCACGGTGAGCCGGCCCGGCGCCGACCCGCCCACCCGCTCCGAACTGGACCACTAGGAACCTGCGGCCGAGCGGTACCTGGTCAACCTCACCATGCCCGTGGGGGTAGACCGTCAACCCCATTGCCTCCCGATGAGGTTGCTCATGTACCGCAGTCGAGTTCTCGACATGGCACATATCACGGCCGTGGGGTGCTGTTCAAGATGCGCGGTGGCGGTGTGCGCGGTTCACTG
This sequence comes from Aeromicrobium sp. YIM 150415, assembly GCF_016918125.1. Classification (NCBI taxonomy): domain Bacteria; kingdom Bacillati; phylum Actinomycetota; class Actinomycetes; order Propionibacteriales; family Nocardioidaceae; genus Aeromicrobium; species Aeromicrobium sp. YIM 150415. Next base: position 12,972 of record NZ_JAERWM010000014.1, on the reverse strand, counting down.
GAGACATCAGGCCCCCATCGAAAGGACTGAGTACCCATGGGACTGGACGACAAGATCAAGAACGCGGCCGAGGACCTCAAGGGCAAGGCGAAGGAGGCCACCGGCAAGGTCACCGACGACAAGTCCAAGGAGGCCGAGGGCAAGGGCGACCAGACGAAGTCGAGCTTCAAGCAGGCCGGCGAGAACGTCAAGGACGCCTTCAAGGACTGAGGCTCTCCCTCGACGATGCGGCCCCCGATACGCTCGGGGGCCGCTTCGTCATGTCAGGGGCACCTTCCTCGCCCGGGGCGGTGCGGGCGGGGGGTACAGGCGAGCGCGCGGACAGACGACGGCCCCCGGACGCTTCACGCGTGCGGGGGCCGTCGTCAGCTGCGAAGTCTCAGACCGCGGGCTTGGGCGGATCCGTGGGGCTCGGCGGCGGGGTGTACGGCGGCACCTGGGCGTCGTCGGCCTTGGCCTTCAGGTAGGCGACGACACCACCGATCCCGGCGGCGACCAGACCGACGACCGCGAGGCGGCGGACGGCCTTGAAGCGCTTCTTCTTCTTGGTCTCGACCGGCAGGCGATCGCTGACATCATCGGGCAGGCGGTCGATGAGCTGGTCACGCAGCGAGACCAGCTCCTTCTTGTCGGGGAGACGATCCACCACCTGGTCGCGGAGATCGGCGAACTCCTCCCGATCAGGCAGATGTCCTGCCAGCTCCTCGACCTGCGCGCGCAGAGCCTTGGCCTTCTTGCGCTTTCCCATCGCTCACTCCTTCGATTCGATGTGGACGTCATCCGGTCCTAGATCTTTCCGTATTCCACGCCAGACTGCATGGCGGAGGATTCCTGAGCCGGTCCAGCCAGCGTAGACGACTTCACCCACAACCGAAGGTGAAGTCCAGATCGCATCCGCCGCGACGTCCGCCGGCACGTCGACGAAAGGCGGCGTCACGCGCTTCCCGCGCCGCAGGATCGCGCTCAGCTGGGCCCGCTGCCGGTCCGAGAATCCCGTCCCGACACGTCCGATGTAACGCAACCCCTCGGGCCCGGGAATGCCGACGAGCAGAGAGCCGAAGCCCTTCGGCGCGCCGGGACGCCAGCCGCCGACGACGACCGACTGGGCATGCTGGTGCTTGATCTTCAGCCAGGCGGGCGAGCGTTCCCCGGCCACGTACCGGCTGTCGCGACGCTTGGCCACGACCCCCTCGAGCTTCGAGCGCCGGCTGGCGGCGATCGCATCCTCCAGGGACCCCGTGAACGCCTCGGGGGTGACGAGGATCTCGGCGTCGAGATGGAGATCGCGCAGCGCGCGGCGGCGCTCGTCGTAGGTGGAGTCCTGCAGCGAACGCCCGTCACCCACCAGGAGGTCGAAGGCGAGATAGGTGACCGGCACCTCATCGATCAGGGCCCGCACCTCGCGCTCCTTCTCCACCCCCATCCGGCGCTGCAGAAGGCCGAAACTCGGGATCGCCTGCGCGTCGAGGGCGACGATCTCCCCGTCGATCACCGTGCCGGGGGCGATGCTCTCCCGGGCCGCCTCGGCGACCTCGGGATAGCTGGCGGTGACATCGCGGCCAGCGCGGCTGAAGATCCTGGCCCGCTCCTCGTCGACCGCGATCACCGCCCGGACCCCGTCCCACTTCATCTCGAACGCCCACCTGCCCTCGCGGACATCGCGCGGGTCGGCCAGCGTCGCGAGCATGGGCCGCACGAAGCCGATATCGGCGGGCGGGTCGGAGCGTTGGTCTTTCATCAGGTGGATGAGCCAGTTCTCACCGGTGCGGATGAGGGCGAAGGTGCGGGCGGCGCCACCGAGACCGCCGCTGTCGCTCCCGTGCAGGGTGGCGATGACCTCGTCGTCGCGCCACTTGCTCGCCGTGTAGGTGCCGCTGTCCCAGATGTCCACATGCCCGGCGCCGTACTGGCCCTTCGGGATGTCGCCGTGGAAGCTCGCGTACTCCAGCGGGTGGTCCTCGGTCGGGACGGCGAGATGGTTGCGCGACGGATCGTCGGGCACTCCCTTGGGCAGCGCCCACGAGACCAGCACGCCGTCTCGCTCCAGCCGGAAGTCCCAGTGCCGGCGTCGGGCCGCGTGCTCCTGGATCACGAAGCGCAACTCATCGCTCTCGCGGGGACGCGGCCGTTCGCTCGGTACCGGCTCGGGGGTGGCGGAGGCGTCGCGCATGGAGCGATAGGTGTCGAGTCGGTCGGGGGTCGGCGGGGCCAACCCGGCCATCGGGTCGCCGCTGTCGCGGAGCCGCTCGAGGACCTCGCCGTACTCGAGCTGGCGGAGGTCACCGTCCAACTCGTCCCAGGACCGGGGCACCGCGACCGTGGGATGCTCGCGACCGCGCAGCGAGTACGGGCAGATCGTGGTCTTGTTGCCGTTGTTCTGACTCCAGTCGACGAGGACCTTGCCGCCCCGCTTGGCCTTGGCCATCGAGCTCACCACGAGATCGGGGTGCGCCTCCTCCAAGGCGACCGCGAGCTGCTTGGCGAAGGAGCTCAGATACTCCGCACCGCGGCTCCCGTCGACCGAGCAGTACAGGTGGAGGCCCTTGCTGCCCGAGGTCACCGGGACCGCCTCGAGACCGACATCCGCGAGCAGCTCGCGGGCGGCGTGGGCGACCTCGACGGCCTCGGCCAGCCCGGCACCGGGGCCCGGATCGAGGTCGAGGACGAGTCGATCGGGACGGAGCGGCTCGCCGAGATCGTCGACGCGCCACTGCGGGACGTGCAGCTCCAGCGCGGCGACCTGACCGGCCCAGGCGAGATCGGCCACGCTCGCGAACACCGGATAGACATTGCGGTGCGAGCGGTGCTGCACGGTGACCTGGCGGATCCAGGACGGCGCCGAGTCAGGGAGGTTCTTCTCGAAGAAGACATCGCCGGGCGCGTCCGAGGTGCCGACGCCGTTCACCCAGCGTTTGCGGGTCACCGGACGTCGCGAGAGGTGCGGCAGCATCACCGGGGCGACCTGCACGAGGTAGTCGATCACCTCGGCCTTCGTGGTGCCGGTCGCCGGATACAGCACTTTGTCGGGATGGGTGAGACGCAGCAGCCGTCCGTCGATGGTCACCGTCTGAGCACTGCTCATCGCTATTGCCTCCCCTCGCGGACCTCGCGTGATCTACGCTGAAGCCTCACGATAGGTCGAGAGGATGGCCATGGGCACGTCGGAGTTCTTCTCCGAGATGGCGTTGGAGCTGTACGACCAGCCGTCCACGGAGCAGACCGTTGATCTGATCACCAAGTTCGCGCAGTCGGCGATCGGCGGCAGTGACTCGGGGATCATGCTCGTCCACGCACGGCAGCGCATCGAGACCGCGGCCTCGACCTCGCCGCGGGTGGAGGAGTCGCACGAGCTGCAGCGCACCCACGACGAAGGACCGTGTCTCGACGCCCTCGAGGGGGTCGGCAGCTATCTCTCGAACGATGTCGCGCGGGACGAGCGGTGGCCGACCTGGGGACGCGCCGTCGAGAAGCTCGGGATCCGCAGCGCGATCAGCGTCCGCCTGGAGACCCGCCAACGCCGCTACGGATCGCTGAACATCTACGCCGACGACCCGGACGCCTTCACCCCCGAGGATCTCGCGGTGGCCGAGATCCTCGGCCGGCACGCCTCGGTGGCCCTGGCCGCATCGCACAGCGAGGACGGGCTCATGTCGGCGATCGACGCGCGCAAGCTCATCGGCCAGGCGCAGGGCATCCTGATGGAGCGCTTCGATCTCGACTCCGACCGTGCCTTCGACGTCCTGCGACGCTACTCCCAGGACGGCAACCGCAAGCTGCGCGACGTGGCCGAGGCGATCGTGCGCCATCGCGGAAGCTCGGTCGGCGGGGCCCCCACGGCCTGAGGCCTCGCGGTCAGCTGGACTTGCGCTTCGAGCTCGACGACTTGGCGGTCTTCTTCGCTCCGCCGGTCTTCTTCTTGCGGGCATCGACGCTGCGCTTGAGCGCCTCCATGAGGTCGACCACCTCACCGCCGTCCTCGGAGTCCTCCTCGCTGACGCCGAAGGTCTTCTCGGTGTCGAGCGTGTCGCCCTGTTCGAGCTTGGCGTCGACGAGTGCGCGTAGCTGCTCCTGGTAGTCGTCGGTGAAGTCGGCGGTGTCCAGGTCTCCGGCGAGGGAGTCGACGAGCTGCTCGGCCATCTTCAGCTCCTTGGCGGTCACCTTCGTCTCGCCGGAGAGGACGTCGAAGTCCGGCTGTCGCACCTCGTCGTCCCACAGCATCGTCTGCAGGACGAGGGCGTTGTCGCGGACTCGGAGCACGCCGAGGCGGGTGCGCTGGCGCAGGGCGAAGTGCACGATCGCGGCGCGGTCGGTCTCCTCGAGCGTCCGGCGCAGCAGGGCATAGGGCTTGAGCGCGCGTTCCTCGGGTTCGAGGTAGTAGGAGGAGTCGAGTCGTAGCGGATCGATCTGGTCGGCGGGGACGAACTCCACCACGTCGATCTCGCGGCTCTTCTCGGCCGGCAGCGAGGAGATGTCGTCCTTGGTCAGCACGACGGTCTGCGTGCCGTCGTCATAGGCCTTGTCGATGTTCTTATAGGCGACGACCTGCCGGCACACCTCGCACCGGCGTTCGTAGCGGATGCGGCCTCCGTCCTCGTCGTGCACCTGGTGCAGGGAGAGATCGTGGCTGCTCGTGGCGGAGTACAGCTTCACCGGCACGTTGACGAGCCCGAAGCTGATGGCGCCCTTCCAGATCGCTCGCATGCGTTCAGTATCGGCGCGGCGGCGCGGCGGCGCCACTGCTCGGGCGGTCGAGATCGCGACCGAGCAGCGGTGAGGGCCCCGGTCAGCGGGCGGGCGCGGTGTCCCGTTCGGGGGCGTCGAGGCGGCCGCTGCGCTCGGCCCAGATATCGAAGACGATCGTCGCCAGGGGTGGGATGGAGGCGAACAGGCCCCACAGGAGCGTGGGGATCGACCACCGGAACACGCGCCAGGCGAGCAGGGTGACCGCGATGTAGAGCATGAACAGCCCGCCGTGGATGGGGCCGAAGACCTGGACCCCGACCTCGGAGGTGTCGGCGATGTACTTGATGTACATGCCGATCAGCAGACCGGTCCACGAGAGCGCCTCGGCGATGGCGATGGCACGGAAGAGAGGACGCACGATCCGGGGGTTCACGGCGCCGAGCGTACGGGAGCGGGCCAAGACGATCCTCGGCCCGCTCCCGTGGGTCACTCTCCTACTTGGCCGAGTCGGACTTCTTGACCTTGTCGGGGTTACTGATCGGGCCGACCGTGACCGTCCCGACGCTTCCGCCCCCGCCCCCGCCGCCGATGCTCACCGGGGCGCCGACACGCACCGAGGTGACCGGCGGTGGACTGCCGTAGAGCCGGCGCCAGGTGTCGTGCGACATGGGCGGACGCGGACCGCCGATGCCGGCGCCGCAGAGCTCGCCGTCGGGGTACTGCCGGCAGCCGGTGGCAGGAGGGGCCGGTGTCTGGGGCCGCGGTGCCGGCGGGGTGACCTGGCGGTTCAGGTCGACGCCGCATCGCCCGTCCTCGTAGTACTCGGTGATGCCGCCGGAGATGCGTTTGGCATATCCGGGGACAGTGCTGCAGTTCTGGGCGCTGGCGGCGGGCGCGGTCAGTACCAGGCCGGAGCCCAAGAGGCCGGCGACGGCGATGCCGCGCAGGGCGATGGAGAGTGCTTTCACGATGTTCTCCTCGGTCGAAGGGGTCGATCGGGTCAGCTTCTCTCCGGCAGCCGGATCCGGTCTATCCGTAGTGCTACGGGTTCGTCCGTATCGTGGCGGTTCACGTGCGGGAAACGTGGATTCGACACAATGGGTGCCATGGCATTCCATCTGCGCGTCGAGTTGCCGGACGTTCCCGGCTCGCTGGGCGCGTTGGCGACGGCACTCGGTAGTGCCGGCGCCGACATCGAGGCCATCGAGATCGTCGAGCACCGGTCCGATGGCTTCGCGGTCGACGACGTGCTCCTCGAGCTGCCGCCGAGCGTCATGCCCGATGCCCTCATCACGGCCTGCCATGCGCTGGACGGCGTGCGGGTGCACTGGATCTCACGCTATGCCGCCGGCGCGAACCTGCGGATGGATCTCGAGGCGGTGGAGTCGTTCACCGCCGAGCCGGCGAAGGCCATCGAGCGGCTGGTCGATGTCGTGCCCGATACCTTCCGCACGGACTGGGCGATGGCGATCGTGCGCCGGCGCGGTGCCGTCCAGGTGGCCTACGGCACGGGTGCGGCTCCGCATCTCATCGACGAGGCGGAGCAGTGGCTCGAGCTGGACTCCTCCCGTGCCCTCGACGATGTCGAGGCCTGGGAGTCGATGGTGCTGGCCGGTGCTCCCGGGCGCCTGCGCCGCGGACAGCGGTTCGCTCTCGTGGTCGGACGACGAGGAGGACCCGAGTTCCTGCCCTCGGAGATCGCACGACTCGGGCACATGACGGCCCTCGCCGCCTCCGTGCAGGACCCCGACGCCGCCGACTGGTGACGGGGGCCCCGGGCGGTGGGTAGGCGTCCGTTCTCAGTCGACAGCGGTGGGGGGTGGGTGGCGGTCGTGCGTCGGGGGGGGGGGGGGGGCGCGGGGGGGGGGGGGGGGGCGCCCCCCCCCCCCCCCACCGCTCTGCGAAGGGGTCAGCTGTGCCGGTCGGTCATGGGCACGTGACTGTGGTGGTAGCGACCCAGCGCATCGACCTCGGCCTCGAGCTGCGGGACCGTCTTGCGGGTCAGGCGACGGACATAGGGCCAGGTCGCCGGCGAGTTGACGAAGGCCTTGGACCAGTTGGCGATCAAGACCCCCTTGGGCACGTAGACGCGGGCCTTGCGCTTCGCGAAGCCGGTCAGGATGTGCTCGACACATTCCTCGACGCTCGTGGTCGAGTTCGCCGGGTAGGGCAGCTTGCTGCGGATCGCCTTGAACGTGGGCAGATCGTTCTCGGCCCCGCGCACGATATCGGTGTCGATCCACGAGGGATGGCAGATGCCGACCGTGATGCCGAGGTGGGCCACCTCCTGGCGCATCGCGACGGCGAGGGATTCGCATCCGGCCTTGCTCGCGGCGTACGGCGCCAGGCCGGCGATATTGGAGAAGGCGGCGAGCGAGGAGACGACCAGCAGATATCCGCGCGTGCGTTGCAGATGGGGGATCGCGTGCTTGGCGGTCCGGAACACGCCGTTGATGTTGATGTCGATGACCCGCTCGAAGGCTGAGTCGTCGATCTGACGCACGGTGCCGTACGAGGCGATACCGGCATTGGCCAGCACATAGTCGAGCCGTCCGAAGTGCTCGGCGGCGCTGTCGACGGCCTGAGCGATGGCTTCGCCGTCGCGGACGTCGGCCTCCCACCAGGCCGCGTCGTCACCGAGCTCCTCGGCCAGCTGAGCGAGGAGGTCAGGCTCGAGGCCGAGGAGCGCGACCTTGCCGCCGTGGGCGACGAACTCGCGAGCGGTGTGAGCGCCGATGCCGCGGGCGGCGCCGGTGATGAGGGCGACTTTTCCGCTGAAGGCGGAGGAACTGAGCGTGGCCATGGGCTTAAGATACCGTTGGTATGTGAAATGTGCCACTGGCGATGTCACATTCCCTCTCCTATCGGGCCGATACCCCCCACATGGTGAGACACGTGTCTCAGCCGGTGGTCACAATCGCGTTTCGTCGCTAGTGTTCGCGAGGTGAAGATCGGAATCGTCACCGAGTCGGTGCCTGGAGAGACGCGTGTCGCGGCGACTCCGTCGACTGCGTCGCAATTGATCAAGCTCGGCTACGAGGTCGTGGTCGAGTCGGGGGCCGGTGAGCTCGCGAGCTTCCCCGATGCTGCCTTCGTCGGGGCAGGTGCGTCGGTCGGAACGGGCGAGGATGCCTGGTCGGCCGATGTGGTGCTGAAGGTGAACGCTCCCGCCGAGGACGAGCTGGACCGTCTGCGCGAGGGCGCCACGGTCGTGAGCCTGATGAGCCCGGCGCTGAACCCCGACCTGGTCGATCAGCTCGCGGCGCGGCCCATCACCGCCCTGGCGATGGACGCGGTGCCGCGCATCTCGCGCGCCCAGTCGATGGACGTGCTCAGCTCGATGGCCAATATCGCGGGCTACCGCGCCGTGGTCGAGGCTGCCAACGAGTTCGGCCGCTTCTTCACCGGCCAGGTCACGGCCGCGGGCAAGGTCCCGCCGGCCAAGGTCCTGGTGGCCGGTGCCGGTGTGGCGGGTCTGGCCGCGATCGGCGCTGCCTCGAGTCTCGGTGCGATCGTGCGCGCCACCGACCCGCGCCCCGAGGTCGCCGATCAGGTCAAGTCCATCGGCGGCGAGTACCTCGAGGTCGTCGTGCCCGATGAGGACAAGGAAGTGTCCTCCGATGGGTACGCGAAGGCCACGAGTGAGGCCTATGACCGCCGTGCCGCGGAGATCTATTCGGAGCAGGCGGCCGATGTCGACATCGTCATCACCACGGCCCTCATCCCCGGCCGCGCGGCGCCCCGGCTGATCACGGCGGCCGATGTGGCCACCATGAAGCCCGGCAGCGTGATCGTGGACATGGCCGCCGCGCAGGGCGGTAATGTCGAGGGATCGGTGCCCGGCGAGCGCGTGGTCACCGACAACGGCGTCATCATCCTCGGCTACACCGACCTCGCCGGCCGTCTGCCCACGCAGGCCTCGCAGCTGTACGGCACGAACCTCGTCAACCTGCTCAAGCTGCTGACTCCGGAGAAGGACGGCCAGCTGGTGCTGGACTTCGACGATGTGGTGCAGCGCGCCATCACCGTCGCGCGCAACCGGGAGAAGCTGTGGCCTCCGCCGCCGGTGCAGGTCTCGGCCGCGCCGGCCCCCGCGTCCGCCGCCTCGGCTCCGGCCCCCGCCGCCGAGGAGAAGCCCGCGCTGACCCAGCGGGGCAAGTACGCCCTGGTGGCTGCCGGCGTCGCGGCGCTGTTCCTGGTGAACGCCTTCGCTCCGGCGCCATTGCCGCAGCACTTCACCGTGCTGACGCTCGCGATCGTCATCGGCTACTACGTGATCGGCAAGGTGCACCACGCGCTGCACACGCCGCTGATGAGTGTCACGAATGCGATCAGCGGCATCATCGTGGTCGGTGCGATGCTCCAGCTCGCGACCGACGATGTCGTGATCCGGGTGCTGGCCTTCGTGGCCGTGCTCGTGGCCAGTATCAACGTCTTCGGCGGCTTCGCCGTGACCCGACGCATGCTCGGCATGTTCTCCAAGTGAGCAGAGCCCGAAGGACTGATTGGTCGACATGACTGCTTTTAGCGTGGCTACTGCCGCTTACATCGTTGCTGCCCTGCTGTTCATCCTGTCCCTGGCAGGGCTGTCCAAGCACGAGTCCGCCCGTCAGGGCGTGACCTATGGCATCGCCGGCATGGCGATCGCCCTGCTCGCGACCTTCATCCTGGTCGTCGACGTCTCCGACACCCTCGGCATCGTGCTGCTGCTGGTGGCCATGGCGATCGGCGCGACGATCGGCCTGATACGGGCGTCGAAGGTCGAGATGACCGGGATGCCCGAGCTCATCGCGCTGCTGCACAGCTTCGTCGGCCTCGCCGCCGTGCTCGTCGGCTGGAACGGCTACCTGCAGCACCCGGTCTACGCGCTGGAGTCGCTGGAGCGGATCCACAGCGCCGAGGTCTTCATCGGCATCTTCATCGGTGGCGTCACGTTCACCGGCTCGATCGTCGCCTTCCTCAAGCTGTCGGCGCGGATCAAGTCCGCCCCGCTGATGCTGCCGGGCAAGAACTACCTCAACATCGGCGCGCTGGTCGCCTTCGTGGCGCTGACGATCTGGTTCGTGGCGACCCCGAATATCTGGCTGATGATCATCGTCACCCTGATCTCGCTCGCGCTGGGCTGGCATCTGGTCGCCTCGATCGGCGGCGGCGACATGCCCGTGGTGGTCTCGATGCTCAACAGCTACTCCGGCTGGGCTGCCGCGGCGGCGGGCTTCCTGTTGAGCAACGACCTGCTCATCGTCACCGGCGCGCTGGTGGGCTCCTCGGGTGCCTACCTGTCCTACATCATGTGCAAGGCGATGAACCGGTCCTTCATCTCGGTGATCGCCGGCGGCTTCGGGATCGAGGCCAGCGGCGGTGACGACACCGACTACGGCGAGCACCGCGAGATCGTCGCCGAGGACACCGCCGAGCTGCTGAAGAACGCGTCGAGCGTCATCATCACGCCGGGCTACGGCATGGCCGTCGCGCAGGCGCAGTACCCCGTCGCCGATCTCGTGCGCAAGCTGCGCGAGCGGGGTGTGGAGGTGCGGTTCGGCATCCACCCCGTCGCCGGCCGCCTGCCCGGACACATGAACGTGCTGCTGGCCGAGGCGAAGGTGCCCTACGACATCGTCCTGGAGATGGACGAGATCAACGACGACTTCGCCGACACCTCGGTCGTGCTCGTCATCGGCGCCAACGACACCGTCAACCCGGCCGCCTCGGAGGACCCGACCAGCCCCATCGCGGGCATGCCGGTCCTGCACGTATGGGAGGCCGAGAATGTCATCGTCTTCAAGCGGTCGATGGCCGCGGGCTACGCCGGCGTGCAGAACCCGCTGTTCTTCCGCGAGAACACCCAGATGCTCTTCGGCGACGCCAAAGAGCGCGTCGAAGACATCATCCGCAACCTTTAAGCGAGAAGGCAGGCTCGCCGAGCGTTCGTTGCGGCGAAGCCGGGCCCTCTAGGTGTGATGACAAGCTCGCCGAGCATTGGGGCCCGGCGAAGCCGGGCCCTCTAGCCGAGCGACAGCCTCGCCGAGCGCGGGGTCGCGGCGAAGCAGGGTCCTGCGGGGAAGCGGGCCGGCCCTGACGGCTCGCTGGTCGACCGGCGGGTGATTCAGTCCTCGGGCTGACCGAGCGTCATCATGAGCCGGTTCGCCCAGGCGAACATCGCGCAGACGGCAAGAAAGTCAGCGACCGCGTCGTCGTCGAGACCGACCTCGCGCAATGCGGCGATATGGGCCGCGGTGACAGCCGTCGGGGTGACGGCGATGGTCGAGGCGATGAACGCGAGCGTGCGCTGTCGCAGGTCCGCCAGACCGGTGGCTCCGTGCGTGGCCAGCGCGGGAGCACTGACCCGGTCCTTGGACAGCTGCACCTGTCTGCGCCCGTGTACCGAGGCGCAGTACTCGCAGCCGGTCGTCAACGAGGTGGCGAGCGCGGCCAACTCTCTGTCGGCGCGGCCGAGGGCGCCGCTGCCGGTCATGATCGCGTCGTAGAGGGCGGTGCGCTCGCCGAGAACCTCGGGGTCGTGCAGGAGGGTGAGATAGAACGGCGACCACTTGCGGGGGGTGCGGCTGTCCGCTCCCGCCTCCTTCTCGGGCGGGGCGGGAGCGTCAACCCATGGATGCCAGCGGTAGGTCGGGAAGCGCTCGGCGGGGTCGGGCACCTCACCCATGTCGCGAGCGGGAGGAACAGTGGCGGCAGCGGTGGCTGGAGCAGCGAGGCAGCGCAGACCGGTGAGCAGTCGCGTCAGGTAGCTGACGTAGGCGACCACCTGAGTCGCGACGACGATGTCACGGGGTGAGCAGCCGCGCTTTCGGAGCAGTGCGATCTCGGCTTCGCCGGAGTCGATCGGGTCCAAGGCCACCTGTTCGGCGTGTTCCAGGATCGCGCCGAGCGGGCGGGGCAGCTCTCGCCAGCGCGACGAGCTGAGGACGCGCTCGGTCAGGTCGGCGTCGACCGATCGCAGAGCCCGTGTGTACCGGTCCGTCAGCTCGGAGTCCTCGTGCACCTTGGCCACTCGCAGGGCGATCGCCCACCTCCACGCGGGGGGTAGGCCGTCGGCGTCGTCGGGCATCAACACGGCGCGGCCGACCGAGACAGTGAGATCGCGCAGGTCTTCACGCAGTCTGGACAGCAACGGGTGCGACGTGATGTCGGTGCTCGTCTCAGGTCTGGTCATCGGCTCGCCCGCGAAGAGTCGCTCAATGCGTTCCCTGGCGGCCGGCAGATCGATGTCCTGGCTCGCCACCCAGTCGTCGTCGTAGTAACTGTCCTCGTAGCGTGACCCGGAGTCGCACAGGAGGGTGACGACGCTGCCGGTCTCGCCCGCATCGCGCATTCGTGCGATGAGCTCGAAGGCCCCGACGAGATTGGTGCCGGTGGAGGGCCCGGCACTGAGATTCATTCGATCGTGGAGCCAGCGCATCGCGGCGATCGAGTCGGCATCGGCGACGCGCAGCACCTCGTCGATGACGGCGGGCACGAATGACGGTTCCACCCGGGGGCGGCCGATGCCCTCGATGCGTGAACCGCACGCCACGACATCCCGGCTCCCGGTGCGCCATGCCTCGGCGAATGCCGACCCTTCGGGGTCGACGACACAGAGCCGCGTGCGGGCGCCGATGTACCGGCTGTAGCGGCCGATGGTCGCGCTCGTGCCGCCGGTTCCGGCTCCAACGACGATCCACCTCGGCTCGGGGTGCCGTTCGGCGCGCATCTGTTCGAAGATGGAAGCCGCGATGTTGTTGTTGCCCCGCCAGTCGGTCACCAGACTCGCGCGAGCGAATTGATCGAGGTAGAAGTAGCGCGGTCGTTCGCCGAGTTTCTCCGCGCACTCGTACACCGCATCGGCAGTCTCCACGAACGAGCAGGTGCCTCCGTAGAACTCGATGAGTCGGATCTTCGCGGGAGAGGTGCTGCGCGGCATCACGGCAACGAACGGTAGGCCGAGCAGTCGAGCGAAGTGAGCGATCGAGACCGCCGTGGAACCGCTGGAGGCCTCGACCAGGGTGGTGTGCTCATCGACGTCGCCGTTGACGAGGCCGTACAGGAGCAGTGAACGTGCGAGTCGGTGTTTCAGGGAACCGGTCGGATGGGTCGACTCGTCTTTCAGGTAGAGATCGATTCCCCACTGTGTCGGCAGTGGCAACAGTTGCAGATGCGTGTCCGCGGTCCTCGTGCGATCGGACTCCAACAGTGCGACGGGGGGGGGGGGCCCCCCCCCCCCCCCCGGGGGGGGGGGGGGGGCCGGGTTGGCCGCCCGCCGCACACGGGGGGGGGGGACCCCGGGGGGGC
>NZ_JAERWM010000013.1:0-39365 GCF_016918125.1 Aeromicrobium sp. YIM 150415 | reverse complement strand
GGGGGCGCGGCCCCCCGCCCCCCCCCCCCCCCACCCCCCCCCCCCCCCCCCCCCCCCCCCCCCCCCCCCCCCCCCCGGTGGGGGAGGTGGGCACGGTTTCTCCTGCGGACGTCAACGGGTGGTCGGATCCAGCGTGCGTCACGTCTTGGGATAAGTACAACACCAAAGATGTTCAGTTGGTCATTGAATATGGCAATGTAAGAGGATGATCGAGCTCAAGCACCTTCGTCTGCTGCGTTCGGCTGTCGCCCACGGCACCATCTCCGGCGCTGCGCGTGAGCTCGGCTACTCGCAACCCGCCCTCACGCAGCAGATCCAGGCGCTCGAGCGCTACCTGGGAACTCCTGTGCTCGTCCGCAGCAGACGTGGGATCGTCCCCACCGATGCCGGGCGCATCCTCCTGAGGCACGCCGAGCTCGTCCTACAGTCGATCGCCCTCGCAGAGTCCGAGATCGAGGCGGTCGCGGGCCTTCGTTCCGGTCGGATTCGGATCGCCTGCTTTCCGAGTGCGGCCGGGGCGCTCATGCCCCAGATGTTCGCCCGGATGAAGAAGGATCACCCTGGTCTGCACTTCGAGATGATCGAGGCGGACTCCGCTAAGGCGGTCGAGCTGGTGCGTCGCGGCGAGTGTGATCTCGCCATCATCTACTCGCATCTCACCGAAGGCGAGACCTTCGATGCCGTCGAGCTCGGCGAGGACGAGGTGTTGACCCCCCTGTTCGATGAGCGCGTCGACGTCGTGTTGCCGACCTCTCACCCGCTCGTCTCGAAGCGATGGGTCGATGTCCGAGAGCTTCGCGATGACCTGTGGATCGCCGGGTGCCCCCGGTGCCGGGGCAATCTGGAGCACCTGTGCCGGGTCGCGGGCTTCGAGCCGCAGATCGGTTTCGAGACCGACGACTACCTCGCCTTGCATCGGCTGGCGGCTCTGGGTCTGGGCGTCGCGCTCGCCCCGGAGCTGATGCATACGGCCTTCCCGAACGACGAACGGCTTGCCTTGCGACCCCTGCAGCCACTCAGCGTCCGGCAGGTCGGCGCGGTCTCGACCGGACCGCTCATGCAGCTCCCCGCCGTTCAACGGGCCGTCGAGATCTTGCTGGAACAGACGCAGGACGCTGGATTGAGGGTGTCCCCGTCCACTATTCAGACATAAGAATCTTGAATGAATAGGTGAACTAGTCTGACAGTCCGCTTTACGTGGAGGGTCTTGTGCTCGGACTTGCCGCGTGCGCAGACTGAGTAGGCCAGCAGGACGTGACCTGGACGACACCGATGGATGTCTTCGGCACTGACCGGTTGGACGGTGGCGCGCACGGCGCCACGTGGACGACGATTCGCCCCCTCTGAAGAAATTAGGTCCCGGCATGAACAAGATCTCGCTCAGCAGGCGTCGCGGCGCCGTCGCTTCTCGTACCGTGCGACTCGCCGCGGCCGTGATGGCCGGCTCCGTGGTCCTCTCCGGCTGCGCGGGAGGCGGCTCCGGCTCCGGCTCCAGCGGCGACACCATCACGGTGGGGCTGTCGCGCACCTTGACGTACATGCCCGGCTACCTCGCCGACAGCCTGGGATATCTGGACGAGGCCGCGGAAGAGATCGGCAAGACGGTGGAGATCGTGCCGTTCGACAGCTCAAGCCAGAGCCTCGCCGCCCTCTCGGCAGGACAGATCGACATGGACGTCCAACTCGCGCAGAACGCTGCCCGCGCTCAGGTCCAGGGGCAGGACCTCACGGTGACCGCCGTGCTCAATGACGCCGGCGTCGGGGGCCTGGTCGTCGACCCCAGCATCTCCGAGCCGTCCGAACTCGAGGGCAAGACCGTGGGCTTCACCGGTCAGGCCACCGCGGCGTATCCACTACTTCTCGCCGCTCTGGAGGAGGACGGCGTCGATGCGTCGAAGGTCGACTTCCTGACGATCAACGACCAGTCCACGTTCCAGTCGGCCCTCGCGAATGGCGAAGTCGACGCGATCCTGCCCGGCGAGCCGGTGCTCTCCCAGACGGTCGCCGATGCCGACGGCGAGGTGATGTACGACTTCTTCGACCGCGACTTCGTCGAACGCATCATGGGCGGTTCCTACGCCTCGGTCACCTTGATGACGAATGCCGCCTTCGCCGACGCCGACCCCGACGGAGTTCGCGCCGTCACGCAGGCCTTCGAGAAGGCTGTCGACTGGATGAAGGACCACGAGTCCGATCCGCAGGCCGTGCTCGACGAGTTGCCCGAGGACTACGCCAGTCTCGAGCCGATCTTCCCCGATCTCTATGCGCGCATCGTCCAAGCCCTGCCGCAGAGCCTCGCCGCCGACCCGGCTGCCTTCGAGACCCTCGTCCAGATCGACGAGGAGCAGGGCGCGATCGATCCGGGCACCGAGATCGATATCGACGCCCTGTACGACAACTCCTACCTGCGGTGACGGAACGACGAGCGGGAGAGCGGGTGGGATCACGATGACGACCACGAAGGCTGCCCCCGAGGAGAAGACGGAGTCCCGTCGTCGTCGTGTGGGCGGGCCCGATCTCGGGATCATCGGGATCAGGGTCGCCGCGGTGGTATCGGCTCTCCTCCTATGGGAGGTCACCACTGTCACCGGCATCGTGCCGCCGGATCTGCTGCCACGACCGGCCCAGGTGGTCGATGTCCTCCTGCGCTGGGCTGCCGAGGGCGTGATCTGGCCGAATCTCGCCTCCACGACCTATGCGCTGGTCGCCGGTGTCGTGGTAGGAACGGCGCTCGGGACGGTGGTGGCCTTCCTGCTCGCCGCCGTTCCCCCGCTCGCTGTGGCCTTGCGGCCCTATCTCGTGGCGATCAACGGGCTGCCGCGTGCTGCCCTCGCTCCCTTGTTCCTGCTCTGGTACGGGGTCGGCACCACGACCCAGATCGCCTTGGCGGCACTGCTGATCTTCTTCCATGCCTTCCTCACCGTCTACGAGGGGCTGCTGGGCGTCGACGAACGGATGCTGGGGAATCTCCAGCTTCTCGGTGCCCGCCGCTGGCAGATGATGAGGTTGCTCTACCTCCCGGTGGCGGCCTACCGGATCGTCACGAGCCTCAAGGCCTCGATCGGCCTCGGCTTCCTCGGCGTCGTCGTCGGCGAGTACATGGGGGCCAGCACCGGGCTGGGCGCATTGCTCGCCTCGGCCCGCAGCGTGTCGAACCTGGATCGGGCCGTCGCGGCGCTGGTCCTCATCATCGCGGTCGCGATCGTGATCGCCTCCCTCGTCGGCGCCTTGTCGGCGAGGTTCGAAGATCGAGCACTGAAGTGAGGACGCGACCATGATCCGTCTGGAGAACGTCTCCCACACCTTCTCAACCGCCGCCAACGACGTGCTCGCGGTGCGCGACGTCTCGCTGGACCTGCCGCGAGGATCGTTCATGTCCGTGGTCGGCCCGTCCGGGTGCGGCAAGTCGACGCTGCTTTCGCTGATCTCGGGCTTGCTGCCGGTCCAGACCGGCAGCGTGACCGTCGACGGTGAACCGGTCGACGGCGTTCGGCGCGACGCGACGATGATGCTGCAAAGTGACGCCCTGCTGCCGTGGCGGACGGTTCGACAGAATGTCGGCCTCGCGTTGGAGATCCGGGGTGAGAAGAAGGGCCGTGCCGAGAGGGTGGACGCCATCATCGAGCGCGTCGGCCTGGCGGAGTTCGCCGATGCCCGGCCGTCACAGCTCTCCGGCGGCATGCGCAAGCGGGTCCAGCTCGCTGCCAGCTTGGTCTACAATCCCTCGATCATCCTCATGGACGAGCCCTTCGGCGCGCTCGACGCCTTCACCCGGGCCAATATGCAGCAGTTGCTGGTGGATCTGTGCCGGGCCCAGGGCGCCACCTGCCTCTTCGTGACTCACGACCTTGACGAGGCGGTCGCCCTCTCGGATCGCGTGGCGATCTTCAGCAAGCGGCCCGGCACCGTCAAGGCGGTGCACGACATCGCGCTGCCGCGGGACCGGGACGTGGCGGATGTGCAGGGTGTGCCCGGCTTCACCGAGGCTCGTCAAGAGCTATGGGATGAGCTGCGCGACGAGATCGACCGGGAGCTGCCCGCCGGGGACTCAGCGGAGAAGCACCATGCCCACTGACCAGAAGCCCCCCGCGGCGGCTCCGCAGGTGGCGACCGAGGTGACCCGCCGCCGTACTCGTTCCGCGCGGAAGGTCGGTTTCGTCCGACCGGCTTACTCCCGGACGGCCACCGCCGCGTTACAACTGCTGGCCGGTGCACTGCTGCTCGGCGGCTGGGAACTGGGGGCACGAACCGGGGCTCTGCCACAGTTCTTCTACAGCTCTCCCAGTGCCGTGCTCTCATCCATCCAGCGATGGGCCGAGGACGGGGTCTTGTTCCCCAGCATCGGCATCACCTTGTTCGAGGCGGTGGCGGGGTACGTGCTCGGCGCGAGCGTCGGCGTTCTGCTGGCTCTCGCGCTCGGCACGACCAAGCGCCTCGGACCGGCGCTCGAACCCTTCTTCACCGCGTTCTACTCCATCCCCAAGATCGCGCTCGTACCTTTTCTCATCATCTGGTTCGGCCTCGGCGTGACCTCCAAGGTGATGGCCTCCGCGCTCGCGGTCGTGGTCTTGGTGTTCTTCAGCGTCTACTCCGGTGTTCGCGGGGTCGACCAGCAGTTGGTCGCGCAAGTGCGGTTGTACGGTGCCAATAGATGGCAGTTCTATCGCAAGTTGTACCTGCCGGCGACGCTCGTCTGGTTGGTCGTCGGACTGCGCACCAGCCTCGGGTTCGCATTCTCCGCCGCTGTCGTCGCGGAGTATCTCGGGTCGAACAAGGGCCTTGGGAATCTGATCCTGCAGGGCCAGTCGACGCTGCGCACGGCCGATATCTTCGCCGGACTGGTCATCACGGCGATCATCGTCATGCTGCTGGACCTCGCACTGGGCCGGCTCGAGGCCGTCGTGGGACGGCGGCGCCTGCGATGAGCGATCCCGCCCGTCCCTTCCGGGTCGTCGTGGTCGGCGCGGGTCCGCGAGGGATCGCGACCGCGCACGCCGTGTTGTCGGAACCGCGGCCGGAGACGCTCGAGGTGGTGATGGTCGACCCGCATCCCGGCGGGCGGGTCTGGCGTCGCGACCAGGATCGTCATCTGCTCATGAACTCCCGGCTGAGCCAGGCGACGCTGTTCGTCGACGATTCTGTCGCCGGGTCACTGCGGCCCGAGGGTCCGACCTTCGCCGAGTGGTGTGCCGATATCGCGCCGGAGCTCGACCTGCGGCCCGAGGCGCGCCGCGAGCTGGCAGGGCTCGGACCGGCCGATTTCGCCTCTCGAGCGCTCTTCGGGGAGTACACGCGGTGGGCCGTCGAATGGCTGCAGGAGCGTGGCCTTCAGGTCATACGCGACCAGGTGATGGCGGTCCGGCCGTCGGACCGGGGCCACGAGGTGGTCCTCGGGGAGGGCGGGATCCTGCACGCTGATGCCGTCGTCCTCGCGATCGGTCACGTGGACGGCGAGCCGAGCGGACGAGAGGTCGAGTGGTCGGATTTCGCGCGCCGTACCGGGTTGCTCCATATACCACCGGGGCCGGCCTCTGAGGCCGATCTCAACGCTCTCCCACCGGGCGCGGACGTGGCCGTGCTCGGGGCGGGACTGAACTTCTACGATGTGGTCGCCCGGACCATCCTCGGTCGGGGCGGGCGCTTCGAACGCCTGCCGGACGGCACTCTGCGCTACCGGCCTAGCGGTGCGGAGCCGCTGCTGTGGGTCGGCTCGGGTCGGGGTGTCCCCTATATGGCGCGCGGGCTGGAGCCTTCGAGCCAGGAGCTGGCTTTCCTGACCTCCCGCCGGCAGCAGCAGCTCATCGACCAGGGAGCCGTCGACATCGGGCGTGATGTGTGGCCGGACATCGTCCGGGAGATGCGACACGCCTGGCATTTCGCGGACGCGCGTCGCAGAGGCGTCACCTTCGACTCCACCGCCGTCGCCTGTTCGCTCGCCGCGCTGCCGCACGAAGGATCCGAGGTCGACGCCTGGTGCGCTGAGCACCTCGGCGGCCGGCCGATGGAACTCGACCGGATTCTCGATCCGTTGCTCGACCTCCCCGACGCAGCTGTGGCGCGCGAGGTGATGCGCCGGACTCTGCGCGAGTATGTGGACGCGGCTCGATCGTGCCCCAGCGGTCCCATCACGGCCATCGGCGAGCGTCTCGCTCTGGCGAAGAACGCCGTCCGCGATCTCGTGGCGGTCGGGGCCATCTCCCCAGCCTCGCTCACCGGCGACCTCCAGGGGTGGTTCCGTAGCGTCGGCGGCTTCGTGGCCGCCGGCCCCCCGCTGGAGCGAGTCGAGCAGGTGCTCGCACTGGTCGAAGCCGACATCGTCAAGGTCGCCGGCCGTCGCGCGCGGGTTCGCACCGATGACGAGCGCGGAGTCTTCCTGCTGTCCTCAGACACGCTCACCGACCAGGAGGTCACCGCCGTGGTGGAGGCTCGTCTCCACGCTGACGATCTTCGCTCCACGACATCGGTGCTCGTCCATCAACTCCTCTCCGAGCGAGTCGGTCGCTTGGCTGTCCTCGAGGACAGCGGGGGACTCGTGCCCACCGGTGGTCTCGACGTCACGCGCGGTGCCGACCGGCCTTGCCGGGTCCTGGATGGGACGGCGACACCGTGGCCGAATCTCTTCGCGTTGGGTATCTCAGTGCAGCCCCTGGAATGGAATATCGCCAACCTGCCGCTGCCCGGCACCGGCGCCAGAACGCTCGTCCAAGCCCGGGCGATCGCCACCCAGATCCACCATCTGGCTGACGCGGCCGTCTCAGCGACCGTACCCTGATCCGCTACTCACCATCGAACGACGAAGGACACTATGAGCATCCTGATCGAGAACGCCCTCATCCTCACCGGAGATGCCGACGAGGTGATCGAGAACGGCTCCGTGCTGGTCGAGGGGCAGCAGATCGTCGAGGTCGGGCCGACAGTCACGCCGTCCGCCAACGCCCAACGCATCGATGCGACCGGCGCGACCGTCGTGCCCGGCCTGTTCAACATGCACGACCACATCGCTCGTAAGCGGCTGCGCATCTCCGACCGCGCGACCACCTACCGCGCGCAGGGGGACATCCTGATGCGCCAGCCACTGCCGTTCCTGGCGCTGCATTCAGCCGCCAATGTCCTGGCCCAGCTCCGTTCAGGTGTCACGTTCATCCGTGACTTCGGCCTGCCGGGTCTCACCGGCATCCAGACGGCGCGCGCCATCGCGGAGAACATCATCCCCGGTCCCACCGTGCTCTCCGGGGGTGACCCGATCTGCATCACCGGTGGGCACTCCAGCAACTGGGGCGCCATGGAGGCCGATGGCCCGGTCGGCGTCCGGACCGCGGTGCGACAGCAGCTCATCAACGGTGCCGGCGTCTTGAAGTTCATGGGGTCGGGCGGCCTCGGCACCTACCCGGAGGAGGACCCTGGCATCCCCGAGCTGACGCCGGAGGAGCTGGAAGCGGGGATCAGTGAGGCGCACAAGTTCCACAAGCGGACGGCGACACATGCCTACAGCACTGAGGCCATCCTCAATGCCGTGCGCGCGGGTACCGACACGATCGAGCACGGCGCGTTCCTCACGCCGGAGTCCGTCCGAGAGATGGTGGAGCACGGCACCGCGCTGGTGCCGACGCTCTCCAGTGTCATCGCCATCGGCTTCCAGCACCGTCTCATCGGCAACGATCACATGTACCAGCGGATCATGGACGACATCGTCGGCGCGCATATGGAGAGCGTCCGGCTGGCCTGGGAGGCCGGGGTGCCGATCGGCGCCGGGACTGACACCTCCGGCGAGGTGGTCGAGGAGTTGGAGCTCATCGCCGAGGCGACCGGTGCCGGGATCGTCGATGTGCTGAGGACTGCCACCGCCACGGCAGCGCGGATCGCGGGTGTCGAGGATGTTCGCGGCCGCATCGTTCCTGGAATGCGCGCCGACCTGCTGATCGCCGACGGGCATCTGCTTGATGAGGGCTGGGAGGTGCTGCGTCGTCCACGGCAGGTGTTCAAGGATGGTGCTTCACACGACGGACAACCGATGCCTTTCGGTGTGCGCCTGGGGCAGTTGCGCGGTCTGCTGACCTGATCTCGACCACGTTACTAGGCGGTGTCCGGTCATTCGTGGCCTACGGCGCGGCGTCCCATAGGCGCCTCGCGAGTGGGGGAACGTCGCTCGCGACGACCACGAATGACCAGACACGACCTAGCCGTCTGCGCGGCCCGTTTCGGGGGCGAGCTCGTGGACGACGGCCCAGACGATGAAGGCACCGCCGATCAGCACGGCGCTGAGCGACCACAGCAGGCGGATCGTCCCGGTGTAGACGCCGACCGCACTGGTCAGGGCGCGCTGGCTGAAGGCATCGAGCTGGGAGGAGATGACGTGGAGGACGACACTCGACGTCGCCTCCAGGACGATCGCCGCGAGCAGGGTGAGGACTCCGGCGATGAGCAGGGATCGGGCGGAACGTGGCACGAGGATCACCTTCTCGACGGAGCGTGGACCCTCGACTCTAGGAGACCGGAGCTCGCGTCGCACCCGGAAGCGGACCACCGGGTCCGCCACGGATCGCTCAGACGACCCCGTACAGGCGATCCCCGGCGTCGCCGAGACCCGGCACGATGTAGCCGTTCTCGTCGAGGCGCTCGTCGACCGCGGCGGTCACCACAGTGACCGGGACATCGATGTGCTCCAGCTCGGACTCGATCCTGCGGACACCTTCGGGGGCCGCGAGCAGGGTGATCGCGGTGATGTGGTCGGCGCCCCGCTTCACCAGGAAGTCGATCGCCATCGCGAGCGTTCCTCCCGTGGCGAGCATCGGATCGAGCACGTAGCACTGCCGTCCGGAGAGATCCTCGGGCAGGCGCTCGGCGTAGGTCTCGGCCTGCAGGGTCTCCTCGTTGCGGATCATGCCGAGGAAGCCGACCTCGGCGGTGGGCAGCAGGCGCTGCATGCCCTCCAGCATGCCCAGCCCGGCGCGCAGGATCGGCACGACGAGCGGGGCGGGCGTCGAGAGGCGCACGCCCGTGGTCGGGGCGACGGGGGTCTCGATGGCGGCGGGCTCCACGCGCACCTCGCGGGTGGCCTCATAGGCCAGCAGCGTCACGAGTTCCTCGGTCAGCCGGCGGAACGTGGGGGAGTCGGTCGTCGTCTGCCGCAGCACGGTGAGCTTATGGGCGACGAGCGGGTGATCGAGGACGTGAACCTGCATGCCCCGACCCTATCGGTCGCGGCGCCGCCCGAACCGGGAAGCTCGCCGCGTCACGCGGAGGCCGACTCGGCGAGGGCCAATGGCGCACCCGTCGCAGCAGCGAGATCCGCGAAGCTCTCGCCGGGTGCGAGCCGCAGCACGCGCAGGCCTTCGTCAGTGACATCGATGACGGCCCGATCGGTGACGATCCTGTCCACCACGCCGCGACCCGTCAGCGGCACGGTGCAGTTCTCGACGATCTTCGGCGTGCCGTCCTTGGCCACGTGGTCGGTGATGACGACGACGCGGCGGGTGCCGGCGACGAGGTCCATCGCCCCGCCCATGCCCTTCACGAGGGCCCCGGGCACCGCCCAGTTGGCGAGGTCTCCGTTGGCGGCGACCTGCAGGGCGCCGAGGATCGCGATGTCGACCTTGCCGCCGCGGATCATCGCGAAGGATTCCACGGAGTCGAAGAACGACGCTCCGCTCACCGTCGTGACCGTCTGCTTGCCGGCATTGATGAGATCCGGGTCCTCTTCGCCCTCCCAAGGAAAGGGGCCGAGCCCGAGGATGCCGTTCTCGGACTGGAGCGTCACGTGGACACCGGGCGGCACATGGTTGGCCACGAGGGTGGGGATGCCGATCCCCAGGTTGACGTAGTCGCCGTCGCGGAGCTCCAAGGCGGCGATCGCGGCCATCTCCTCGCGTGTCCAGCTCATGCCGCCACCTCCGCGGGTACCGAGATGTGCTGGGTACTCGTCAACCCTGCACGGTCCCGGTCGACGAATGGGGAGCAGATCTCGACTCTTCGCTCGCTCATGCGGGTGCTCCTTCGGGTCGCGGGCGCGTGGTGTGCTGTTCGATGTGCTTGGGCCGATCGGGAACGTGGACCAGGCGATGCACGTAGACGCCGGGGGTCTGGACCAGCTCGGGATCGACGGCGTCGACGAGGTGCTCGACCTCGGCGATCGTGACGCGGCCGGAGGTGGCCGCGGCCGGATTGAAGTTGCGTGCCGCGAGCCGGTAGCGCAGGTTGCCGAAGCGGTCGCCGGTGTGGGCGTGAACGAGGGCCAGGTCGGCGACGATCGCCCGCTCCTGGAGATAGGTCACGCCGTCGAACTCCGCCGTCGGCTTGCCCTCGGCCACGACGGTCCCCACACCGGTGCGGGTGTAGAAGGCGGGGATTCCGGCGCCCCCGGCGCGCAATCGTTCGGCGAGGGTGCCCTGCGGCGCGAACTCGACGTCCAGCTCACCGTCGAGATACTGCCGGGCGAACAGCCTGTTCTCGCCCACATAGGACGCGATGACCTTGCTGACCTGACCGTTCTCGAGGAGGAGCCCGAGCCCCTTGCCGTCCACGCCCATGTTGTTGGACACGATCGTCAGCCCGGTGACGCCGCTGTCGCGAACGGCCTCGATGAGCGCGCTGGGAATGCCGCAGAGGCCGAAGCCGCCGACAGCCAGCGTCATGTGGTCGCGCAGGAGGTCGTCGATCGCCTCGCCGGGCGAGGTCGCGAGCATCATGGCGTGCCTCTCGTTCGATGAGCAGATGCGTGATCCAACGTTGCCGTCCGGTCGTTCGATCTGCAATAGCAGGATGTTGATCGGTCCGGAAGTGTTCACGAGATGGAAGATGGCCGTGTCTGGCGTCCACTCAGTGGACGTTACGATCATGGGTATGGCAGATGGTCCCTCCCCCGTGGTGGCGCGAGCGAGCGCCGTCCTGCGGGCGATCGCCTCGCGTGAACCCGATGGCATCACCACCACCGAGGCCGGACGTGACGCAGGGGTTCCGCGGGCCACCGCCCACCGGCTGCTCGAATCCCTCGCGCGGGAGGGGCTCGTCGACCGTGACCGGCGATCGGGCCGATGGTCGTTGGGCCCGGAGCTCTATCTGCTGGGCGTCGCCGCCGCGCGTCGCTATGACGTCACGGAGGTGGCCCGGCCGGTCGTCGAGCAGCTGGCCCGGGAGACGGGCGAGAGCGCGTTCTTCAGCGCCCGGCGTGGCGACGAGACCGTATGCCTGCTGGCGGTGGACGGCAGCTTCCCCTTGCGATCGCATGTCCTGCACGAGGGGATCCGGTTTCCCCTGGGGGTCGCGTCCGCCGGGATGGTGATGTTGGCCCATCTGCCCGATCGTGAGATCGAGGAGTATATGGCGCGGGCGTCGCTGGGGAGATACGGCCACGACCCGGGGCAGGTGCGCGACGCGATCGCGGAGACGCGCTCGTCCGGGTACGCCCTGAACCCGGGGCTGATCGTCGAGGGCAGCTGGGGGATGGGGGCGGCCGTCTTCGATCGCGACGAGCGTCCGGCGTGGGCCCTGAGCCTGACCGGTGTGGAGGCCCGCTTCGGGCCCGATCGTCGGCCGGCGTTGGGCGCTGCGCTGCTCGAAGCGGCGCACGTGCTGTCGCGGACGATCGGTGCCTCGACCCGCTGAGATCTCGATATCGCCCGTCCGGCCGGTTCGCCCGTGTACGAGTGGCGGTGTGTCGCCCGCGTCTGTCACGATGGCGGACGGGACCGTGGCGAGCCAGGAGGAATCGTGACCGAGGACGACGTGGACTTTGTGGTGGCCGCCTATCGGGACGATGGCGACTGGTCGGTCATGGAACTGCCGGCCAAGCTGGGCGAGGACTTCGCCGAGCTGAGTGAGGCGTTGCGTCGATTCCCGTCCGAGGTCGGGACCCTCGCACTCGTGTCCATCAAGGACGACTTCTTCGCCATCGTGCGGCGCAGCGGTCAGCAGGTGCGCGTGCTGTTGTCCGACAACACCGCGACCCTCGACTACCCGCTGGCCGCCGATATCGCGGAGGCGCTCGATGCTCCCGATCCCGACGACGACGATCCGGTCGAGCCGATCGGCGACCTGGAGATCCTGGCGGACCTCGGAGTCGCCTCGGTCGAGCTGTCGTTGCTGTGCGAGGACGACGATCTCTACCCGGATGACGTCCTGCTCGATATCGCCGAGCGACTCGGCTTCCGCGATCAGTTGGAGACGATCGTCGGGTGAACGACGAGGCGTGGATGCGGCGCGCGCTCGAGCTGGGCGCGCAGGCGGCATCCGCGGGCGACGTGCCCGTGGGGGCACTCGTGATCGGCCCGACGGGTGACGTGCTCGGCGAGGGATGCAACACCCGTGAGCGTGACCTCGACCCGACCGGGCACGCCGAGATCGTGGCCATGCGGGCCGCGGCGCGCGCCGTGGGGGAGTGGCGGCTCGAGGGCTGCACGCTGGTGGTGACGCTGGAGCCGTGCACCATGTGCGCCGGTGCGCTGGTTGCGGCACGCGTCGAGCGGTTGGTCTTCGGTGCCTTCGACGACAAGGCCGGGGCGGTCGGGTCGCTGTGGGACGTGGTGCGGGATCGCCGCCTGAATCATCGTCCCGAGGTGCACGCTGGAGTGCTCGCCGCTGACTCGATTGCGCTGTTGCGCGATTTCTTCGCCACCCGCCGCTGACTCGTGATCGGCCCGCCCCGGATGGGCGGTGAGCTATCCCGCACTCCGACGACGAAAGTGCGTGGTAGTCCACCGCCCACGGGCGAGGTGCGTGGTAGCTCACCGCCCGCCGGTGGCAGGGGCTGTGATCGATGGAGGGAATGCCCGATGGGTCGCTCGTGTTAGAGTAGTTAAAGATTCAACTACTGAGGAGCGCGCCATGCAGATCGGCATCTTCACCGTCGGTGACGTCACGCCCGATCCGGTGAACGGCACCACGGTCACCGAGCACGAGCGGATCAAGAACACCGTCGAGATCGCCAAGAAGGCCGACGACATCGGCCTGGACGTGTTCGCCACCGGCGAGCACCACAACCCGCCCTTCGTCCCGTCGAGCCCGACCACCACATTGGCCTACATCGGCGCGCAGACGAAGAACCTCATCCTGTCGACATCGACCACGCTCATCACCACGAACGACCCGGTCAAGATCGCCGAGGACTACGCCACGCTGCAGCATCTCGTCGACGGCCGCATGGACCTCATGCTCGGCCGCGGCAACACCGCACCGGTCTACCCCTGGTTCGGCAAGGACATCACCAAGGCCGTCGAGCTGACGATCGAGAACTACCAGCTGCTGCGCAAGCTCTGGGACGAGCCGGTCGTCAACTGGGAGGGCAAGTTCCGCACGCCGCTGCAGAACTTCACGGCCACCCCGGCGCCGTTGGACGGGGTCGCCCCCTTCGTCTGGCACGGCTCGATCCGCACCCCCGAGGTCGCGGAGCTGGCCGCCTACTACGGCGACGGCTACTTCGCCAACAACATCTTCTGGCCGAAGGAGCACTACATCCGGCTGATCAACTTCTACCGCCAGCGCTACGCCCACTACGGCCACGGCACGGCGGAGCAGGCGATCGTCGGCCTCGGAGGTCAGTTCTTCATGCGCAAGAACAGCCAGGACGCCGTCAACGAGTTCCGGCCGTACTTCGATGTCGCGCCGGTCTACGGGCACGGCCCGAGCCTGGAGGACTTCACCTCGCAGACACCGCTCACCGTCGGCAGCCCGCAGCAGGTGCTGGAGCGCACGCTGGAGTTCGCGGACTTCTTCGGCGACTACCAGCGTCAGCTCTTCCTCGTCGACCACGCGGGCCTGCCGCTGAAGACGGTGCTCGAGCAGCTCGACCTGCTCGGCGAGATCCTCCCGACGATGCGCGAGGAGTTCGCCAAGCGCCGCCCGGCGAATGTGCCGGACGCACCCACCCACGCCGCTCGTGTCGCCGCCCGCGACGCCGCGGCCCTCGACCAGGAGGTCACCGTATGACCACGCGGATCGTCGTCATCTCCGCCGGTCTCGGCGAGCCGTCGACCACGCGGATGCTGGCCGACAAGATCGCCGCCTCGGCGAGCAAGGCCTTGGGCGATGCCCAGGTCGAGATCGTGACACTGCGCGACCTCGCCCACGAGATCACCGATGCGGGGTTGACCGGCTTCGCCGCGCCGCGCCTGCAGCATGTGTACGACCAGGTGATGTCCGCCGACGCGCTGATCGTCACGGTGCCGATCTTCAAGGTGTCGTACCCGGGCCTCTTCAAGTCCTTCGTCGACGCCATGGACAGCGATGCGATCATCGGCACGCCGGTGCTGCTCGCGGCGACCGGCGGCACGGCGCGGCACTCGTTGGCGATCGAGACCTCGTTGCGTCCGCTGTTCGCCTACCTGCAGGCCTTCGTGGTGCCGACTGGTGTGTTCGCGTCGCCGCACGACTGGGGCTCGTCGGGGGAGAACGCTCTGCAGCGGCGTATCGACCGGGCGACCGGGGAGCTGGCGAGCGTCCTGCGCGGTGGCGGTACCGGCCGTTCCCGCGAGGAGGACATCGACCTCTTCAGCGACACCATGCTCTCGATCAGCAACCCCGACCTGCGCTGACCCTCAGAACCCGTTGAGTGGGGGCACTCCCCCACTCAACGGGTCCGGAGTCAACGGGTTCGGGGGCGGGTGAGCTCCCCGTACAGCTCGGGACGCCGCCAGGTCATATGGCCGGGGATCGTGCGGTAGGGGGCAGGGACGATGAGTTCCTCGCTCGCCGCCCGTAGGTAGCGGATGCGATCGAGGTCGAGGTCGGCGGTCAGGAGGCCGGGCTCTCCTGACTCGGCGAGCACCCGCTCCGGCCCGTAGATGCCGCCGATCCCGGTGGTGATCGAGTTGCGGGGAGGAGCGAGCTCGACGCCGCTGCGGTTGAACTGCGCTCCTACGGCCGGATCCATGAGGTTGACGAGGGTCGCCGTGTAGGCGTGATTCTCGATGGCGCGCGCTCGGACGAGGGTCCGCCAGTTCTCGGTGTACCCGAGCTCGTCGATCAGCAAGCCGGAGGGGTACAGGATGATCTCCGCCCCCTTCAGCGCCAGGATCCGGCTGACCTCCGGCAGGTGGACCTCCGAGCAGATCGAGACCGCCAGCTTCCCCCACCCCATATCGACCACGGGGAAGGCCTCGGCGGCGACGTAGTCGAAGTTCCACTGCTTGCCGTCGCGGTAGATATAGGGGCCCTCGGGGTGGGTCCGGTGATAGGCGCCCCTTTCGACCCCCTGGGAATCGACGATCACGGTCGTGATGTGAAAGGAGCCGTCGCGCCCCGGTGCCGGCCGGGACGTGCCGTACGCCACCGCGACCCCGTGGGTGCGAGCCGACTCGGCCATGACCGCGTCGACCTCGTACCGGTTGGACTCCGTGAATGGCCCGGGATAGTTCTCGGCGAAGGCGAGCAGGTCGATGTCTTGGCGCGCGGCATGTTCGATGAGCGCGACGGCGTTCTCAAGGTTGCGCTCCTCGTCGTCGCCGAAGTGGGTCATGGTCTGCGCCAGGCCCAGGCGGACCGTGGACATCACTCGTCCTCCGCCGGCAGCGGCCGAGCGACGCGGCTCTTGCGGGCGGTGATCAGCGGCCGGATGCCGTAGTTGATCAGCAGGTGCAGCGCCAGCAGGAGGATGACTCCCACCATCATGGGGTTCGTCACGATGCTCTCGACCGACGGTCCCATGGCCGCGACGATGGACTCGGGGAGGAACTGCGACCCGAGCGAGATGATGAAGGCCGGAGCGGCGACCATCAGGTTCAGGTCGTCCCATTCGACCTCGGCGAGCATCTGGATCCCGGAGATGGCGATGACGCCGAAGAGGACCGTGGAGGCGGCCGCGAGCACCGGCATCGGGAGCCCGGCGATGAAGAGCCCCACCTTCGGGATGAAGGCCAGGACGAGCGCTACGGCGCCCGCCGTCGCGGTCACGTATCGGCTCCCGACGCCCGACATCCGGACGATCCCGGCGTTCTCGGGATAGGACGTCGTCCCGATCCCGCCGAACGCGGCACCCGCGACCGAGCCGGTGAACTCCGCGAACAGGCCGCGATTGACCCGTTCGATGGGCACGGTGCGGTTTCCCCAGCTGCTGACGAGCCGGAACATGCCCATCGACTCGGTGCCTCCCTGCAGGAAGGCCAGCAGCATCAGGATGACCACGGACCACTCGACGCCGAATCCGAAGGGCAGGAACTGGGGAGTTCCGATGACGGCGACCTCCGAGAGGTCCGGGAGGGCCCAGAGTCCACAGACGGCCGTGAGGGCGGTGCCCGCGACGATTCCCCAGAAGATCGCGCCTCGGCGCAGGAGCGTGTTGCCGCCGAAGATCGTGAACGCCATGACGAAGACCACGGTCGCGAGGCTCAGCAGGAAGAAGGGCCAGCCGTAGCCGGTCGCGCCCTCCGCGCCGAACCATCCGCTGAGCCCGATCGCCGCCAGCTGTCCGCCGATGATGACGAAGAGGGTCCCGAAGACGAGTGGATCGGAGGCGATGCGGGAGACCTGGCCGAAGAGCCCGAATCGTCGTGACGGGAGGCTCAGCAGGGCGAAGATCGCTCCGGCGACCATCATGGAGCCGAAGGCCGTCCCGAGTCCGAAGGTCGCTCCCGAGGCGATGATCGCGACCATGAAGGCGGCGGTCGGCCCCTGCACGATCGGGAGTTGGAGGATCCGGCTGGACTGCAGGATCGTGATCAGGCCCGTCATGAAGAAGCAGCCCTGCGTGATCCAGCCCACCTCCTGGGCGCTGAGATCGAGTGAGACCCCGATGATGCCGGGGAACAGCCAGATCCCGGTGAGGGCGAGCAGGTGTTGGAACCCGAAGAGACCGGTCTTGGCGGGAGAGAGCTTCTCATCGAAACCGATGCTCAGGAGCGGTGTGCGAGATGGTGTGGTGGTCATGGTGACTCCGGCGTGACTCGACTGGACGCGATCCGGCCAGGGTGGCGTGGATCACATGTCGGTATCTTGGACCACTCGCGTTGTTCAATCAAGTCAATTTAATTTCAGGCTGGTTAACCTTCCGGATCGTCACCCCCGTCGCTCCTGCCGTTGCATGGATGTGAAGCAGCTTTAACCTCGCTGAAACTTCACCACAGTTGACTTTCCTTCAATGTGACTTATGCTCATCGTCATGTGATGCGAGTCACGTCCACTCTGATCGGGCCCGGGAGTCACCCGCGGCTCGCCGACCAAGCGAGGGTGAACATGAGGAAACTACTTCGGGTGGCGGCGCCACTGGTGCTCGTCGCAGGCCTGGCCGGCTGTGGGTCCGGCGGTGACGGAGCCGGCGGCGACGACGGGCTGACCGTCATGCTCTCGTACAAGAAGTCGATCTACTGGCTGCCGATGCTCATCGCGGAGGATCAGGGCTACTTCGAGGACGAAGGAGTCGACGTCCAGTTCGAGGAGACCAACGGCTCGGGCTTCGTGACACAGCAGCTCATCGCCGGCAATGTCCCGGCCGGCTGGGCCGGTGCCCCCGACGCCGCCGTCGCCTTCTCGAAGGACGACAACCTCCGCGCGCTCATGTGCAACCCGCCGCAGAACATCTTCCGCATCGTCGTCCCCGATGACTCCGATATCGAGAGCGTCGAGGACCTCGAGGGCAAGACCCTCGGCATCGCCGAGGCCGGCGGCGGCGAGGAGCCCATCGTCAACGCGTCCCTGGAGGCGGCCGGCCTCCAGCGGGATGCCGATGTCCGCATCCTGCCGATCGGCGACGCCGGCCCCGCCTCGCTGAACGCGATCCTGCAGGGACAGGTCGACGCCTATGCCGGCAGCTATCCCGATATCTCGACGCTCACGGCCGATGGTCGGCTGCAGACCCGGGACATCACCCCTGAGCAGTACAACGCGATCCCCGGGGACTGCCTGGTGACTACCGCGGACGCCCTCGAGGACGACCAGGTGCGCGACCAGCTCGTCGGCATGGCGAGGGCGTGGGCCCGCGGTGCGGTGTTCGCCGCGGAGAACCCCGAGGCCGCCACCACCATCGCCTGCCGTGTCGTGCCGCAGGAGTGCGAGGACATGGACTTCGCGACCACCTATGTGAAGGACACGATCGGGCTGTCGGGTGTCGCCGACGATGCCGACACTCCCTTCGGTCACGTCGACGACAGCGCGTGGCAGACGACCTTCGAGGTGCTCGCCGAATCCGGCGCGATCACGACAGATCCCGATGCCGGGGCCTTCGCCGGAGGCGAGATCGCCGAGCAGTTCGCCGCGGACTACTGGGACTTCGATATCGCCGCGACGCGTGAGGAGGCGAGGAGCAGTGACGGTAACTGAGCAGCCGCCGTCCGTGACCCGTGAGGGCATCACGATCCAGTCCCTCAGCAAGGTCTACGACACCGCCGACGGCGGCGAGGTGACGGCCCTGCGCAATGTCGACCTGCAGATCCAGCCCGGGGAGTTCGTGTCCTTCCTCGGACCGAGCGGCTGCGGCAAGTCCACCTTGCTGCACATCATCGCCGGGCTGCTGCCGCAGACCGCCGGAACCGTCGACGTCTTCGGCACTCCCGCCGCCCCGGGGCGACAGGACAGCGCCATCATGCTGCAGACGCCGGTGCTCTTCCCCTGGCGGTCCGTGCTCGACAACATCCTGCTGCCGGTGGAGATCCTCGGCCTGGACCGGACGAGTGCCACGGCGCGGGCGCACGAGCTCCTCGAGCTGACCCACCTGACGGAGTTCGCTCAGAAGAATGTCTGGGAGCTCTCCGGCGGGATGCGACAGCGGGTCAGCCTGGCTCGTGCCCTCGTCACCGATCCGGCCCTGCTGTTGATGGACGAGCCCTTCTCCGCGCTCGACGAGTTCACGCGCGAGCGACTCAATATCGAGCTGGCGCGGCTGCACGAGGAGCTTGGCCGGACGACGCTGTTCGTCACCCACAACATCTCCGAGGCGGTGTTCCTGTCCGATCGTGTCGTCTGCATGCGGCCACGTCCCGGGGAGGTCATCGACATCATCGATGTCGATCTGCCGCGACCGCGCGGCGCCGAGCACCTCGCGAGCGCCGCGGCCATCGAGAACGAGAGCCTCGTGCGCGAGGCCATCGCCGAATACATCTGAGAGGCCACGATGTCGACCAGTACTGCACACAAGATGCCCCCGACACGAAAGAACACCGTCACGAGGGCGGGTCGTCCTGCTCGTCGCGGGCCGTGGGCCAAGGTATGGCCGCCGGTGCTCGTGATCGTCGTGTTCCTGCTGCTCTGGGAACTGGCCTGCCGTGCGGGTCTCGTGAACGAGATCATCGTCCCACCGCCCTCGGATGTGGCCGTCAGCTTCGTCTCGATGCTCGACAAGGCCTACTTCTGGGAGGCCACCTGGGTGACGATGGCCGAGACGATCGCCGGCTTCCTGATCGGGGTGGTCCTCGCCTGGGCGATCGGTACGGCCCTCGGTATGTACGACTGGGCCAAGACGGCGTTCTATCCGATCGTCGTCGGCTTCCAGATCACCCCGCGCGTCGCGCTGGCGCCGCTCTTCCTCACGTGGTTCGGCTTCGGGTTGACGTCCAAGGTCGTCATGGCCGCCACGATCTGCTTCTTCCCGGTGCTGCTCAACGTCATGGTCGGCATGGACACCGTGGACCGGAACGCCCGCACGCTCATGCGATCCCTCGGCGCGAGCCGCTGGGAGGAGTACCGCAAGCTCGTGCTCCCGTCGTCCCTGCCGTTGATCTTCGCGGGCATCAAGAACGCGATCACGCTGGCGCTGATCGGTGCGATCGTCGCGGAGTTCGTCGGTGCCTCGCGTGGCATGGGAGTGTTGATCAAGTCGCTGAACTTCCAGCTGGACGTCGCCGGCGGGTTCGCCGTCATCGTGGCGCTGATGATCTTCGGTCTCATCCTGTACTGGATCGTCGAGTACATCGACTCCAAGGTCGTCTTCTGGCGGTCGCATTCGTGAAGCGGCCGGGGGCCGGGGAAGGCGACGAAGGCCGAGACATGATGGGAGTCGATGTGGCGAAGGGGGACCTGGACTACACTGTCCGGGATCGACGCGGCGCGCGGGAGGAGACACCTGTGAAGATCCCCGCTCGGAGCGGTACTGGTGAGCCGAATGCGGCTGACGAGACCATCCGCAAGGTGGGGTCGACGATCCGGGCCCGCCGCAAGCAGATCAATATGACGCTGAACGATCTCGCCGAGAGCACGGGCGTGTCGGTGTCGATGCTGTCGATGCTCGAACGCGGTGTGGCGGGTGCGTCGATCGGCACGCTCGTCGCCGTCGCCTCGGCGCTGCGGCTGCAGATGCACGATCTCTTCGATCATCCGGAGGCCGAGACCGTGTCGCCGGTGGTTCCGCGCGCCGCGCAGACCGAGGTGGAGACCGGCGAGGGCGTCGTGCGCCGCATCGCGCACCACGCCGCCGACCGTGGGCTCGAGATGGCGGTCAACGAGTATGCCCCCGGCACCGCGAGCGGCGACAAGCCGGTCCATCACGGGGGACGTGAGTACGGCATCGTCATCAGCGGCTCGCTCACCGTCGAGCTCGCCGGGGCCAGTTACCGGCTGCGTGCCGGCGACGCCATCAGCTACGACTCGTCCACACCCCACCGCATCGCGAACGAAGGCCGCTCCTCCGCGCGCGCCGTCTGGGTCAACCTGCTCGACTGAACGCCCCTGTGGCGGATCCGGGCCTCCCCATCCCCGTGTATTTCAACTACACTTAACAATATTCAAGAAGAGTCCGCGCGGCGGACGAGCGCAGTGAGGAACAGCGTCATGACACACGAAGCAGGCCACGCTCGGATCATCGGGAGCGATGAGTGGGGACCGGAACTCGACATCGTCCTGGGCGACGGGTCGTGTCGCGAGGTGGTCGGACCTCGCTCCGGGGCGAGCCTGCGCAGCCTGTACGCCATCGAGCTCGTCGAGGGTGCCTCGACGATCGCCATGCGCCACCAGGTGGAGGCGGTCTACTACGTGATCGACGGGAAGGCCTCGGTGGAATCGGCTGCCGCGAACGAACACCTCACACTCGAGCAGGGAGGGATGTTCCACGTCTCACCCGGCACCGACTACCGCATCGTGGCGTCCTCGGCCGTGTTCCTGATCGGCGGGCCGTCCCCGGTCGACCCGGACTTCGGCACGCCGGCCGATCAGGTCGACGCGGCGACCTCGGGCACCCCCGAGCTGCGCGGATTCCACCGCGACGAGCCCGGGCTCATGGTCCCCTTCATCTCCGCCGACGCGCGGCTCGTCGTCTGGTACGGCGCGCGGGCGGCGACTGCCAATATGAACTATGTCGTCCTCGAACCCGGTGAACGGAACACCGAACACGTGCATCGGTACTCCGAGGACACGATCTACATCGTCGAGGGCCGCGGCACGGCCGAGGACGTCACGAACGGCTCGAAGCTGCCCTTCGGCCCCGGCGATGTCGTCCACATCCCCGCCGGGGTCGTCCACGCGGTGGCCGCCGACCTGGGGGAGAGAGTGATCAGCGTCGGCGGGCCCTGCCCGGCGGATCTGGACATGTTGCGTGCCGTCGGCGTCGATGTCGACGGACTGACCGCGGAGCTCGAACTCTCATGACCGTCGTCGCCCTCGAACAGACAGCGCCCGTGCCGGGCCGCTGCGATGACAACATCGCAGACCTGATGGGCCGTGCGAGCACGGCGCTGCGCGAGGGCGCCGACATCGTGGTGTTCCCCGAGCTCGCCTCCAGCGGATATGTCGTCGACCGGGCCAGTGTGGAGGCCGGCGCCCAGGCGCTCGACGGTCCGCTGGTGAACGATCTGATGACGGTCTCGAGCGCCCACGGCGGGCTGGTCGCGGTCGGCTACTGCGAGAAGGACGGCGGCGAGTACTTCAACAGCGTCGTACTCGTCGGGCCGGACGGTCCGCTGCTCAACTACCGGAAGCTGCACCTCTTCGACGCGGAGAAGGAGGCCTTCACGGCGGGCGAGGAGCTGGAGGTGGTCGCTACGCCGCACGGCGTCCTGGGTATCTGCGTCTGCTACGACCTGCGTTTCGTCGAGACTCTGCGGCTGCTGTCGCTCAAGGGCGCGGACATCGTCCTGGCCCCGGCCGCTTGGGTCGGCGGATTCGATGCCGACGTGCCGGCGGAGGGCCTGGTCCAGCAGGCGGAGGCCGTGCTGGTCCAGGCCAACCTCGACCAGGTCGCGGTCGTGGCGGTCTCCCAGGCCGGGGAGCACCCCGGCCTTCGGACCCTGGGCGGGTCGGTGGCCGTGGACGCCCGCGGCCGCCTCCTGGCGGGTCCGCTGTCGAGGCGAGAAGCGGATCGCGGGCGCGCGGTCATCGACCTCGCGGAGGTGCGGGCGGCCCACGAGCGTTCAGCACGGATCCGGCCACGGGCCGACCGGAGAACCGATGTGTACGGCGTCTACGACGGCAAGGAGATCTGGTGAAACCCAGCGCATTCGAGTATGTCCGACCGACCGGCCTCGAGGAGGCGGTGGACGAGCTCGCGGTAGACCCTTACGAGAGCAAGGTGCTGTCCGGCGGACAGAGCCTCATTCCGATGATGAACTTCCGGCTGGCGCGTCCGGAGCGGCTGATCGACATCAACCGGGTTCCCGGCCTCGAGGGCATCGCGCCGGGAGACGAGCGCGTGACGATCGGAGCACGCACCCGCCACCTGACCGTCCAGAACACCCATCTCCCCGGGCCCCTGGGCTCCCTGCTGAGAACGGCCGCCGCGCAGGTCGGGCACCTGCCGATCCGTACGCGGGGCACCTTCGGCGGATCGATCGCGCACTGCGATGCGGCCTCCGAGTGGTGCCTGGTGGCGCGATTGCTCGACGCGGAGATGACGGTGCGCGGCTCGCGCGGGGAGCGCACGATCCCTGCCGCGGACTTCTTCCAGGCGATCTTCACGACCGCGATGGAGCCCGACGAGATCCTCACGTCGATCTCCCTGCCCGCACTCGATGACCACCACGTGACCGGTATCGCCGAGTTCGCACGACGGGCGGGGGACTTCGCGATCGTGGCCGCGACGGCTGCGGTGAAGGTGGAGGAGGGCGTGGTGACGGGGGCCCGCGTCTGCCTCGGCGGTGTCAGCGAGGTGCCGTGGCGCAGTGCGGCCGCTGAGACCGTCCTGCTGGGCAGCACATGGTCGGCGCAGACGGTGACCGAGGCCGCCGAGGCCGCCGCCGACGAGGTCGATCCGCCCGCCGACTCCCACGGAGACGCCGACTACCGGCGAGATCTCGTGCGGGCGTTGCTGCCGCGAGCGCTGAACGCCACAGGGGCAGCGTCATGACCGCGGACGAGCCACGCAGCTGGACGGGACGAGCACTGCCACGGCTGGAGGATCCCGCCATCCTGCGTGGCTGGGGGCGATATGTCGCCGACGTGGCCGCCGGCGATGACTGTCTGCACGCGCGGTTCGTGCGCAGTCCGCATGCCGCCGGGCGGATCCGGTCGATCAGCGCCCCCTCCCATGTCACGGTCCTGACCGCCGCCGATCTCGCGGGTCTCCGGCCGATCCGCGCCGTCCTCGACCGGCCCGACTATGTGACGGTCTCGACGCCGATCCTCGCCGATGAGGTGGTGCGCTTCGTCGGCGAACCCGTAGCGGTCGTGCTCGCGCCGAGCGAGGCCGAGGCTGAGGACGCGCTCGACGAGGTCGTGGTCGACATCGACCCGCTGCCGGCCGTGCTCGATGCCGACGACGCCAGGCGACCCGACGCACCCCTCGTCCACGACGCGGACTACCCCGGCGACCCGAACACCGTGGTCGACGGCCGCATCCATACGCCGGGTTTCGACGAGGCCGTCGCCGCGGCCGACCGCATCGTCGCCGTTCAGGTGGGCTCCTCCCGGCAGAGCGCGATGCCCCTCGAGGCCCGCGCGAGCCATGCGGCCTATGACCGCGCCAGCGGGCGCGTGACTCTGCACGCGACGTTGCAGATGCCGCACATGACCCGGACCGGCATCGCCGACTGCCTCGGCATCCCCGAGGACGATCTGCGGGTGATCTCGCCGGATGTCGGCGGCGGTTTCGGTGCCAAGATGACCCTCGCTCGCGAGGACGTCGTGGTCGTGCACCTGGCCCGGACGCTGCGCCGCAATATCGCGTGGATCGAGACGCGCGAGGAGAACTTCCTGGCGGCGTGGCACAGTCGCGAGCAGGTCTACGACATCGAAGGAGCCTTCACCGCCGACGGCGAGCTGCTGGCTCTGCGCGGTGACCTGGTCTGCGATGTCGGAGCGTACAGCTGTTATCCGGTGACCTTCGGGGTCGAGCCGCTGATGGCGATGGCTGAGCTGCCCGGCTGCTATCGGGTTCGCGAGTACTCGGTGCGTTCGCGCGGCATCCTCACCAACAAATGCCCGATCGCTCCTTACCGCGGTGTGTCCCGGCCGGTGCAGGTGC
The DNA here is from genome assembly GCF_016918125.1 of Aeromicrobium sp. YIM 150415. Taxonomy (NCBI): domain Bacteria; kingdom Bacillati; phylum Actinomycetota; class Actinomycetes; order Propionibacteriales; family Nocardioidaceae; genus Aeromicrobium; species Aeromicrobium sp. YIM 150415. The sequence goes on along the minus strand of NZ_JAERWM010000013.1, from coordinate 15,058 downwards.
TGGCGATGGAGCGGCTCATGGATGTCGCCGCCGCCGAACTGGATCTCGATCCGGTGCAGATCCGCCGCAAGAACCTGGTCAGCGAGTTTCCCCACCGCACGCCGTCCGGTCTCGTGCTCGACGAAGCGTCCCACCTGGAAACGCTGCAGCTCGCAGCCGACATGGCCGATCTCGCGGCATTCCGGGACCGGCAGCGAGCCGCCCGCGCCGAAGGCCGCTATCTCGGGATCGGATTCTCGAGCTTCGCCGAGCGCACCGGCTACGGCACTCCGGCGTTCGCGGCCCGGTCCGTTCCGATGAGCCTGGGGCGCGAGGCCATCGCGACCATCACACCGGGTGCCGAACGCGTCATCTGCACGATGGACCCCTCCGGCGGGGTGACCGTGCGGATCGGCGCCTCTCCTCATGGACAGGGGCTGCGGACGACCCTCGCCCAGGTGGTCAGCGACGCCCTGGGCATCGAACCCTCCTCCGTGCGCGTGATCGATTCCGACACCGATGTCACGCCCTACGGCTGGGGGAGCTTCGCGAGCCGGGCCATGGTCATCGCCGGTGGCGCCACCTTGATCGCCGCCCGCGAGCTGGCCGAACGGCTCCGTGTGCTGGCGGCGCATCGGCTCGGCGGACTGCCCGATGACATCGACCTGGTGGGCGGACACGCGCGCCGCCGCGACACCGGCGAGGAGATCGCTCTGCGCGTCCTCGCCCGCGACACCTACCACAATTCCCAGCTCATCCCCGACAAAGGCGAGCCGGCGCTGGAGGCGGTGGGCGTCTACGACCCGGCCGGGACCTTCGCGAATGCCTGTCACGTCGCGGAGGTGGAGGTCGATCCGGACACCGGCCAGGTCCGGATCGACCGGTTCCTGGTCGCCGAGGACGCCGGCCGGCTGGTGAACCCCGCCGTCGTCGACGGGCAGATCCACGGTGGCATCGCCCAGGGCATCGCCAATGCGCTCTACGAGGAGCTCATCTACGACGACCGTGGCGTCCTCGTCACCACCTCGCTGATGGACTACCTGCCCCCGACGGTGGCCGAAATCCCCCCGATCCGGATCGCTCACCTCGAGACCATCTCTCCGGCCTCGATCACCGGGGCGAAGGGAGTCGGCGAGGGCGGGACGATCGGCGCGCCGGCGGCCGTCGCGAATGCCATCTCCGATGCGCTCTCTCCGCTGGGCATCGGAGTCTTCCACCTGCCCGCCACCCCACACCGATTGCGGACGGCGATCCGGGAAGCCAGCCGAACGAAGGAGGCCGCGTCATGACCCGATCCACGGTGCCTGTGCGCCTGTACGTCAATGGAGATCGTTACGACATCGAGGTCGAGCCACGGCGGACCCTGGCCGATGCGTTGCGGGAGGACTGCTCCCTGACCGGCACGCACCTCGGCTGCGAGCACGGTGTCTGCGGTGCGTGCACGGTGCTGCTCGACGGGCAGCCGGTCCGCGCCTGCCTGATGTTCGCGGTGCAGGCCGAAGGCGCCTCGGTGCGCACGGTCGAGGGGCTCGCTCCCGATGACGAGACCTTGCACCCGGTCCAGAAGGCCTTCTGGGAGCACCACGGCCTGCAGTGCGGGTTCTGCACGCCGGGCTTCCTCACCCTGGTGGCCGGGTACCTGGAGGAACATCCACAGGCCGAGGAGGACGAGCTCCGCGACGTGCTCTCCTCGAATCTCTGCCGCTGCACCGGGTATCAGAACATCGTCACCGCGACGATGGCCGCGGCAGAGGAGATGCGGGGGTGATCGGCGCACGAGCTCTCCGGATCGAGGACCGGGTCCTGTTACGCGGGGCCGGCCGGTTCGCCGCCGACACCCAGCGTGCCGGGGAGCTGCACATGCGGGTGGTGCGATCCCCGATCGCCCATGGCCGCATCGTGTCGATCGATGACACCGAGGCCCTGCGGCTCGACGGCGTGACAGCGGTGTGGACCTACGCGGACATCGCGGATCTCCCGGCGATCGGGTTCCGGTTGACCCCGCGCGAGGAGCTGCTGCCCTACCGTCAACCCGTGCTGGCACGCTCGATCGTGCGCTACGTGGGAGAGCCGGTCGCGGTCGTCTTCGCCGAGTCGTCGTATCTGGCCGAGGACGCGGCCGAGCTCGTCGACCTGGAGATCGAGCCGCTTCCGGCTCACCTGGACCCCGATGCCGAGCCGGTCGACTGGGTCGACGCCGAACAGGCGAGCTGGGCGGCGGGCCACGGGGAGAACCTCCCGGCGCAGGACTCCGAGGCGAGCGTCTTCACGATCGGCTATGGCGACGTGGATGCGGCCTTCTCGTCCGGTGAGGGCCGGGTCTTCACGATGGACGCGCGTATCGGACGTCACACCGGTGTGCCGATGGAGTGCCGGGGACTCGTGGCCGTCTACGACGAGGCGGAGGGACAGCTCATCGTCGACGGTGCCGCGAAGGTCCCGTTCTGGAATCGCGAGGCCATCGCTGCGATGAACGGTCTCACCCCGTCGCGGGTCGTGGTGCGCGAGACCCATGTCGGCGGCGGTTTCGGCCCGCGCGGGGAGCTCTACCCCGAGGACGTGCTGGTGACCGTGGCGGCGATGCGCCTGCGGGCGCCGATCAAGTGGATCGAGGACCGCCAAGAGCATCTGATGGCGACGAATCACTCACGCGGACAGCATCACCGGTTACGGGCCCTGGTCGACGACGATGGCTACATCCGCGCCCTCGACGCGAGCTTCACCCTCGATCAGGGCGCCTATGTGCGCACGCACGGGGCGACGGTCGCGTCCCTCACCGCCTCGATGCTGCCCGGTCCGTACGTCATCGACAACTTCCGGGTGACCGCACACGTGCGCCTGACCCACAAGACACCTGCCGGCACCTATCGTTCGCCGGGCCGCTACGAGGGCACCTTCGCTCGCGAACGACTCATCGACACCATCGCGCACGGTCTGGGCCTGTCCCGTGAGGAGGTGCGGCGCCGCAACTTCATCGGCCGTGAGCAGATGCCCTACGAGCGGCCGATCGAGGCGATGGGCACGCACATGGTCCACGACTCCGGCGACTACGCGCTGCTGTTCGACAAGGCGGCCGAGCGTTTCGGCTTCTCCACGATCCGCGAGACCGTGTCGCGCCGCAGGGCCGCCGGAGAACGGGTCGGATTCGGGTTCGGGTACTTCGTCGAGAAGAGCGGGATCGGTCCCTCGGAGGGCGCCCGTGTCGTCATCGACGACGCCGGCGGGGTGACGGTGATCTGCGGAGCCTCATCCGTGGGCCAGGGGGTCGACACCGTCCTCGCGCAGGTCGTCGCCGAGGTGCTCGATGTTCCCCACGACACGATCCGCGTGGTGCGCGGCCGCACCGATCAGTTCCAGTACGGGCGAGGGGCGTTCGCGACGCGGCTGGCGGTCATGGCGGGATCGGCCGCCCTGAACGCCGCGACGGCGCTACGCGACAAGGCCTTCCGGGTGGCGGCGGCCGAGCTCGCCGTCAGCGTCGAGCAACTGCGGATCCGCGGCGGGGTCGTCGAGGTCGAGGGCTCGGAACAGGGCCTGAGCCTGGGCCGGATCGCCGGACTCCTGGAGCCGCTGCGGGCCAACGACCTCAAAGAGGAGCCGGGGCTGTCGGCCGATGGATGGTTCCACACCGATCACATGACCTATCCCTACGGCCTGCACGCCGCTCTCGTCCGGATCGACGAGGCGACGGGACGGCTCGAGGTCGAGCGGTTCATGGTGGCCTACGACGTCGGCCGGGCCCTCAACCCCACGCTGGTCGAAGGACAGATCGCGGGCGGAGTCGCGCAGGGGCTCGGCGGAGCGCTGTACGAGGAGTTCCTGTACGCCCCCGACGGCACGCCGCTCTGCACCACCTTCATGGACTACCTCATCCCCACCTCGGCCGAGGTGCCCGATGTCGAGACGCTCGTGACCGAGGACGCCCCCAGCCCGCTCAACCCCCTCGGGGTCAAAGGCGCGGGGGAGGGCGGCACGACCGCCGTCGCCGCCGCGATCGCCTCGGCCGTCGACGATGCGCTGCAGCAGCCGGGCGCTATCGACGCCGTCCCCATCACGCCGGGAACGCTGCACCGGCTCCTGCACCAGACCACCACGCAACATCTCACCACCAAGGAGTAAGCACATGCGCATCGTCGACATGACCCATCCGTACAGCATCCACACGCCCGGCTGGGTCGGCTACGCGGGCAACAAGATGTACTACACGCAGAACCTGCAGACGAACCAGATCGTGTCGCAGCGCATCGAGTCCTCCCTGCACACCGGCACGCACCTCGACGGTCCGATGCACGGCACCGACGGCGGCCTGGACATGGCCTCGCTCCCGCTCGACAAGCTCATCCACCCCGGGGCGATCGTCGATGTCTCCGATGTCGTCAGCGACTGGGACCTGATCGAGCCCGAGCACATCACCCGCAATGTGGAGATCAAGAAGGGTGACATCCTGATCATCCACACGGGCTTCATCGACTACTACCAGGACATGCCGAAACAGGACCTGGTCCGCTACTTCACGATGCACCCCGGGGGCAGCGCCCGCCTGGCCGAGTGGATGGCCGACATGGAGATCCGCTGGTGGGGCATCGACGCCGGTTCAGGGGACCATCCGATGAACACGACCATCCGCAACATGCGCCCCGATCTGCTGGAGCAGTTCGAGAAGCACGTGGGGATGTCCTACAAGGAGTTCTTCGGCGAGTACACCTACACGCACCACATGTCGGGCCGCGAGATCACGTCCGACATCTTCCCGATGCACCACCTGGCCTTCCAGGACGGCTGCATCCATGCGGAGAACGTGGGCGGCGATCTCAAGAGCGTGCTCAACCAGCGCGCGATCATCGGAGCGTTCCCGTGGAAGATCGAGGGCGGTGAGGCCTGCCCGTGCCGCATCATGGCCTTCTTCGACTGCGGCGAGGACGAGGTCATCGAGGGTCTCGCCGGATTCGCCGGCAACTGAGACGGAGAGGAGGCACAGCCATGTTGTTGAAGAACGAGTTCACCATCGACGCGGGGGTGGAGGAGACGTGGGCGCTGCTCACCGATCTGGAACGCATCGCCCCCTGTATGCCGGGCGCGGTCCTGGACGGACGTGACGGCGAGGACTACCTCGGCGGCGTCAAGATCAAGGTGGGCCCGATCGGCGCCCACTTCAAGGGGACGGCTCGCTTCGCGGAGAAGGACGACGCCGCCAAGTCGGCCGTCATCGCTGCGGCGGGCAAGGATCCGAAGGGTCAGGCGGCGGCCAATGCCCGTATCGCGGCGCGGCTGGAGTCGGAGGGGGAGGCGCGGACCCGCGTCCTCATCGACACCGAGCTGGACATCTCCGGTCGGATGGCGCAGTTCGGGCGGGGCGCGATCGCCGATGTCAGCAACCGCCTCATCGGCCAGTTCACCGACAACCTGAGCCGTGAGCTCGCCGGTGGCGGAGCCGCGACCCGAGCCGAGGAGTCCACGGCTCGGCCCGGCGCGGGCCCGGCTCAGGCGAGTGCCGGCACGGGCGCGACCACGACCGAGAGCGCCGACGCCGGCCTGGACGCGATGTCGTTGCTGGTGCCGATGGTGAAGGAGCGGTACGGCCAGGCGATCGCCGGGGGCATCGCCGGCCTCGTGCTCGGTTGGCTGCTGTGGGGAAGGAAGACACGATGAGACTCAAGAAGCTGGTGCCCGGGGAGCTCGACGACGAGCAGCGGGCCGTCTACGACGCGATCGCCGGGGGCGACCGGGCCAAGGGCAAGCAACTCTTCCCGCTGGTCGACTCCGACGGCTCCTTGACGGGACCCTTCGGGGTCATGCTGCACGCCCCGAGGATCGGGGACCGGCTGCAGGCACTCGGGTCGGCGATCCGGTTCCAGACGAACCTCAGTGACAGGGTGCGCGAGATCGCCATCTTGCAGGTGGGACACGCGCTCGGGAGTCAATTCGAGTGGTGGGCGCACGAGCGTGTCGCGCGCTCGATCGGCGTCACCGATGAGGAGATCACGGCCATCTCGCTGGGCAGCTTCCAGGGCCGCGACGAGACCGAGCAGGCTAGCTACGAGGTGGTCGCGAATCTCCTGCAGTCGAGTGTGGTCACCGATGAGGAGTTCGAGCGGGCCTCGGCGATCCTCAGCGATCAAGAGCTGGTCGAGCTGTCCGTGCTGGTCGGGTACTACCGCACACTCGCGCAGACGATGACGCTCTTCGGCGTCGGCATCCCCGAGGAGTGACGTGACGATGGTGCAGGCGATGGCCGCGCGCGGTACCGGCGGCCCGGAGGTGCTCGGGCTCGTTGACGTCCCGTCGACGGCGATGGGGCCCACTGAGGTGCGAGTCGCGGTCCGGTTCAGCGGGGTGAACTTCTGGGACGTGATGCAACGTCGTGGAGTCGTGCCGCTTGGTCCGGGTTCCGTCCCCGGTGTGGAGGGCGTCGGCGAGGTGATCGAGGTCGGCCCCGAGGTGGACTCCTTGCGAGTCGGCGACCGGGTGGCCTGGAGCAAGGTCGCGGGCAGTTACGCGCAGCAGGTGGTGGGCGCGGCATGGATGTTCGTGCCGGTGCCGGCCGAGCTGGCCGATGAGGATGCTGCGCGGGTGCTCATGCAGGGTGTCACGGCGCAGTACCTCGCCGAGTCCACGTGGACATTGGAGACGGGCGACAGCGCGGTCGTGATGGCCGCGGCCGGCGGGGTCGGCACGCTGCTCACTCAGTTCCTGGGAGCGCGGGGCGTGCGCGTCGTGGGTGTGGTCTCCCGCGACGACAAGAAGGCTGCCGCCCTCGAGGCGGGGGCGGCGGATGTCGTGGTGGACTCCGAGCGATTCGTGGACGATCTCCGGTCGATCGTCCCCGACGGGGCGGGCGCGGTCTTCGATGCCAACGGAGGCGAGTCCGCGTTGCGGGGGCTCGAACTGTTGCGGACCCGGGGTGCGCTGGTGCTGTACGGCGCGGCCGGCGGGCCGGTGCCGCCACTGGATCTCGGACGGCTGGGCGATGGCTCACTCTATGTCACGCGTGCTGCGGGCCGGGATTATGCGCGCACGCCGGAGGAGTGGCGGAGCAGGGCCGATGATGTCCTGGCGCGTGCCGGGGAAGGGGCCCTGCGAGCCGTGGCCGGGGGTGTGTGGCCGCTGAGCGAGGCGGCCGAGGCGCACCGTCATCTGGAGAGCCGAGCCTCCGTCGGCAAGCTGCTGCTCGCCGTCTCCTGAGCCTCACCACCCGAGCTGACCCGAACCCGTTGAGTGTGAGGTGCCCCCACACTCAACGGGTTCGTCAGTCGATCGGGCCGGCGGTGAGCTGGGTGGTGGCGGTGTGGGAGGCTCCTGCCGCGTCGAGCCAGGTGATGTTCACGTCGTCCCCGGCCGCGTGAGCGGCGATCGCCGAGGACAGCTGCCGGGCGGTCGTGACGGTCTCACCGTCGATGCCGGTGATCGTGCTGCCCTGGGCGATGCCGAGATCGGCCGCGGGTGATCCCTCGATCGTTCCCGCGACGATCGGCACACCGCCGCGCTCGTCCAGCTGGAGTCCGAGGAAACCGGTCGAGCCGATGGTGATCGTGGCGCTCGTCTGGCCGGAGGTGATCTGGTCGGCGATATCGAGGGCCTGCTCGATCGGGATGGCGTAGCCGGTCACCTCGGGTGCGCCGTTCGAGGCCGCTGTGGTCATGCCGATCACGTCGCCGTCGGCATCGCGAAGCGCGCCTCCCGAGTCCCCGGCGACCACGTCGGCATCGACCTGGATCAAGCCCGAGAGCTGCCGGCCGGAGCCGGTCTGCTCGTCCTGCACCGTGATCGACTCGTCGAGCGCCGTGACCATCCCGCTCGCGGCACTCGCCGCTCCACCATCGCCATGCGCATTGCCGACCGTCACGATCTCGTCGCCCACGGCCACGGTGCCCGATCGATCGAGATCCGCCGTCGTCAGCCCGGATGCGTTCTGAAGCTGGAGGACCGCGACATCGTGGGTGGCGTCGTAGCCGACCACCTCGGCGCTGTACGTCTCACCGGTCGTGACGACCTGCACCCGGATGCTCGTCGCGCCCTCGACGACGTGGTGGTTGGTGAGGATCTCGCCGTCGGAGGTGAGCACCATGCCGGTGCCGGCTGCCTCCGCGCGCCCGTAGTCGACGGTGGTGGTGATGTAGACGAGACCCTGTTCCTGCGCTGTCGTGGCGTCGGCGGCGGAGCTGGTGGTCTCGTCGGCCCGGGACGGCGGTGGTGGGACGGCGACGACGATGGGCTGCTGCGCGGCGCTGACGGTGGCCGACTCGCTGTCGGCCGTGGCCGCGTAGGTCAGGCCGGCCACGCCCGCGGTGAGGGCGGCCAGGGCGCCGGCGAGGGCGAGTCGAGCGGATCGGTGAGTGTTCATGACGCCTCCTGAGCGGTTGTCTTCGAGTGAAGTCCCGCTCGCTGTGCGTTTGTTGTGGAAGGGCGATGAGAATCAGAAGAGTCCTGACGATCACCCGCCGCGTGGGTGATCATGGCCGGTCCGGTAAGGTACCTCGCGGTGGCGTGTCCGAGCGGCCGAAGGTGCATCACTCGAAATGATGTGTGGGGTCAAACCCACCGTGGGTTCAAATCCCACCGCCACCGCCATTGTGATGTCTCAGGACATCGGAGACCTCCGAACCCTCAGGATTCGGAGGTCTCCTTATTTTCGGGCGGTGCACCACTCGTTGATCTCCGTCGAGGGCGACTCGACCATCACGAGGGGCCGCCGAGCGGGCCTGATCCGAGCGGAGGGAGGTACCGGCAGAGACTCCTTCCCAGCACGCCGCCGGACTACCGTGGGGCCATGGACCATCGCGCCGATGTTCGCGAATTCCTCATCTCGCGCCGCGCACGGGTCACGCCCGATCAGGTGGGTCTGCCCCGGGGCGGTCGCCGCCGCGTGGCCGGACTGCGCCGCAGTGAGGTGGCGACCCTCGCCGGTGTGAGCGTCGAGTACTACACCAAGCTCGAGCGCGGTGCGATCTCGGGCGCCTCCCCCGAGGTCCTCGATGCCCTGGCCGCAGCGCTGCGGCTCGACGATGCCGAGCGCGCCCATCTGTTCAACCTGGCGCAGGCCGCCAGCCCGGTGGCCCGGCCGCGGCGGCGCACGTCCCGAGGCTGGTCGCCGCATCGGAGTCTGCAGTGGGCGCTCGACGCGGTGACGGCGGGCCCGGCCTTCGTCCGCAACGGCCGCATGGACCTGCTCGCCGTGAACCCCTTGGCCCGTGCCTTCTACGCCGAGCTGTACGACATGCCGGGACAGCCGCCCAATATCGCCCGGCACACCTTCCTCGACGACCGTGCCCGAGCCTTCTATCCCGACTGGGACGCCTTCGCCGACATCACCGTCGCCATCCTGCGTACCGAGGCCGCCCGCGATCCGCACGACAAGGAGCTCCACGACCTCGTCGGCGAGCTGTCCACTCGCAGCGACGAGTTCCGCCGGCGGTGGGGCGCCCACGACGTGCGGCACCACGGCAGCGGCTTCAAGACCTTCCACCACCCGGTCGTCGGGGAGATGACCCTCGCCTACGAGGGCATGGAGATGGAGGCCGAGCGCGGTCTCACGTGGACGATCTACGCCGCCGAGCCCGGGTCGTCGTCCGAGGACGCGATGAGGATGCTCGCGTCCTGGGCGGCCGGCTCTCCGGAGGCGGGGGTGGCCGAGGTGCCTGGCGAGGGGACCTCCGAGCGCTGACGCTCCTCGTCGGGAGGCCCCTTGGAGGGAGGTACCGAGAGGGACTCCCAGGTCGTCCTCTCGCGACCTACCGTGGAGGACAGGACCGCCGGACCCGCCCTGGCCTCGAAGGAGAGCATGAACACCGACGACTTCATCGACGAGATGACGGCCGGGACGCCCGCGCGTCCCGGCACCGAGCTGGCGCGGACGATGGACGACCTCGCGAACGAGGCCATCGAGCTGTGCATGGAGCTCAACACCCGCTACACCACCCCCGAGGAGCGGGTCGAGATCATGTCGCGCATCACCGGGCGCGAGGTTCCCGACTCCTTCCGCGTGTTCCCGCCGTTCACCACGGACTGCGGCAAGAATCTGCGGGTCGGCGAGCGGGTGTTCATCAACAGCGGGTGCCGGTTCCAGGACCAGGGCGGCATCACCATCGGTGACGACGCCCTCATCGGCCACAATGCCGTGATCGCCACCCTGAACCACGACCTCGATCCCGCACTGCGCGCCACGACCGTGCCGAAACCGGTCGTCATCGGTGCCCGCGCGTGGGTCGGGGCGAATGCCACCATCCTTCCCGGAGTCACCGTCGGCGACGGAGCCGTGGTCGCCGCCGGGGCGGTCGTCACCCAGGACGTGCCGGCGAACACCATCGTGGGCGGTGTGCCCGCCCGGGTGATCCGTGAGATCGAGAACGGAGCGAACGTATGAGCATCCTGAACGAGACGTACACCCTGTCCAACGGCGTGATGATCCCCAAGCTGGGATTGGGCACGTGGTTCGTCGACGACGACAAGGTGGCGGAGGCCGTGCGCGCGGCGGTCGAGATCGGCTACCGCAATATCGACACCGCCCAGGCCTACGGCAATGAGCGCGGGGTCGGCGAAGGCGTCCGCACCAGCGGTATCGCTCGCGAGGAGCTCTTCGTGTCGACCAAGCTGGCCGCCGAGATCAAGGACTACGACGCCGCGGTCGCGGCGATCGACGAGTCGCTCGCGAAGCTCGACATCGGGTACATCGACCTGATGCTGATCCACGCGCCGCAGCCCTGGGACGACTTCCGCGGCGGTGATTACACCGACGGCAACCGCCAGGCCTGGCGTGCGCTCGAAGAGGCCTACCGGGCGGGCAAGCTCCGATCGATCGGCGTCTCCAACTTCGTGGTCGAGGACCTGGAGAACATCCTCGACCACGGCACCGTGACACCGCATGTCAACCAGATCCTCGTCCACGCCGGCAACACGCCGACCGAGCTCATCGACTACTGCCAGGGCAAGGACGTCCTCGTGCAGGCCTACTCGCCCATCGCGCACGGCGCGATCCTCGACAACGGGACCCTCGCCGCGATCGCCGCACGATACGGCGTGAGCGTCCCCCAGCTCTGCATCCGCTACACGCTGCAGCTGGGCACCGTTTCGCTGCCGAAGACCGCCAACCCCGACCACCTGCGCGCCAACGCCGAGGTCGACTTCGTCATCTCCGATGAGGACATGGACACGCTCCGGCCCCTCGACGAGACGGACTACGGCGAGCACGCCGCCTTCCCCGTCTACAGCGGACGGTGACCCCGGTGGCGGAAGCCGCCACAAGTGAGAGGACCATCGCCATGACCACCATCGCCATCGTCGGTGCCGGGCCGGGTCTGGGCGCCGCCGTCGCGCGCCGCTTCGGCCGTGAGGGATTCCGGGCCGCGTTGATCTCGCGCACGCAGGCCCATGTCGACCGGCTCGCCGAGGAGCTCGCGGTCGACGGCGTCACCGCCCGCGGCTATGCCGCCGACGTGCGGGATCCCGAGGCGCTGACCACCGCGCTGGCGGCCGCCGCCGATGACCTCGGCCCGGTCTCCGTCCTGCAGTACAGTCCGGTGCCTCGCAAGGAGTTCCTCAAGCCGGTCGCCGAGACCACCACGGCGGATCTGCGGGCCGCGACCGAGTTCTCGATCCTCGGGGCGGCCACGGCCGTGCGCCAGGTGCTGCCGGGCATGCGCGAACTCGGCGGTGGCACGATCCTCCTGCCCAATGGCTCCAGCGCGGCGACCCCGAATGCCGCGGTCGCCGGTACGTCGGTCGCGTTCGCGGGGGAGTCGGCCTACGGGCGGATGCTGCACGATGCTCTCGCCGCCGAGGGCATCGGCGTCGCGCAGCTCATCATCCCCGGCGCGATCGGGGGCGGGGACCGGCTCTACGAGCCCGATGCTCTCGCTGAGCGCCTGTGGCAGCTCCATGCCGAACCTGGCACGTTTCGCGTCACCGTCGGGGAGGGCCCGGCGTGACACCCCGCCGCGGCGCGGCTCGCCGAGCCGGGACCGCGGTGTTCGTGCTGCTGCTCTGCTGCGCGGTGTCCACCGCGTGCGGAGCGACCGAGGAGAACGACGAGAGCGAGCCGACGACCACCGAGCCGGCATCCCCGTCGTCCTCGACTCCCGATCCCGAACCGACAGGAGACGACATGGGAGAGACCCCGATCCAGGTCGTGATCGGCGACCGGACGCTGTCGGCGACGGTTCACGACAATCCCGCGGGGCGTGCCCTGCTCGATCAGCTGCCGCTCACCCTCGACTTCGCCGACTACGGCGGTCAGGAGGTTCTGGCCACCCTGCCCGAGTCCCTGCCCATGGACGGCATGCCGGCCGGCGAGAGCGCCCCGGCGGGCACCATCGGCTACTACGCGCCCGATGGTGTCGTCGTCCTCTATTACACCGATGTGCCGCGCTATACCGGGATCGTGCGCCTCGGCCGGCTCGATGGCGACCCCTCGCACCTGCGGGGCTGGAGCGAGCCGCGGCCGGTCACCCTCGAGCGCGCCGGCTGACATCGCGTCCGGCTAGGGCCGCTCCCGAACCGTCATCGGGAGTCGTCGTCGCCCAGGACGCGGTCGATGGCCTCGCCGACCACATCGTTCTCGGCCAGCAGCAGTGCGCGCTCCGTCGGCAGCAGAGCGACGGCGATCACCAGCAGGACGGGCCCCGCCACCCGCAGTCCCGTCAGCAGCGGATCGGGCCAGGCGGCTCCCATGACCTGGAACACCGGCAGCAGGCCCACGAACACCACCACCGCGATGAGAGCGAGTGCCAGGGTCAGGTTCAGCCAGAGGGGGAGCCGCCACGTCCACAGCAGGAGCAGGCAGATGCCGATGATCGTGGTCGGCACGGCGATCGCCGCCCACGAGAGCTGCGAGACGGTCGAGGCGTCGTAGGTGCCAGGGTCCAGCAGGCTGAGCACCCACACGCCGGCCAGGATGAACACGATGAAGGCGGCGACCATGAGGGCGACGCACACTCGCATCGCCATGGGTCCCGGCGGGCCCGAGAACTCGTGCTTGCCGAGGGAGATGAGCGTCCACACGGTCCCCGCCAGCGGCACCAGGAGCAGGAGCGTCGGCCCCAGGAAGGCCGACTGCCACCCGGCGTCGCCGTCCTCCAGCCGGGCGAGCACGGCGATGAGCACCATCAGCCCAAGGATCGTCGCGAGCTCGACCGCCAGCAGCCGGGCGAAGACCCCGGCGACCTCGCCGAGCGGCGCCCGCCGGCCACGATCAGCCCGCAGCTCCGCCTCGCGCGCGGTCAGATACTCCTGCCTCCCGCGTGCGTCGAAGAACCTCTCCGGCTTCTCGGCCACCTGGAACCCCCTCGGTCGGAACGGTCACCAGGCTACGGTGTCGTCGGCAATGACGAAGGCCCGGACCGCGGGTGCGATCCGGGCCTCGTGAAGGAGGAGATCAGGCGACGGTGCCCGTGCCCTCGGCCTCGATCTTGTCGTCGTGGATCAGGTCGCCGTTCTCGTCGACCGGCGTGATCGTGACGTCGAAGGTGATTGGCGAGTCGGCCTGGTAGTGGAAGTTCTCGCCGAAGGAGTAGCTCTCACCGGTGCCGAGCGTGTAGACCGTCGGATCGGCGATCTCGTCGATCGGGCTGGTGACGATGCCCATCTCCTCGGCCAGCGCCGAGTCGGTGATGCCGCCCATGCCCTGCATGTACTCCCAGTCGTCGTAGCGTGCGGAGACGTCCACGAGGCTGGAGCCCAGGTCGATCGGGTCGCCGTTGTTGGTGACCACGTAGTTCAGGAAGACGAGGTCGTCGCCCTCGGCGATCAGCGGCTCGTTGGTGTCGGGGTCGACCCAGTTGCCGTCCTTGGGAGCCGGTGCGGTGCCCATCTGGTACACCTCGACCGTGACGTCACCGGCCTCGATGGTGGAGATCAGCTCGCCACCGTCGGTGGGCTCGGCGGCCCAGGACGGGGTTCCCTCAGCGGCCGGGGCGGCCTCGGTCTCTTCGGTCTCCTCGGCCGGGGTGGTCTCGGAGCTCTCGGGCTCGTCGGCATCGTCGCTGCCGCAGGCAGCCAGGCCGAAGGTCGCGAGCACGGTAGCGGCGGCGGCTCCAGCGAGGCGCTGGTGTCGTTTCATGGGGGGTTTCCCTCCAAAGTCGTTTGTGGTACAAGCGGAGTCTATCGTCACCTTCGGATGGTGTGCTCAGCGACCCGTGTGGGACTCGTCACCGCCGGGTCGTCAACGACCCTGCAAGCGGGAGGTGAGCCGTCCGGCGGCCCCGCGCACGGCTTCGAGGATCGCCTCGGACCGTTCGCCGCGAATCCGGTCCACGGTCCCGCCCAGGCTGATCGTCCCGATACACGTGCCATCGGGGCCGAAGATCGGAGCTGCGACGGCCGCCACATTGCCGAGGAAGTCGCCCTCGCTCACTGCGTACCCCTGGTCGCGGACGCGTGCCACGAGCGCCCGCAGGTCTTCGGCCTCGGTCACCGTGCCGGGCGTGAACGGTTCCCGGTCGTGATGGGCGAGCTCCTCCTCCAGCAGCCCCGGCACGAAGGCGAGCATCGTCACCGGTCCGGCGGCCGCGTGCAGCGGCAGGCTGGAGCCGATCGCCACGGCGTTGACGGTGACCGGGGAATCACCGGTCACCGCATCGATGCAGACGGCATGCCGGCCGCTGGGCACCATCAGATAGGCGGTGTCGCCGAAGTCCTCGGCGAGCTCGCGCAGCAGCGGCTTGGCCTCCGCCGGAAGCGTCGTGGACGCCAGGGCCACCGACCCGATCTGGAACACCCGCATCGTCGGCCGGTAGGAGTTGCCGTCCCCCCGGGCGAGCCATCCGGCCATCACCAGCGTGTTGAGAAGACGGTAGACCGTCGTCTTGTTCATCCCCGACCGCTCGGCGATCTCCGCCAGCGTCAGGTCAGGGCGCTGGTGGTCGAAGTAGGCCATCAGCCGGCAGGCCTTCAGCACCGATCCGACGTAGTTGCGTTGATCGATGCCGTCGGTCGCATCGGGTTCCGAGGTCACGGGCACCCCTCTCTGTGCGCGGACTGCATGCTGTGGGCACAGAGTAGCGGGGGGGGGGGGGCGGGCCGCCCCCCCCCCCCCCGCAGCCGTCACATGGGCAACGCGGACGTACCGGGCTCACCCAACGGGGGGCCC